>JAHJEG010000036.1 GCA_018825665.1 bacterium | reverse complement strand
TAAAAAACTATAATTTTAAAAGATATATAAAAATTGTGATAAAAAAAGGAGATTAGATGAAAAATTTATTGTTTGCCGCACTCTTAGCTTTGACAACGGCTACATTTTTCGCAGCCTGCGAAAAGCCTGACTACCAACACCCTCTTCATAGAAAATAGTTTTTTTCCACATGCCGGATATCAAAGATATTCCCGGCATGTGGATCTTTACGAATCTGCATACCTTAAATGGGTTTGTGTATGAGATTTTGATATAGGCAAAACTTAACAAACTTTTGTTATAATCTTTGCTTTTAAATCAAGGGTTTTCCATGCTAAAAAATCTAGGCAAATACATATTTATGATTGAACTTGGATTTAAATATATAAAAAAATTCAAACGCACCTACTTCCATCCTTTTATATCGTACAAACCTGCTTATACACGCTTATCGCATGACAGACAGGCATATTCAAACAGCGTACTTGAGTTTTTGAATATTGAGGTCAAAGTTATCGGCGAAATACCAAAAGAAGACAAAAAACTCTATGCGATAAACCACCGCTCCCTTCTTGACATCATTGTTATGGAGCATATCTTTTCCAGACATTCCAAAAACGGCGTATGGATAGCAAAAGAGGAACTCTTTAGAGCTTTTTACGGAGACTTTTTCAAGTACAGCGGCTGTATCAGCGTTGATGTTGAAAACGGAAAAGGACTGATAAAATTTTTCAAACAGTTAAAAAAAACACTTTTAAAAGTTGATGATTTGAATATCTATATATTCCCGGAGGGTGAAAGATACAAAAAACAGGGCATCAAAAACTTTCAAAACGGAGCTGCGAAGATAGCACGTGCAAACAACCTGGACATAGTGCCTGTCTTTATAAATGACACTCTTGAGAGTGTTTTTAGACATGCTCCTTATAAGGATACGAAAATAGTTGAAGTACATATAGGGAATCTGGTTGAGCATCACAGTATTGAGAGTGATTATATAAAATTTATGAATGAAGCAAAAGGAAAATAATTTGAACAATACTATGAAACTGGGTGTAAATATAGACCATGTGGCAGTGCTCAGAGAAGCACGAAGAGTGAATGACCCCGATATTTTACAGGCTCTTTACGTGGCATGTGCAAACGGCGCCGATCAGATTACCATCCACCTAAGAGAAGACAGAAGACATATACAGGATATGGATGCAAAAAATATAATTGCCCACTCAAGCGTTCCCGTAAACCTTGAATGTTCTATAAATAAAAACATCTTAGATATCGTCACCAATTTAAAACCTCACCGTGCCACTTTGGTTCCTGAAAAAAGAGAAGAAGTGACTACAGAGGGGGGACTTGATGTCTTTGGATATGAGGATGAACTCGCGTATGCGATTGAGCTTTTACACGATTATGTGATACCTGTTTCACTTTTTGTCGACCCGAGCATAGAAGCTATGGAAAAATCAAAACAGCTAGGAGCGGAGATGGTGGAGCTTCATACGGGAACATTCGCCAATCTTTTTGCAATGCTCAATTCTTCACTCCCTTATTCAAACCACTCCGTGCAAGAGTTGGAACTTCCAAGAAATGAATTATCAAGCCGACTGGAAAAATCTATAGAAGATATAAAACTCGCAGCTATCCATGCACACTCTTTGGGTCTGGAGGTGGCAGCCGGTCACGGACTCAACTACCACAATGTTGCACACATTATGGATATCAAAGAGATTATCGAGCTTAATATTGGTCAGAGTATCATAGCCAGAAGTGTTTTCAGCGGTCTTGCAGACGCCATAAAAGAGATGAAAAGACTCACAAGCAGATGAGTAAGCCTACCCTCGCAATCAGCATAGGCGATTTAAACGGCGTCGGAATTGAAATCGCACTCAAAGCCCACGATGAGATAACAAAACTGTGCACTCCTCTTTACTGTATCAATAAGACTATGCTGGATATGGCATGTGGAATCTTAAATGTGCAGGCGCCAAAAGATTTCAATCTGTGGCATGTGGAAGGTGAGTTTCAAATCCGTGCAGGAGAAGTTGATTCGGCATGTGGAAAATATTCTTATGATTCTTTTATGAGTGCCATAAAGCTTTGCGAAGAAAAAAGAGCAGACGGTGTTGTCACTATGCCTATTCATAAAGAAGCATGGATGAGAGCGGGCTTGGAGTTTAAGGGGCATACAGACCTGCTCCGCCGCCATTTTAAAAAAGATGCGATTATGATGCTTGGATGTCCGCAGATGTTTGTTGCACTCTACACGGAACATATACCGCTCAAAGATGTTCCATCCTACATGCAAACAGATAAACTTCTTAGCTTCTTACTTGATTTTCACAAAAGTATAGGTGACAAAAGAGTTGCGGTCTTGGGACTCAATCCACATGCCGGAGATAACGGTGTACTCGGAGATGAGGAAAGGGAGATAGAAGAAGCTATAAAAAAGGCAAACCAGACTCTGGGCAAAGAACTTTTTTTTGGTGCAGTTGTGCCCGATATAGCTTTTACTCCCCATTTTAGAAGCTCTTTTAACTATTTTATCGCTATGTACCATGATCAGGGCTTGGCACCGCTCAAGGCTCTTTACTTTGAGGAGAGTGTCAATATCTCGCTCAATCTTCCTATTATCAGAACCTCCGTAGACCACGGCACGGCTTTTGATATCGCATACACGGGACAAGCCAAAACTCTCAGCTATCTCAATGCGGTAAAAAGTGCGATATCCCTCTACACAGGGAGATTTAGAGTTTCAGCTCCATGATATAAGCGTCACAGCCGTCAAGATAAAACTTTTTGGATACGCTCTCAACTTCAAATCCCATCTTTTTATAAAGTTCGATTGCGGCATCATTATCAATCCTTACTTCAAGAATCAGATTTTTAAAATCCGATTTTTTGATATCGGCGATTGCATGAGTCAGAAGCAAAGCGGCTATTCCCTGTTTTCTAAATCTCTTAGAGATTCCAAGGGAATAGATCTTTGCCTTTTTACGGCGGATAAGTACTAAAATATATCCGCTGATTTCACCTGAGTCAGCCTCTGCGACTAAGAGTAGATTATGGCGGATATGATACGAAAAAGAGCGAAGAGAAAGGGGATAATCCTCTTTTTTGAAAAGTTCCCCTTCTAAGAGATGCAACTTTTTTGCATCTGCTAAAACTGCCGCTCTGATGATCATTTTTGATAAATCGTATACTTTGGAACCAGTTTATACGGACGATAGGACATCTTAACCTTGCGAAGGTTTTCAAAGCCCATATCGTCGCCGACATTTATATAGGCAACATTGTAATGTTCTTTTAACATTTTGGAAAACTCTCTGAAAATGAACTGCGCACAACCCAGAACTTCAAAGTCTGTTTTTTCAATGATGACCGAAGCCGTGTCATTGTTTATTTTCTCACCAACCGTAAAACCTTTTAACTCGCCGTGGATGTAGATGACCAAGCCGATCAAGTTGAGACTTACATAATCCTTGAGCATTCTTTTGACGGCATGACGCTCCTGGTGTATCCCCTCTAAGAAAACTTCGGCTTCCTCTTTTGGCATATACTTGACTCTGTCTGAGACCCATTTATTAAATAGGCTCATAATCTCGTCTTTGTGTTTTTCACTCTCAAGCGTCTCAACATGATGGTCGGGATATGATTTTTTAAACTTGTTTATCTCTGTTCTTTTGGTGTGGTAACTGTTTCCGCGAAGGTCTATAAGACTATCAACAGCGTAGATATAATCAACCAACTTCTTCTCAACCAAAAAGTGTTCAAGCATAACAAACATATTTTCCGCTTCATCCGTTGATTGTACAAATTCATCTACCATCCATTCTTGAACATAATCAATTCTTGCATAATAAACCGAACTGTTATTTGCATTCATTATTTCAAAACATCTCGTTATCGCGTCATTGATATATTTTTTCTTCCCAATCGGAGGAAGAAGCATAGTAAGCTCACCGCCGGTCAGGGCAAAAAGACAAAAACAATCATTTATAATCGCATAAAAGCCGCTTGAATTAGCCAGCCATATGTAGTTTGCGGCAAAAGTGTAATCACTTACGTCTACTTCTATTTTACCAAGATATTTTTCAATTATCGGCTTTGCTTCTAAACCAAAAGGCTTTAAAGATTGTTCTGCAACAGTAAAATTTACCATCTCTTCCTCCATATATTTTTTTTAAAATTGTACTACTATTTTTAGTTTTTGCAGTATGGAATTTTGCAATTATTTTAATAAATATTTTTAGACTTTACTTATAATAATTATTATATTTTAAGCGAATCATCGCTACCATACAAAAAAGAAAAAAATTATCTTTTGATAATTATTATAAAGGAAATAAGATGAAAATAGCTCTTTCTTTACTATTGGCAACAACAGGTTTAATGGCGGCAAGTTTGCAAGAACAGGCAAAAGAAGCAGGTTTAAAACCCATTCCTGCAGGAAAAACCGAGCTTATGCAGTTGATAGACAACACGGAAAATAAGATTACCGATGCAAAAATAGAACTTGGGAAAAAACTTTATTTTGACCCTAGGCTTTCTAAAAGTAATCTTATCAGCTGTAATACCTGTCACAACCTGAGTGAAGGGGGTGATGACGGAGTAAGTGCCGCAATCGGGCATAAATGGACTGCAAACCCTCATCATTTAAACTCACCTACAGTTTATAATGCAGTATTTTTCAATGCCCAGTTTTGGGATGGAAGAGATCCGGATTTGGAAAAACAGGCACAGGGTCCTATTCAGGCACACCCTGAAATGGCTGCTACAAAAGAGCATGTGGAGAAGACAGTAAATTCAATGCCTCAATATGTGGCTGAATTTCAAAGTGCCTACGGCGACGATGTGAAAATCAACTTTGAAAAAGTAACAGATACCATCGCTCTATTTGAAAGAATCCTGGTCACACCTTCAGCGTACGATGATTTTTTAAACGGAAACAAAGATGCCCTGACCCAGGCTCAAAAAAACGGATTAAAAACATTTATCGATGTTGGCTGTGCAAGCTGTCACAACGGAATAGCGCTTGGCGGAAATATGAATGTCTTTAATGTTACCGCAACCTACAAGCATCAGAATGTCGGTGATTTCAAAGGCGATACAAATGCCATGGTAAAAGTACCTACACTCAGAAATATCACACAGACTGCACCTTACTACCATAACGGGCAGATTTGGAGTCTCAAAGAGGCTATAATTGAAATGGGACGCGTACAGCTTGGTGCTGATATTTCAGACAAACAAGCCGCTTCCATAGAGGAGTTTTTAAAAGCACTCGATGGCGAAAAACCTCTTCTTACGCTTCCAATACTTCCGGCTTCAACCTCTGCAACGCCTAAACCTGATATGCATTAGAGAGAAACGACTTTAGAGTCGTTTCCCTTATATAAGCTTGAGATTTTTTTTAGTCCAGATCAAATCTGTCTAAATTCATCACCTTGGTCCATGCAGATACAAAATCATGGATAAAACGCATCTCTGCATCAAAACTTCCATATACTTCAGCCACAGCGCGCAGCTGGGAATTTGAACCGAATATTAAATCAACGCGTGTAGCCGTCCATTTAACTTCGCCGCTTCCGCGCTCACAACCTTCAAAAAGCTCCTCGCTATCTGAAACTGCCTTCCATTGTGTTCTCATGTCCAGAAGATTGACAAAGAAGTCATTGCTGAGCGATTCTTTTTTTGTTGTAAAGACACCCTCTTGTCTTTGGTCCACATTGGCATTTAAAACACGCATACCGCCGATAAGGACACTCATCTCCGGCACACTCAGAGTCAGCAACTGCGCTTTGTCTATCAGTAATTCTTCAGATGAAACAGAATATTTTTTCTTCATATAATTACGAAATCCATCAGTAAGCGGTTCCAATACATCAAAAGAGGAAGCATCGGTTTGTTCTTGCGAGGCATCCATTCGGCCCGGTGTAAAAGGAACTTTGATATCATGCCCTGCATTTTTTGCTGCATGTTCAATCCCTGCACCCCCTGCCAAAACAATCAAATCGGCAAGCGAAACCTTCTTATCTCCGGACTGTGCATCGTTAAACTCAGCCTGTATCCCTTCGAGCGTGGAAAGGACTTTGGAGAGTTGCTTCGGCTGATTCACCTCCCAGTCTTTTTGCGGTACGAGACGGATACGGGCACCGTTTGCACCGCCGCGTTTATCTGAACCGCGAAACGTAGAGGCGGATGCCCAGGCAGTTGAAACCAATGCACTTACACTGAGTCCTGATTTAAGAATTTTGCCCTTTAGAGAAGCAATGTCCTGATTGTCAATCAATGTATGCTCACACACCGGAATCGGGTCTTGCCAGATAAGTTCCTCAGCAGGAACCTCTGGACCTAAATAGCGGGATTTCGGTCCCATATCACGGTGTGTCAGCTTGAACCATGCACGAGCGAATGCGTCTTGAAACTGATCCGGATTTTCATAAAAACGTCTTGCGATTTTTTCATAAGCCGGGTCAAATCGTAAGGAGAGATCGGTAGTGAGCATAGTCGGAGCGTGACGTTTTGAGGGATTATGGGCATCGGGTATAGTATCTGCACCCGCACCGTTTTTGGGTGTCCATTGATGCGCACCGGCCGGGCTCTTTGTCAGTTCCCAGTCATATCCAAACAAGTTCCATAAAAAGTTGCTGCTCCATTTTGTCGGTGTTGATGTCCAGGTAACTTCCAAGCCGCTGCTGATCGTATCGGCGCCTTTGCCTGTACCAAAACTGCTCTTCCATCCAAATCCCTGCTCTTGAATACCCGCTGCTTCGGGCTCAGGACCGACATGTGCTGCATCCCCGGCGCCGTGACATTTTCCAAAGGTATGACCACCGGCTATCAGGGCCACCGTTTCCTCATCGTTCATAGCCATTCTGGCAAAAGTCTCGCGGATATCCTTGGCTGCTGCAAGAGGGTCGGGTATGCCGTTTGGTCCTTCGGGGTTTACATAGATAAGCCCCATCTGTACCGCTGCAAGAGGGTTTTCAAGTTCGGTATGATCTTTGGAATAACGTTTATCATCCAACCACTTGCCCTCAGTTCCCCAGTATATATCTTTTTCGCTCTCCCAGATATCCTCACGTCCACCGGCAAAACCAAAAGTTTTCATCCCCATTGACTCCATGGCAACATTTCCGGCAAGAATCATTAAGTCAGCCCAAGAAATTTTTCGTCCGTACTTCTGCTTGAGAGGCCATATCAACCTGCGGGCCTTATCAAGATTAACATTGTCCGGCCAGCTGTTTAGGGGTGCAAAGCGCTGATTTCCGCTTCCTGCACCGCCGCGTCCGTCACCTGTGCGGTATGTACCGGCACTATGCCACGCCATACGGATAAACAATGGTCCATAGTGACCAAAGTCAGCCGGCCACCACTCCTGAGAGTCTTTCATAATTTTTACAAGGTCGTTCTTCACGGCTTGAAGATCAAGAGTTTTAAATTCAACAGCGTAGTTAAAATTTTCGCCCATAGGATTGGACGCAGATGTATGTTGGTGTAAAATATCGAGCTTTAACTGATTCGGCCACCAATCCTGATTCGATGTTCCGCTACCCGAAGTGTGTTGCGTAAGTTTTTTGTTATCAAACATGGTATTCCCCTGATTAGAATTTCATTGAAAGATACCATGAAAGGTATCTCAACCTCATGACGATTTATAAAAGTGTTTTTCACGCGACTTTACAAAAGTATATCATAAAGAATAAATATTAAAGAATAATAATTATCTTTTATACCTTCTTGTATCTACTGAGCCTTTTGAAGTTTTCTCAAAAGAGAAAACATCGTATCAAGTTCTGCATCATTTAATACTTCAAAATAACTTTTAAGATTTTGCGCATGCCTGGGAAATATGGAGGATACTGCACTTCTGCCCTTTTCTGTCAAGGCCAAAAGCTTTGTGCGTTTGTCATTTGGATCTTTGAGCGCTGAGACGAGTTTATCTCTTTTTAGATTTTTTACAACTACGGTTATGTTTCCAGGCGTACTAAGGGTAAGTTTTGTGATTGCACCTACACTTAGACTGCCTCTATGGTACAAGACTTCAAGCACTTTAAACTGATTCATAGTGAGAGAATTCTCTTGTATATAGACCGATTCTTTGGCGCTAATCTTTGTATAAGCTTTTAGAATCTCAAGCCATGTCTGCATGCTCTTATTCGTTCTAGCACCGTAATCTGTAACATTTGTTTTCATATTTATACTACTTTTGAAGTATCCCTTCAAGCTCAACTTCTATTTTTACACTCTCTCCTACCGTTACTCCGCCGGTTTCAAGAATCTTGTTCCAGGTGATTCCATAATCTTTTCTGTCTATTTTTCCGCTAAGAGCAACTCCTGCTCTTTGATTTCCCCAAGGGTCTTGTATCGTTCCTCCGCTTTCATAATCAAAAATCACTTTTTTTGTGACCCCGTGCATAGTGAATTCACCGTATGCCTTGTTTCCTTTAACTTTTGAAAGTGTAAAAACTATTTCAGGATATTTTTCTTCATTAAATATCTCTGCAGATTTCAAATGTTCATCCCTCTTTTCAATCCCGGTGTCTATTGAGTCAACTTTTACGACACCTTTTAGGCTTTGAAGAGTATTTGATTTTTCATCGTACTCAAAAGTACCGCTAAAATCTGAAAACTCACCTTTGACATTACTGATCATGAGGTGTTTTACCTTAAAAGCCACACTCGAATGACTTACATCCACTTTGTAATTACCGGCTAAAAGAATGCTCGAAGCAAACAATGTTGCCAATACTATTTTTCCTAACTTCATCTCATCTCCTTTGATATATTACTAATTAGTAATACTTACTTATCCAAATACTACTCCGAATTGGTAACAAAGTCAAGTGGAAAATTTTAGATACATATAAATACTGCTGTGTTTTTATTGGCTATAATTCTAAACATGAATATGCTTTTATTTGCCACCGCCTTTTTGGGCGTTTTTATCCTTCTCAATATGTATATCTCAAAAAGGCTGATAGCCAAGCTTGACGCAAAACAGCAGACCAAAAAATATCTGCGTATTTTTCTTATAGTGAATTTTATAGGAATAATCGGCTATATGATCGGAAGATACTACACAAATCTGCCAAACTGGCTCTATTTTTTGTTTTCTATTCCCATCGGCGTACTTTTCCTACTGTTTTGTACGGCCGTGATCTATGATGTATCAAGAGTTTTATGTTCAATCACGCCGATGTCAAATTCCAGACGAAAGTTTTTCAAAAGATCTTTGGATATATCCGCGTTATTTGCCGCATCTGCCCTGAGTGCCAAATCTATGTACGAGGCCAGATTTGTCAAACTAGAAAAGCTTACCATCAAGATAAAAGAGCTCAAACACTCATACAAAATAGTCCAGCTGAGCGATATACATATAGGCGGACTCATAGATGCCGAGTTTATCAAAGATATAGTTTCAAAAGTAAATGCGCTCCATCCTGATTTGGTAGTGATTACAGGTGATCTCGTAGATGTTGACGTAATTCATGCCAAAGACGCACTTGATGAGTTTAAGGCTCTTCGCTCAAAGTACGGGACCTATTTTATCGTTGGCAACCATGAGTATTTCCATGGCTTACAAGACATTATCGATGCGGTAAAATCTCGAAACATCAGAGTTCTTGAGAATGAGAATGTATATATTGGTGAAAGCGGGAATGGTTTTAATCTTGCAGGCGTATATGATCTGTTTGGATACAGGGCAAAAACCCACATGCCGGACTTGCGAAAAGCACTCTTGAACAAACAGGATGCTCCGACCGTTTTGCTCGCCCATCAGCCGAGGTATATAGATGAAATAACAGATGGTGTGGATTTACTCCTCAGCGGTCACACACATGGAGGGCAGTTGTTTCCTTTTAGATTTTTGGTAAAACTTCAGCAACCCTACCTCAGCGGACTACATCAGCATAACGAAAGATTACAGATATATGTCAACAAAGGCACTGGATTTTGGGGACCGCCGATGAGATTAGGCGCATCTTCGGAAATAACAGAGATTATTCTTGAGGCAGATATCCAAGCCTAAACTTTGATGAAATATTTCAAAGAATCCTTCTCAATAGCGATTAAAGCCTTGTACAATCTTTCGATAAGCATATGAATGGTGTCATTTTTTTCAAATACGGTTATGGAAAAATTAGATTTTAAATGGGTGACGTTGCCAAATATATTAGACATAATAAGCTGATTGAGTTTATGGGCATACTTGTCTGTACCCTCGCCGTCGGTATTGGGTGCAATTATTACAAAATTCTGCCTGTCAAACTTAATAAGGATATCCGTACCCCTTATCTTCGATTTTAAAAGTTTTGTGATATCATCAAGTATTTTTTTTGATATCCTGGAGTGGTAAATATCATCACTGCGACCGATATTGTAAACCCTGAACATCATAACACCCACATTGTTTGAACTGCTGTGTATCTTATCTATATGGGAGTGTAAAGACTTATATTCCTTAAGCTTGTCCAATACGCTGACATTGTATATCCCGATACCTTCATCCCTTAGATGGGACTGATACTCCAATATCAGAGATATCAGCTCTTCTTTTGTTTTTTTCTCTAAATCAGCTTTGTCCATGTGCATCAAACTATCATCTCCGATTTAGATTTCAGGATTTTGGCAAGAGGTCTTTATATCGACCAATTCTACGCGATCACACTCTTTTTTAAACAGTTTTTTCGTCATGGCATCATCCTCGGCCAAGGCAAGTATATCCGCAAAATCATCTTTTGAGACCTCAAACGTATGTAACTCTTTCGCCGTTTCAAGTTTTAAGAGTGCCCCCTGTTCCTTGGTCGTAAGTTCGATATTTCTAAAACCCTTGGCAAATTCGCTTTTTATGACTTTGAGCACCTTTTCATTCGTAAGCAGTTCCAAGAGCGTTATCTCTTTATTGACATCAGTTTGACACAGCACTTTGTAGGTCACGATAATATTTCCATCCATACCACTCTATCCTTCAAATATAATCATCTTGGAATACATTATACAATAATCAAAAAAAACTCCCGATTTTCTTGCAAATCATTATAAGGTATCCGGTGTGATTCCAACTTTTTCCAAAAAATGACGAAGCTTCGTAATAGAATCAATAGAGAGATCATTCCTGTGGGAGAGTGCCAAAATCAGCTCCTCCCCTCCCACGACTATCTTCGCTCTATTTTGCTTATTCATCTCTACGCTCGCGCCATAATGTTCCAAAGCACTCAATAACCTCTTTACATCAATATTACCTGAAATCGGGTGCTCAAACAGCTTTTCAATCTTTGCCTTGTGTTTATGACTCATATATTTTCCTTGTTTTATTTATATTCTTTTATAAAGCCGTCAAATGAAGCGCTTATTGTACCCGTAATCTCCTCAACATCCTCATTTTCACACTCAGTGTCCAGACAGGTAACTTTTGTTCCGCTCACATTCATTACAAAACTTCCTTTGAGGCGGTCTCCGTAATTTGCACCATAGTGTTCTAGCACCAGGGTACCGTCAGTTTGTGAAAAACCCACTGGCCATTGAAAGCTATAGGTGATATCTTCGAGAATCTCATGAGAACTAAAGAAAAGCTCGGCTATACCGATGCCTTCACCCACCCATGAATCATCTACGGTATAGTTTCCTTCACTGAGAGTTTCGCTAAGCATTAAAAGCAGCACATCATCATTGAGCGCTTCAGGCTCTATAGCTGAAGCTACTTGTATACTGGGATATGTTGGAGCTCCGTCATTGATACTCCCCAGTGCGAAGAAAAGAGCATTCTGATAAAACGGTCCCGTATAGCCCGCAATACTGACACTCATCTCAAAATAATCCTTGTAAAGAAGAACAAGCTCTATTTCCGTACAAAACTGATTTACATCATCAAGTGAGGTGCTCAATCTCTCAAGCGAAATGGACGGAGCAGCTTCTTCTGTACTGCAAACCGATTCCAGTTTTGAAGTGAACATGTTCCATCCGGTATATGCCAACTCAGCCAGTCCTCCGGCTACTTTTGTTCCTGCAGAACCTATGCTCAGTGCAAAACTAGTAGCTGCATCTGCCGCTTTATCTGCCAATTCGCCGCCAAATTCATAATCGCTTACGGTTAAGGAAGCCTCATCGATCTTTGAGCTTACCCAGGCAAGACCTTCACTGTGTACACCTGTTATTATTGCGTATGTTCCTGCCGTGAGTCCTCCGATAACTAAAGCCGTTCCCGCAGGAATTGAGCCCACCAGTACGGCAATTCCGGTAACTATGGTCACCCCTCCAAGAAGAAGGGTCGAACCGCCTTCTATATTGTCCATCATTTGAGGGATTTTATCCCTGAGATTTTTCACGGCTTGAAGAGCAGCGTTTCCGTCTGCCGTAGCACTGTCTAAAAGATCGTTAAGGCTGTCGGCATGATAAACAGAGCTTGTACTCAGTGTCGTTTCTCCTCCGGCGACCAACATACCCAAAGCAGCCGTATACATCAGAGCGTCAGCCTCACGCAATTCTCCGTCTGATAAAGTCTTTGTCGTACCGTCGTTATAATAGATACTAAAAGTGCTATTTGTATCAAACTCGGCGATGAGAGCATCCAAACGGGAGATTTGAGAAGACAAAAGGGCTTCCGCTTCGGCCGTATCTGTGCCAAAGTTCTGTATGGTGTGCAGTGTGGTATTATAATCAGAGCGATTTTGCCTGAACCATTCAATAATCAAATCACCCGGTTTTTCGCCGCTGCCGTATATAATCTCAATGGGACGACGAATGTTTAGCTGTTTTGCAGTGCTTATGCCAGACACGGAT
The DNA here is from genome assembly GCA_018825665.1 of bacterium. Lineage (GTDB taxonomy): Bacteria > Campylobacterota > Campylobacteria > Campylobacterales > Sulfurimonadaceae > Sulfurimonas. The sequence continues at coordinate 12,849 of JAHJEG010000036.1, read as the reverse complement.
AAAGTGACATTACCCTCTGCCACGGTTTTGCTTTGCATATCAACATAAACCGGAACAGAAACCTTCAGTACACCATTGGCTACGGGATACACATCCGTTTTGACACTATAGTTATTATCATCAGACCAGGTAATATGTACAGGCGTAAGAGTACTAAAAGAGCTGTTTGTCAGAGTGATATATTCACCGGGGACAGCAGATGATGAAGAGAGGGTCAGCACACCGTCGTTCACATCCGTTGTGCTGCCGCCACCTCCACTGCTACACCCACTCATACCTAATATCGTCATTACCAGTACAAATATCAACGCCGTAAAATCATGAGCTTTCATAATATACTCCTCATTCAAATATCAATAGATACTTATCTATCACTTAAATTCATTATATACCCCAAAATCTTAAAGTTCAAGACAATCAAATATTTTATTATGTAAAAATATTGAAAATAATTGAAAGATTTTTGGAGAATGGAGTTTTAAAAAAAGATACGTGAACTATCTTTTTTTAAATATTAAGAGGGTTTTGTCTTCGGTGTCATAAAGGGAAAAGGTTTGTTTGTCTATGAGTTTCAAGCCTGAGAGTTTTTGAAAAATTTTAATCTTGTGAAAGTACTGGATGATAGTATCCTGATTTTTTGTGTATCTGCCCTCTTCATCTTTTGTAAAAAGAGTGAATTTTGTATGCAGTTCATCATTTTCAAATGTAGCGTCTACACTCAAAAATTCGGCATCCGTGTCATTGCTCATCGTCCCCTCGGCAACATCGCTGAATCCGTAACGGGTATTTATATCCGCTATGAAGATCCCCCCGTCATTGAGCTTTTGGGATACGGCATCCAAGAACTTGATAAGATTATCCTCATCCATAAAGTTTAGCACGTCAAAAATGGAAACGACTGCATCATACTTTCCGCCGACTTCACTCACGTCTATGCACTCAGCATCAAGTCCTTGCGCCTTGCACTCATCCACCATCACCAAACTCAAGTCAACACCCTTGCATACTATGCCGTCACTTATCATCCGCTGCATAAAACCGCCGCGACCGCAGCCGACATCCAAAAGCGTCTTGACATTTTTATCATCAAGCTCCGAACGGTATAAGTCATAAAGAGCTTCCGTAGCTTCTTCTATGCCAAGCAGATGCTCGGCTTTTGCATACAGATCCAGGTTTGTCATCAGGCTTTCTGCTCTGCTTTTATCACTTTGTTTATCTTTTCATAGATATCCAATACTTCATCTTTTTTGGCAATGTAGCTATTTTTATTCGCGATAAGATAGGTCGATGATTCCATAATGTCTTCTACAACTTCCAAGCCGTTTTGCTTCATCGTAGCACCCGTTTCAACGATATCCACTATCATATCCGCAAGTCCGACAAGAGGAGCCAGCTCGATGGATCCGTAAAGCTTGATGATGTCGGCAGATACGGCACGCTGCTCAAAATAACGCTTCGTGATGTTGACCATCTTTGTAGCTACCTTGATCTCGGGCTTGCTGAGATCAAGTTTTTCACCCACTTTCATACCGATGGCGACCTTGCACACACCGCGTCTAAGATCCAAAAGACGGATAACATCCAAATCCTGCTCTTCTAAAGTATCCAGTCCGACAACACCGATATCAGCAGCTTGATGGTAAACATAAGTGGCAACGTCTTGATTTCTTACAAGTAAAAAACGAAATTTCGGAGTTTCCAGAATAAGTTTTCTGTCATCAAATACAAAACTGTCACCAAAAATAGTCTCAAATATCTCCAGTGTCTCTTGTGCTATACGACCTTTTGGAAGTGCAACTGTTAACATACGTCAGCCTTTTTCATAATCTTTTTCATTCCCTTAAATATAAGCATCTCGTCTATCGTGGCATGTGGAAATATTTGTGCAAACTTTTTTGCATCTCCGCCTGTTAGAAATATATCCATATTATGCGACATAACCTCACTAAAAAGTGTTTTTAAGTACCCATAACTTATGGCATCTTGGGAATTTTTTGGCATTTTATCTAAATCTAGCTCAAAGTTAAATGAGTAATCAAGCGCCGGGGAGATATTTCTATAAGTTTCCGACATCGCTTTTATACCGGGATAGATAAAACCGCCCCCGAATATGCCGCCCTTAACAAGATCAACCGTGATTGCGCTTCCGGCATCGATGATGATTCCCTCCCCAATCGCTTCGCATGCGAATATCCTGTCCACGCCCATCGTCTTGTAGTAATGTGTCGGTTCCACATGCCGGGATAGATCTATCCAGTTTTCATATTGTTTTAGAATATTCTTGGCATGTGGATTTACGCAGATATAAAAAACCCTTTCTTTGATCTCCCCGGGATTGAAGCTGTGTACGGATTTTTTGTATTCTTTCGTATCATCAAGAAAATGATACGAGGTGTTTCCAATGTCGCAAAGAAGCATTACTGAATTTTCCAGCCCTGACTTTTAAATGCTTCTTTGGCCTTTGAGCAGAGGGGTGCATCTATAAAAACTATTTTATGCTTGAAGTTATGTTCAAAATAGATGGTGAGTTTGGTATATATCTCTTCAAATTTGTGCACATCTTTCATAAGAAGTCTGCTTTTTTGAGAGACGGCAAAAATAGCCCAGAAATAGCCGTTTGTATCAGTGGCTTTGTACATCTTTATTTTATTTCGGATGCCTATCTCCTTTGGAGATATTTCTTGCATCTTTTTATAAATCTTCCCTTTTTTTCTAAGAGAATCAACCAGCATTTGCATATCTATTTTCAAGCCTTATACGAAATGAATTTAATGCGGTATTCTATCAGAATTATCCTTTATCTTTAAAGCATAAACTTTGGATATATTTTTTTTACTATAAAGTAGATTTTACATCCCAGACAATAGTTAAATATCACATCCAAGAGCGAACATGACAAAAAGATGACTGCCACGCCCAAAGAGAGGTACCACAGGTTGAGCAGATGGGTCAGTAGAAGTAAAAGCACAAACAAAAGCCCAAAGTAAGCGGCAAGTCTTTTGGCTCCGGCATCGGTTAATTTCTCAGCAAATTTTAAACTCACCGTAATCAACTGTGATGTCAGGTATAAAGGTGAAGCTTTTTTTTGGACAAACAGCCTGATAGAAAAATCAAAGACCAAAAAATAAAGCAAAAAGATATTGGATGTAATCAAATAGGTGATGACCAATATACTTACAAACAAAGAGTTGAGTCTGGAAATATTTGAGTCCACCTTTTCAAATGTCATAGGACAGGAATAAGACATAGAGTAAGCCTTTTTTTAAATTGTAAATCAAATTTTAGTGATATATCCTTAAACAAAGCAGTATTTTAATTTCTTATATAAGTTTCTATGACTTTCTTAACATTGCAAGTTTTTTATACTTTAAAAGATGCTTTGAGCGATCAGAGTCTGGTTTGCATGTGATATATATGTGATATATGAATATGAAATATATGTTATAATTAAAACTTAAATAAAATCAATTTTTTGGAGGAAGACAGATGATAAAAATTGTTAGTGTTTTATGTACGGCACTACTATTAAATGCTTCTAATATAACAGCTTCAAACCCCTTGACGCTTGATGAAGCCTTAAATATTTTAAAATCACAAAACTTGGAGATAAAAACAGCTTCGCTGGACGTCAGCATTGCAAAAGCTGATGAGGACACCGCTTCTGGAAACCACTGGGGAAAACTGGAATTTACCCAGGATCTTGCAAACTCAAATGACGCAGGAAATGTTTTCGGCTTTAAACTGGCTTCGAGAGAGGCTAATTTTGGCGACTTTGGCTTCAGCGATTTTCTAGCTTGCCAAAGCGCAACGCCGCCGGCTTATTGTTCTAGTGTTTTAAGCAGAGAGCCGGATGATCTGAATTATCCCGATGCAAGAACATTTTTTCAGACGAAACTAAAATATGAAGTTCCGCTTTTTACAGGCTTTCAAATATCAAGCTATACGGACATTATGGAAGCTATGACTCAAATGAAGACCCTGGAGAAGAAGCAGCTGATAAACGAACAGGTGTATCAGCTGAGAAAAAGTTTTTATGATATGGCGCTGCTTCGCAATTCCACCAAGAATTTAAATAAAATTTTAGAAAATATAGACACTCTTGAGAATATGACAAAACAGATGATAGAGGTCGGCTATGCAAAAAAAGTTGATTTACTTGAAGTAAAGGCAAAAAAGGGAAATGTTGAACGTCTTGTGGCTCAGATGGAATCCAATCAAAAACTGCTCTACCATTACATAAGCTTCTTGCTTAATCAAGAGGTGGACAATATCCAAACACCGGATTCAGATGTTGCGATGATAGACGCGAGCAATGAAGATATCCTGCGAAACAATATAGATATTAAAAGAGCGGCAACGGGACTTGAACTTAGAAAAAGTATGGTTGACGTCTCAAAATCATCCTATTATCCTATGATTGGAGCTTTTGCAGAGGTTTCAACAGCTGATGATACTTTTTTGGGAGATGCTTCAGACCATCAGGCCTATACAGTAGGTGCGAGACTTTCATGGAATATCTTTAACGGCGGAATAGACAGCGCAAAACTTGAAAAAGCACAGATAGAACAGCTAAAGACCAAAACTCAGGTGGAACTTGCAAAAAAAGGGATAGCACTTCAGATTGACAAAATCAGAACTGAAATACACACCTATGACAATGAGATACTCTCTTTGGAAAAAGAGCTGGCTTTGGCGGACGAGATCTACAGCAATTATGAAGGCAGATACAGGGAAAAGCTCTCTTCAATGAGTGATGTAATCATAAAACAATCAGAGCAGATTCAAAAAATATTACAGCTTCAACAGGCACATAACAAACGAAATGAAAGAATTTTCGCACTAGAAAAATTAGCAAACGGAGAAAAATAATGGGTAAACTTTTACTACTACTGGCACTTGGCGTTTCACTTATGGCAGAGACTTTGGTACTCTCGGGAAGTGTTATTTCCGACAATCAAAAAATGATAACAAGTCGTTTTATGGGCTTTGTAACAAATGTAAATGTTTCAGAAGGTGACCATGTAAAAAATGGAGACCTTTTATATACTATTGATTCCAAAGAGATAGACTCAGCTCTTACTCAGGTTCAGCTTGGAATATCTCAGGCACAGCTTTCTCTTCAGATGTACCAGAACCAGTATACAAATGTAAAGTTAAACCTTGAGCGTCATATCAGACTTTTGGAAAAAGATATGGTCTCAAAATATGAGGTTGAAAATCTTCAACTCGCTGAACAAAATTTGGCAAATATGATACATATCGCAAAAAAACAGGTTACTCAGGCCGAAGCGCAGCTTGCCGAAGTTAAGAATCAATACAGATATTTGAATATTACCGCTCCAAACGACGGTGTTGTCGTTGCAAAAAATATCAAAGTGGGTGAGATGGCAATGCCTGGGATGCCGGCCATTGTACTTTCTGATCTTACAAACCTAAAGATTTCCGCCGAAATCGCCGAGGGTAATTTAGAACTTATCCAGCATGGGAAAAAGGTCAATATAGAGATACCTTCACTTGGCATAAAAGCTATAGGAACGATTACAGCCATTATACCAAGCTCAAACCCTATGACACACACATTTAAAATAAAAGTTTCATTCAAGACTTTAAACAAATCCGTATATCCTGGCATGTATGCTACGATACATATAAACTAAGGCTATAGACAATGAATCATGCAAAATCATATAAGCCAAAAGATTCTGCCGGTATCTTAGCCAAGGGGTTTATACGCAATCCTCTTACGATCGTTCTTGGTGTTTTCTTGCTTGCTATCGGATATTTAGCCCTTATGGTTATGCCGCGAGAAGAAAACCCCCAAATGGTAGTAAGCGGTTCAACCGTAATCGTAGCTCTTCCGGGTGCGAGTGCCGCCGAGATAGAAAAGGCCATTGTAAGACCTCTTGAGAGAAAACTAAAAGAGGTCAAAGGGGTCGAGCATATCTATGGAATGGCCATGGACAACGTGGGTGTCGTCAATGCGGCCTTTTTTATAGGTGAGGAAAAAGAGGGTTCAAACCTCAAAGTGTATGATAAGATCATGCAAAACTCAGATATCTTTCCAAAAGGTGCAATGAATCCAATCATCAAACCCCTTGATATTGATGTGGATATCCCGGTGGTATCAGTCGCTTTTTTCTCCAATAACAAAGAGATGAGCAAAACCATTCTTTACGACAAGGTAAAAGAGATTCAGCATCATATAAACGGTTTGGACAACGTAGCTGTTACAGAACTAAAAGGCGGATACAAACACCAGTTCAATATAGAAGTTGACTTAAACAAGCTCTCGGGTTATAACCTCTCTTTGGGTCAGATTGTTGAGTCTGTGCAATCACTTTCCTACAGTGTTCCTGCCGTAAAAAACAGAACAAAAGAGAATCAAATCGTTATGGTGGGAGTTAAAAATGCTCTTGAAGACGAAAAAGATATAGGCAATATTATAGTTGCAGAGTACATGGGCTCCCCTATATATTTAAACCAAATCGCAAAAGTTGAAGCTTCCCATGATATACAAAACTTCAAATCACTTTCAATCAGCGTAAGAGATGAAGACGGAAAATTTTCGCCTCTTCAAGAACAGGTCACTCTCACGGTTTCAAAACTTCAGGGCACAAATGCCGTTGTAATTGCCAATGCGGTTAAAAGTGAGCTTGAGACATACAAAGAGAACCTTGCAAAAAACGGTATCAATTATGTCATTACGAGAAATGACGGCGAAAGAGCGAATGAAGCCGTAAATGAGCTTGTATTTCACCTGATTTTATCTATCGTGATCATTGCTATCTTACTTGCATTTGTCCTTGGATGGAGAGAATCTTTAATCGTAACATTTACGGTCCCTGCTATTTTGGCCATCACTTTGTTTGTAGCCTATTTAACAGGTCAGACCATTAACCGTATAACACTTTTTGCTTTTTTACTCTCTCTGGGTCTTTTAGTGGATGCAGCGATCATCGTTATAGAAAATATCCACAGACATTATCACTCTATAGAGTCACAGCATGAAAGTGTAGACGACCTTATGATAAAAGCAACCGACGAGATAGGACCTCCGACAAATATTGCGACACTTGCGATCATCATGACTATGGTACCTATGGCTTTTGTCGGTCAGATGATGGGTCAGTTTATGAAACCTATTCCGGCAAATGTTCCTGTTGCTCTTATCGCTTCTTTGTTTGTAGCCTATATATTCACCCCTTACCTAGCAGTAAGAATGCTTAAAAAACCAGACCACACAAAAGGAGGTCACTAATGTTTAAAAAGTTTGAAAATGCTGTTTTAAAAGGTATACAAAGCTCTTCTCAGAGAAAGCTCATCCTGATTGCAACTCTTGTTGCTTTTATACTTTCTATTTTAATGATTGCTCCTACTAAAATGGTATTGGCAAAAATGCTTCCCGGAAAAAACAATGATACCTTTACCGTTTACGTCAACCTTGCAAACGGAAGTTCAATTGAGCAGACCAAAGAGGTAACAGACTGTGTAGTAAATTTGGTTCAAACTGAAAAAGAATTAGTAGATATGGAAGTTTTTTTGGGTACGGGTTCACCACTTGATTTTGCCGGACTCATCAAAGGTTCACATTTCAAAAACTCCGAGAATGTTGCTGAAATAGTTTTAAACCTTACAAAAAAGCATCACAGAGAAGAGCCTTCATACTTTATGGTCCAAAGAATGAGACCTGCAATTACAAAAAACTGCGGTTCCATACATAAAGACACGGTTATAACCTTTGTCGAACCGCCGGCAGGTCCTCCTGTTTTGGCTGCCGTTGTTGCTGAAGTGTACGGCAATAATGCCGATGGAATCAGAAAACTGGCAAACAGACTTGCAGATGTATTTAAAAATACCGACGGACTGGTTGATGTGGATGTTATGCAGGATGAAGTGTATGATACTTTTGAGATCCAGGTTAACAGTACCAAAGTTGTCCGTTCTGGAATCTCTATAAAACAGTTGAATGATATTATATACTTGGCCTTTGAGGGGATGCAGATAGCTGTAAAAAATTCAGACCTTTACAATGACCAGGTTCCTATCTATTTGTCTTTAAGCGAAAAATCAAAAAGATTTACAAACAAAGATCTCAATGGAATAAAGATTAAACTCTCCTCTTTAAAACTTATGAATAAGATGGGGATGATGATACCTGTTACGGAGCTTGTAAACATAGTTCCTAAAAAGTCAAATCCTATGATTTTGAGTAAAAACCTGCATCAGATGACAAGCGTAATGGCTGAAACTGATATGGTTTCTCAGGTCTATCCGCTTATGGAAGCCAGAGATGTGATACTTCATACATTTACGGATGAATTCAACATAGAAAAAATAGGTTTATTCAATCTTGAACTCACCGACAAGAGCAACGGCGATGTTTATCAACTTATCTGGGATGGTGAGATGGAGGTAACACTTGATACCTTTGTAGAGCTTGGTGCTGCCTTTATAGCCGCTCTTATACTTATCTTTTTACTTATGGTCATCTACTACAAAAGCTATACGTTAAGCGGTATTATCCTGCTTGGTTCATTTTTGTCTATTATCGGAGTAATCGTCGGGCACTGGATAATGGATATTTTTACAGCAGATACATTCTTCCTCACAGCAACATCGCTTATCGGATTTATCGCACTTATAGGTATCAGCTCACGTAACTCTTTACTTCTTATAGATTTTACGAAATCTTTGATGAGTGAAAAAGGGATGCATAAATCAGAGGCCATAGCCTACGCAACGGCAACACGTGCCAAGCCTATCTTTTTAACAGCTGCAGCTATAATTCTGGCTTCAACTTTACTGGCGGGTGATGCAGTATTCGGCGGTCTGGGAGTATCGCTTATTTTTGGAACAGTAGCAGCTGTGCTGGCTTCACTTATCGTTGTTCCTGTACTTTTGCAAAACGCTGACTTGGAGAGACATTTTCATTTCCATGAGAAAAAAGCGGTATCGATTTACGAACCGTAAACCTCAACTCCACATGCCGAGATCTCGGCATGTGCAAATCAAACACAAAATAATAATTAAATAAGAATATATGATTTTATTTTAAACCCCGAAGAGGTTTAAAACTTATAGGCGGGCGTATTTTACACTCAGACAAGCATCGAGTGAAGAGAGTTCTTTTAATGTAGCTTCATTCACCGCATTATCTACAAGGATAACTGCAAGAGCCTGAGACTTGTTATTTCTCGCCAGTGAGAAGTCGGCGATATTCACACTGTTTTTACCAAGGATACTTCCTACATTGCCGATAACACCTGGAACATCTGTATTTTTAAACAATACCATATCCCCTTTAAGTGCAACTTCAATATCAAAACCGTCAATTTCTACTATACGATATACGCTGTCATCAAAAATTGTTGCAGATATTGTCGTAGTTCCCTCAGACGTTGTAAGCTTTACAGTGATAAGGTTTTTATAAACAGATGACTCACCAAGTGATTCAGACTCTATTTTTATCCCTTTTTCCTCGGCGACAAACTCAGCATTCACATAGTTGATTGTGTCACCGCTGTTTTGACTCATCGCTCCGACTGCGACAAAAGTAGATAAAGAATCGACATACTCGGCTATATCACCCTTCCCGCTTACTTTAATAGACAATAATTGCGACTTGTTCATCTGAGATGCCAGGAAACCTATCTTTTGTCCCATCTCCAAGAACGGTTTTACAAATGAAGGTATCTTGCTCTCATCAATAGGCAGATTCATGGCATGTGGAAATGCTATGCTTTTGGCAGCTTCTATTGCCTGTTGGGCAGCCTGAACACCGATGTTGTACTGAGACTCATACGTATTGGCACCAAGGTGTGCGGACACAGTAATATTGTCAAGATCTAGCAAAGGATGATCTGTCGCAGGCTCTTTAATAAATACGTCTATACCTGCAAAACGGATTTTTTTAGACTTAAGTCCGTTGTAAAGCGCTTCTTCATTGTAAATACCACCTCTGGCACAGTTAATCAAAACCACACCGTCTTTCATTTTTGCAATCTCTTCTTCACCTATGATATTGATAGTTTCCTGATTTTTTGGAGTGTGGATAGTGATAATATCACAGGCCAAAATATCATCAAAGTTTTTCGTATAGGTCATATCAAGATCGGTTACTTTAGACGGGTTGATATAAGGGTCAAATGCTATTACATCCATCTCAAATGCTTTAGCACGAAGCGCTACGCGAGAACCGATATTACCAAAACCGATAACACCGAGTTTTTTACCCTTCAGCTCATAACCATACCATTTTTCACGCTTCCAAACTCTGTCGTTTTTAAGGTGATTGTGTGAATACGGAAACATTCTCATACATGAAAGCATATGCGTCATAGTAAGTTCAACCGCAGCGATAGTGTTTGCAGTTGGTACATTCATAACGATGATACCCTCTTTTGAACATCCTGGAATATCTACATTGTCCACACCTACACCGGCACGCACGATTGCTTTCATTTTTTTGGCATGCGATATAAATTTTTCATCTACGTCGGTAGAACTTCTTGTTATTGCGATATCAGCATCTTCAATAATATCTAAAAGTTTTACCTTGTCTTCATCCGCTGCCATGACAAAATCTATATTCTCATCATTGCGAAGCATTTCCAATCCAGCTTCATGGATATGATCACATACTACGATTTTATATTTCTGCATTATACATCCTCTTTATACGACACTACTGTTGCCGAAATTTGATAATTTTTTAATACTTTAACTAAAGAGTTTAGTTTATTTACATCTTTTGAAAAAATAAGCAATTCTACACCACTTTTATCTCTTTTTAGATAATAAGGTAATTTATGTTGTTTTAGTTCTTCTTTTAAACAAAAAAGCTGATAGGGATCCAAGAGAGAGGCTGATAGCTTGTAGGTGGTTTTTTTAAGTACTTTTTCATTTAGGTCAATTTTTACATAGACCTCATTTACCGGATAAAAATACCCTAGTCTCTCTGTTTGTGAAAAGTGATTCAACCAAACTTTTTTTGGTTTTTCTTGAACTACACTGCTTTTATGCTGCAGCGGCTCAATTTCATCTAATTGTTCCCAAGAGTTTATAGAAATTAAAAAAAAGACAATAAAGACAGCTACTCCAAGTGCCAGGACCGGAGTGAACCACTTTAAAATCTTTTGCATTTACTGGGTTACTTGAATTTGTCTTTGATCAAATCACCTAAAGAGTGTGATTGATTATCATTGATCTCTTCAAGCAGCGCTTGATTTTTAATATAGTCTAACTTTTTAACAGAAAGACGGATACGGTCACGACGAGTATCGATAATAGCTATAGCAGCTTCGATTTTTTGACCGATTTCCAACTCTTCTTTTACAAGAGGAGATAAATCTTCATCACGGATCAGAGCATCGACACCGTCTTCTAAAGATACAAATACACCAAACTCTTTAATGTCACGGATAGTTCCTGTAACAACTGAGTTTATTTTATGCGTAGTTGCAAATTTATCAATAGGGCTCTCTAAAAGAGTTTTACGGTTTAAAGAGATTTTTTGGTCTTCAGCATTGATTTTAGCGATTTTAACTTCTACCTCATCACCTGATTTCAAAATATCTTTACATTTTACATTTTTATCCCAAGAAACATCTTGATTATGTAAAAGACCTTCAACACCGTCAATACGAACAAATGCACCAAAGTCAGTTAAAGATGTAACAGTACCTGTCACAACATCACCCTCATTGTATTTTTTTGAAAATTCATCAAATGGTTTTGGTAAAAGTCTTTTGAGTGAAACACGCAGTTTGTGTGTTTTAGGATTGATTTCTATAACTTCAACATCAATCTCTTCACCAACCGTTAAATAATCGTTCGGATTCTTAACGTTTTTGTTCCATGTGATTTCTGAAATATGTAAGAAACCTTCTATATCGTTTCCTAAATCAACAAATACGCCGTATGCTTCAATATTTGAAACAGTTACGGTGATTGTATCACCTTCATCCAATTCACTTTCAACTTCTGCCCACGGATCTTCCTGAACAGCTTTTATAGATAATGAAAGGTGTCTTTTGTCTTTATCATAAGAGATAGCTTTAACAGTTACCGTATCACCCTCTTTGTAAAGTTTTGAAGGGTTCACAGGACCTTTATAGCTGATTTCATTGTAATGAACCAAACCGTCCACTCCGCCAACATCTACGAACATACCGTAACTGGTGATCTTTTTGATAACACCCTCTACAATAGTGTCATCTTCCATTAGTTTGTCAATGATCTCTTTTTTCTTTTTTCTTTCTTCGTTAAACAGTTTACGGCGTGAAACTACGATTGAGTTTTCTGCTTCGTCTATTTTAACAACCTGAGCTTTTATTTTACGACCGACCACTTCGTCACTGTCTTTAAACGCAGCTAATGAACGAGGCATAAAGAAAGAAACATCATCAGCTTCTACAACGTATCCGCCACGGTTCTTCTTAGTAATAACACCCTCAATAATCAATTCTTCGAAGTTATCTTTGTGTGCATCAATAAAGTCAATAGTTTTTTGTTGTTCTAAAACTTTTTTGTAAGATATTTTAGGACGCTCATTATAGTATCCCATTACCATTACTTTAATCTTATCACCGGTACCAAACTTCAGTTCTCCGTCTTCACCACGGATCTCATCTAAGCTTACGATACCTTCTAGTTTATCACCAACACCAACTAATGCTCTGTTTTCATCCTCTTGGATTTCTACTATTTCACCTTCCACGATGCGGCTTGTTTCTTGTTGCTTTTCACTCGCAGCAAACATCTCAGCAAAATTTTCTTCTTCTTCAAATGATTCGTTATCGAACGCCATTACCTATCCTCTTGTTACATAAAAATTGTCGTGATTGTACC
>JAHJEG010000035.1 GCA_018825665.1 bacterium | reverse complement strand
AAGTCTATTTACTTGCTTAGTTTTCAATGATCTCAAACAACCCGTTTCACTTCTCTCGAAGCTTCCCTGACTCCTTAACTTAAGGTGTCTCTGTTTGTGGACGGGAATTATAGGGAGTATATGCTTAGAGATTACTTAAAGATTGAAGTGTTTTTGGAAAGTTTTTGAAATTGTCTCGCTTGATGGTTTTTGTGCTTATACTTCTGCTATCCAGCCGCCGCCTAAAAGTTTGTCTTCATCATAAAAGACTGCTGCCTGACCGGTAGCTACACCAAAGACATCCTCTTTAAGTGTTACATAGGCTTTCTCATTTTCTATTATTACATGACAAGGCACAGCTTTTGTTCGATAACGAAGTTTTACTGTTGTGTCAAACTCTTTTTCATCATTAAACATATTCAAGTTATCCAAGACGACACTTCCACATGCCAACTCTTCTCGTTTACCTACAACTATTTGATTCGTGTTGGGATTGATACTTAATACAAAGTGTGGCTCATGTGCGCCTTTTACTGTAAAGCCTTTTCTCTTTCCTATTGTATAGTGCATATATCCTTTGTGTTCACCGACCACATTGCCCTCTCTATCCAATACTTCGCCCACTTTATCAACATCTACATACTCTTTTAATAAATCCGTATAGGTAGTTTCAACAAAGCATATCTCACTTGATTCACTTTGCTCGGCAAAAGATTCCAAACCTTCTATAGAAGAAGCCAATTCTTTTATTTGTGATTTTTTTCTGCTTCCAAGAGGAAAGAGAAGTCTTGGCAAAATATCTTTATGTACATAAAATAAAAAATAACTTTGGTCTTTAGTATCATCTGAAGCTTCATAAAAATATTTTCCGTCAGTTTTTATGTAGTGTCCGGTTGCTACGTAGTAAGCACCTATCTTATCTGCGAAATTCACCATTTCGCCAAATTTTAGATTTCTGTTACATAATGCACACGGATTTGGGGTTTTCCCTTTTTCATAGGTATCAATAAAAGGTTGAAATACTTTTTCTTTAAAAGTATCTTCCAAGTCAAGGACATGAAGTTTGATACCGACTAAGTCTGCAGCCTTTTGTGCCCGTGCGAGATGAATCTCATGATATCCGGGTTTTGAGTGAAGCTTCATATAAACGCCCTCAACTTCATAACCTTCCTCTTTTAGCAATAATGCGGAGACAGTCGAATCAACTCCTCCACTCATACCAATCAAGACTTTCTTATTCTGCATTACTTTAAGCCTTTAATTTTGTAAGTCTTTCTCTTTTGGTTCCTATTGTCGTAATCTGGACACCAAAGTTACCATCAACGATTACAACTTCCCCTTGTGCGATAACATGGTTATCAACCAAAATATCAAGTGGATCGTTTGCTAGTTGATTTAATTCAATTACTGAACCTATATCCATGTTAAGAACATCTTTTAGCAGCATCTTTTTTTGACCGATTCTTACTCTGACGGGCAGCTTGACATCCATAATCAATGCTATATTGCTCATCTCTTCCGGACTGAGAGTTGTATTTTGGGAAATACTTTCATCTAATGATTTTACGTCTGATTGTGACCCCATTTGATTTGCCCCGGCTGAAGGATAAATAGTATTTTGAAGTTTTTCATCCATGATGAACATAAGTAAGGAACTTAAATCTCCCAAAGTAAACTTATAAACAAACATTTTACTGTATGCTTCCAGACTTACTTCTGTATCAGAACTAATAAACTCTATACTCTCAATCTTAAAAGACAAGACAGGCATCTCTTTTTGCCCGGACAAGGTATTGGATATAGCACCCAATATATTAGACACTATCTCTTTTGTAGCATCTAAATCATCATCTGTCACTTCGTCCCGCTCACCGGCCTCTTCACCCATCATCATATCAGACAAAGATGAGGACAATGTAGGCGGCAAAGCAATCATGGCAGAGGCATTTACAGCTCCGGAGACATCAATTTTCACCAATACTATAGGAGGAATTATATTTGATATAATGCTTAGATTTTGTTCCTCTTTTACTTCCAAAGAAGGAGCCTGACCCACTAAAGCTTCTATCGTTCCAACGGTTTCATCCTCAAATAATTTCATAAAATTACCCATCTATCTAATCCTCATCGTTTCTATTACTCGTACTCGTATCATCAGCAATCATATCTTTTACGCCTGTAATCTTTTCCTGTCGTAACAATTCAAAATTTTCAAGCGCTCTTTTCACCGCATCTTTTTCAGTATTGATTATTTCCGTAACCTGTATCGATTTTCTAAATCTTCTCAGCCCTATCTCTCCGCGAAATCTTTCTTTGCCGTCAATACTGAGTGTGACAATATCATCAGCGGCAGCTGAGAGCCTTAGAACATCATCCACTTTTAACTCAAGGATATCTCTCATACTAAGTTCTGAGTCACCAAGATTTGCTTCCACATTTACTTTTGCACCACCAAGAAGGACTTGCAGTTCAGTATTTCTGCTTTTTTTTGAACTTGTCTCATTAAGCATCAAATCACGTGAAGCAAGTTTAGGCAAAACCGGTTCAAGAGAAATAACGGGATAACAGATATTCATCATACCTGAACTGTGCCCTATTATAATCTCCATTACGACCATGACAACAATTTCATTTTGGGCAACTATCTGAACTACATTGGGACTTGATTCTTTGGATTCAATGTTTGGATACACTTCCATAACCGGTCCCCATGCATCTTTAAGGGTACTCATCATAACTCTTAATATCGTCTCAAACAAGCTCAGTTCTATATCTGAAAATTCCCTGTTTGCATCAAAAGGTTCACCCTTTCCACCTAAAAGACGATCAAGCATAGGAAACGCAATGGAAGGATTAATCTCTATAACGCCCGTACCCTCGAGAGGCTTTACCGAAAAGACATTAAAGCTTGTAGGGTTTGGCAGTGACATTAAAAACTCGCCGTAGGTCATCTGGTCAACCGAATGAAGTTGAATCTCCACGATAGAACGCATAATCGATGATATTTGAGAGGCTAAAGATCTTGCCATCTTATCATGAACTCCGCGAAATGCACGGAGTTGCTCTTTTGAAACCCTGTTTGGTCTTTTAAAATCATATAAGGTCACCTGTCTTTGTGGAAGCAAGGCATTTTCGTCCGCACCGTCTAAGACATCATCACCCTCATCTTCAACAACGTCCAAAAGAGCATCAATCTCTTCTTGTGATAGTATATCTGCCATATTATGCCCCTATACTTTCTTTTATTTTTTGAATCACGGACTTATGAATTTGTGATATTCTGGATTCTGTTATACTTAAAACTTCACTAATCTCTTTTAATGTAAGCTCTTCAAAATAGTATAACTGAATAATCAGCTGTTCTCTTTCATTATAGTTTGATAAAACATTTTTAATCACGTCTATCAACTCTTCTTTTTCTATCTGCGCCAGAGCGGCACCTTCATCACCCACCTGCAACTGGTCTTGCAAAGGCATAACAGTATATATGCTCGATGCTATCCGTGCTTCACGCACCTTTTCAACACTCTCATCCAGTATTTTAGCCAATTCTTCATCATTTGGCTCTTCATCATGCAAAAGTCTATACTCTTCAATAGCGTAATCAATCGCTTTTACGAGCTTCCTGCTAGCACGGCTTAAGATATCCAGACTTCTTAGATAGTCAAGCATAGCTCCATAGACTCTTTTTTTGGCATAACCCCAAAAAGAGTCATTCAGACTTTCATCATATCTTCTAGCGAGCTTAATAAGCTCTTCTGTGCCTATCGCCGATAAATCCATAAAATCTATAGAGCTAGGGAGTCTTTCTTTGAGTCTGTATGCCATCGCTTTTACGGCCGGCAGATACTGAATTGCCAGCTGGTCTTCTTTATGTTTGATATCCTCTTCGTATGCATTGCAGATCATAATTTGCTGCCCGCGACATCTTGAGAATTCATTTTTACGGCCAAATCTGTAATTTTGCAGGCAGAATCAATGAGCTTTTCCCTTTTATTTATCTCTTTAACAAAAAAATCCAACTCTTTTTCGTGTGTGTCCTTTGGGAAAAAATATGCTTTAGCAGTAATTGTCCGAAAATAAAAGGCAATAATAACGTGAGAAAAAAGGTAAAAAAATGCAGTTATAAAAAATGTATATACCAGCAGTCCCTCGGCATCAAAAGATTTTAATATACCGAAAATTATTCCGACAAAAAATCCCTGAACCGTAAAAAAATATACAAAATTTTCACCCAACATCAACACACCCCATAAAAATAGACTTAAAAATGTTCCATTAAACGTTTAAACAGCCCTGTTAAACCACTTTCATTTGCATTTACTAGCACATTTCGTTCCAATTTGGCAGAAATATTATTTGCTATCGCCGCTATATCCTTATATGCTCCCGAAGATGGATGCGCTACACTGAACAGGGCTCTTTGCTTTACGGATGAGGATACTTTCACATCACTGTTTATCTTTCCGATAAGCCTTAGATCCAGATCCCCGCCTATATTCGCACTTGCAACTTTTTTTATTTTGTCAAAAACAGCCTGGGCTTCTTTTTCACTTTTGACCTGGTTCATAATCATACCGATATCATTACGAAGGGCAGCAACTGTTTTTATGGTTGCATATGCATCCGTAATTGCCGCAGGGTCGGGTACTGTCACGACGATCACATCATCCGCAGCATTTAAAAACATCTGAATATGTTCACCTATTCCCGCACCTGTGTCAATGATCATCACGTCAAGCTTGTCAAGAACCTGTGCCTCTTCCATAAATCTCTCAAAAAGAGCCATATTGGAATATTTTAGAATCTCATCACCGCTTTCACCGGGAATAAGGATAAGGTTTCTGGTAATAGGAATCAGAATGTCTGCAACACTGGCTTCCCCTTTGAGTACATGCAGTATATTCTTCTTGATCTTCACATTGAACATAACATCCAAATTCGCAAGGCCTATATCTGCATCGAATATCCCAACATTCAGGCCGCTTTGAGCCAGAACATATGCCAGATTGGAACTTATAGTACTCTTTCCTACTCCGCCTTTTCCACTCGTAATAGCTACAAATCTGGTTTTTTTCGATCTTTTTTTGGAGTTTGAAGCGACTAGGGCTTCAAGTTTCTCAGCCTGATGCCCTATCATACTTTGCTCCGATTAAATCCGTTTAATAAACACTCTACCAAAAAATCGCTGCTGGCACAGACCAAGTCTTCAGGAACTTCCTGTCCAACCGAAAAATAACTGATCGGTTTTCTGGTTTCATAGGCAAGCGAAAAGATGTTTCCAAAACCTCTGGTTTCATCAAGCTTGGTAAACATCATCGTATCTACATTCAAACTCTCAAAATTATCATAGGTTGCTTTTAAATCCTCATACTTTATGGAACTTGGCATCACAAGGACAACATCCACGGTCAGTTCCGTATCATTGGCATTCAAACACTCATAAATTTTTTCTATTTTGCCTTTGTCATAAGGACTTGAGCCCATAGTATCGATCAAGATATAATCACAATAACGCAAAGAGTTTAAAGCGCTTGCAAATTCTGGAGGATCCACTACTGTTTCAATTCCAAGCTTCATCATTCTTGCATATTGCATCAACTGTTCAACCGCACCGATCCTGTAGGTATCCAAAACCACAAGTCCGACCTTGTGTTTTTTTTGCATCAAAAACGAATATCTGGCCGCTAGTTTTGCGATAGAGGTTGTTTTGCCTACGCCTGTCGGACCAACGAGCATAATAACTTTTTTGGTTCCAACCGAAGGAGTGCTCTCAAGGCGGATTGGAATCATTTTTCTCAAAAGTGTCTGAAAGTATCTTTTGACCGTTGATGAGTTTTCTCTCATTTTAAAGGGCATATGTTCCAGCGTCATCTTCATGATTGCATCAAGATGCTCTTTATTCATGCCGCTTTGAGAGGCAAGACGATAAATCTCCGCAAATTCGGGAGGGATATGATGTTCCATATCAGGCGCTTTTTCGTTCCAAAACATATTTTGGATAAGTTTGACTTTATCTCCCAGCTTGTTTATCTCGGTCTTTATCTCTTTTAACTCTTTAGGCTCATAGGAGGCGGATGATTTTGATGGCGCACCATATTCATACAGAGGGTCCGTAACATCTGCAATTTTGGATATCTGTTTCGCAGCGCTTGAGATATCATAGAGCACTTCTTCACTCTCTTTTGCAAGAGGTTTTTGAGTGTGTAAAGGTTTTTTGGGCTGTGCATAAGTCTTGTGCGAAGTATCATTTTCCAAACCGATTACTATTTCATACAGAGCTTCCCTGCCGAGAGCTTTTTTCTGTATTTCTCTGGTTTCAATAAGCATACCATCGTCACCCACTTCCAGTCTTGCTTTTTTTAAAGCTTCTGAGGGTGTTTTACCGGTAAAAGTCAGTATCTTCATTTATGTATGTCCGATAAAGGGATAACTACGCTTTCTCTCTCAAACCAGCTGGCATGTGGAATTTGCAGTTTAGGTTTATTTACAACTCTGTTATCAAAAAAAATAATATCCAAATCTAAAGTCCTCGGTGCATTTGCAAAACTTCTTTTTCTTGCAAATTTTTTTTCTAGTCTCATTAAATAATCCAAAAATACTAAAGGCTGCATACTGACTTGCATAACAATTATTGAATTAAAAAAATAATCTTGGTCGGCATAACCAAAGGGAGGATTTTTCAAAATCAATGAAGTTCTCAGAAGGTCAACTCTTTTATCTTTTTTAAGTGCTGTAAAAAGGCGTTCAAATCTTCGTTTCACATCCCCTACATTGCCGCCGATTCCTACAGTTGCCCGATATCTGTGAAGTTTTTTTTTTCTGGTTTTGTATCCAAAACGCAAGCCTTTAAAAATTGTTAAATCTTTATTCAACGTACGCTTAAGATACATAGTATTATTTACTAGTTTGCCCCAGCAGCTTGCTGTGCTTCTTGCGCAGCTTTTACTTCACTCATAATCTGCAACATACCCATCATAGCCAAATGGTAGCCAAAAGGACCGAAACCGACTATAGAAGAAGCACAAACAGGAGCTATCATATTTGTTTTTCTAAACTCTTCACGACGGTGAATGTTACTGATGTGAACTTCGATAGTAGGTATACTTACAGCAGAGATTGCATCGCGGATAGCAATAGAAGTATGCGTGTATGCCGCAGGATTGATGATTATACCTTGAGCCTCACCGTAACATTCCTGAACTTTATCTACTATCTCACCCTCTAAATTGCTTTGAAAAAACTCTATTTCAACACCGTGCTGCGTTGCAACGTCTTTCATTTGGGCATGAATCTGCTCTAATTTCATCGGACCGTAAACATGCTGCTCACGAATTCCAAGCATATTTAAGTTTGGACCTTGTATAACTACTATCTTCATTTTTCACCTTTTTGGAAATAATTTAAATCTTTTAAGGGCTAATTTTATCTAAATAAAGCATAATCTATTTTAAATTTAACAAATTCAATTTACAAAGATTTACCATGCAAATAATATCTCCGAATTTTATCCTCACACCTGATAAAGTGCTTAAAAATTTATCGGTGGCGTACGACAAGACAATACAAAAGATAGCCCCCATTGATGAACTTATAAAAGAATTTCCACATGCCCAGATTACAACCCTAAAAGAGAACTCGCTTCTTATGCCGGGGCTTATCAATGCCCATGTTCACATAGAGTTCAGCGCAAACAAGACAGAGCTTAGTTATGGTGATTTTATGGGCTGGCTCTACAGTGTGATTGAGAATCGGGACACTCTGATCAGCGGCTGCGACAAAGAGTGCATGACCAAAGCCATCGATGAGATGCTGGCATGTGGAATCACAACTTTTGGTGCGATAAGTTCCCATGGCATGGATTTGCAGGCCTGTGCAAACGCTCCGCAGAATGTTGTATTCTTTAATGAACTCATCGGTTCTCAGGCTACCATGGCAGATGCACTTTTTAGTGATTTCATGGCAAGGCTCGATGCATCCAAAAAAGTTCAAAGAGAAGGTTTTTTCCCGGCTGTTGCAATTCATTCACCCTATTCCGTACATCCGGTTTTGATTAAAAAAGCTCTGCAGATTGTCAAGAATGAAAAGCTGAAACTCACGGCCCATTTTATGGAAAGTGAGGCTGAGAGAAACTGGCTCGACAACAGCGATGGAGACTTTAAAGATTTTTTTGAAAAGCTTTTAAAACAAAACAGCTCTGTAAGTGATTCAAAAGAGTTTTTAAGCCATTTTGACGGGTATAATACACTTTTAACACATGTCGTTCAAGCCGATGAAGAAGAACTTTCACAGATAGCACGCCATCAACACACTGTCATTCATTGTCCTATTTCCAATAGACTTTTAGGAAATAAAACACTCAATATCAAAGAATTGAATAAGAAAAATATCAATTGGATCGTCGCAACGGACGGACTCAGCTCAAACTACAAACTGGATCTTTTTGAAGAGATGAAGATGTCTCTGTTTATGCATGCCGATGCACCTCTTTTAAGCTTTGCACAGGCACTGATTAAAGGTGTAACCATACATGCGGCCGAAGCACTTGGAATAAATTCAGGAGAGATTGCCGAGGGGAAAAATGCCGATATGTTAGTTCTGGATCTAGAAAAAGAACCAAACGAAGAGTTGGCTATTCATTTAATACTTCACAGATATAATATCTCCAAAGTTTACATCAACGGTACATTAACAAAGGAAAACTAATGCAATTTATCAAAAAACTGTTTTATCCCCTCACTGCCACCATGAGCTATATTCAAAACCATTTTAAGGCTATGCTGTTTGTTCTTATCCTGGTTTTGATTTTCGCTCCCGCAAGTGAAGAGGATCTAGTCCCAAACAACCTTCAGGAGATCTCTTTGGTCGGTCCTATTATGGAGGTATCGGAAGTTTTAGAACAGATTGAAAGTGCCGCTGCAAACAATAAAATCAAAGGCGTTCTCTTTAGTATAGATTCTCCCGGCGGAGCCGTTGCTCCCTCCATCGAACTGGCTTATGCGATTAAAAGACTCAGAGCCAAAAAACCCGTAGTCGCCTATGCAAAAGGGACACTTGCAAGCGGAAGCTACTATGCCAGCATCTGGGCCAATGAGATTATTGCCAATCCGGGCTCTATGGTTGGGAGTATCGGTGTGATTATGCAGGGTGCGGATATCAGTCAGCTTATGAGCAAGATTGGAATATCTTCACAAAGCGTTCAGGCCGGTAAATACAAAAAAGTAGGTACTCCAGACAGAGAGTGGACGGATTATGAAGTAAATGAACTCAACAAGGTGATTTACGGAACATATGACATGTTTACCGCCGATGTGGCCAAGGCAAGAGGACTTGATTTTAACAAGAGAGATATCTATGCCAATGCGCACATATTTACCGCAAGCCAGGCAAAAGATGTCGGACTGGTTGATTATTTGGGCGTAGGATATGATGCAAAGCTCAGAGTTGCACAGCTTAGCGGTGTTTCGGAGCCTGTTTGGAACAAAGAAGATAAGTTTGATAAGCTGATGAAAAAGCTTTCAGCCACCACCGCACTGACGCTTCATACCTATTTTCCAAGCCTGGCTTTAAAATAGTTCTGTTTCGCGCAATTGCCCGGAGCAGCTACCCTGAGATACGTTAAACTTCCGCTATTGCTACTACGTTTTGTATGTTTTCGAATATTCTCTGAACTCGTTCCTGCCAAAGGATGCCAAACTCCTTCAACTCCTCCGGAGTAGCTGCAGACTGCGCCATTTTTTGCATAAGTTCCTGCATTTTTGGATTTGGCAGAACACTGCTCGGATTATAGGTCACATCTACGCTTTTACCCTTACTCACTCTTGTAAATCTCGCCGAAGACTTGATGGGACGGTTAAAGTGCATCAAAGAATGACGGGCGAACCTTCCCTGAAGTCCTTTAAACCCGCTTGTATCCGTTGCACCTGTGATTTGTGAAATCACGTTTGCTATGACTCCCGCAACACCCTCTTCAAGCGATTCTTCAAATTCAACTTTTATATCTCCTCTGAGTGCTCTTTGATCCGGGTAAAGTGCTTTGAGTGCTTCGAGTGTGATGATGTAAGCGCCTGCGACCGTCGGACAGCTGTGCCCTGCCGATTTTACAACATCCAGATAGGAAAATTCATATTCACCTTTTTCAAATGCTCCTAAAGCATTTGAGAGTTCATCTTTTACTTTTATCGTTTCTATTTCGTCGAAAAAAACAGGATAATTCATTTTTATTCCTTCAATAATGTTTTTTTAATAACCTTTGAACTGATGCTTATCTCATCATTTTGTGCATCAAAGATATCATCAACCTGCAAAGCTGAGAGATCGATTACCCTTGAATTTTGAGAGATCTGTGCAAAACCTCTTTTAGTCTTAAATTTTGGATTGTTGGATTCTAGCATTTTTTGAAGATTGAGCACTTGATTTTGCTTAAGATTTATTATGGAGTTTATGGCATGTGGAAATCGCACTTGCACGTGGGAAAACTCTTTGGAAAAGTTTTGAAGTTTATATGAAACAGTTTGTGAAAATGACTCTTTTAGCTGCTTTATTTCTGCATTTTTTTGTATTATTTTTTTTTCTATAGAGTGCTGAGAATAGGAGCTCATCATATGGGAAAGTTCCTGTTTTTTTGCAAAAATCTTTTGGGAAACTATTTGTATAAACTGGGATGACAAAGAATCAAGATACTGATAAAGCTCATTCGTATCGGGCAATACCATCTGCATTGCGGCACTTGGAGTCGGGGCTCTTAGATCTGCGACAAAATCACTGATCACCCAGTCTATCTCATGTCCAACGGCAGAGACTATCGGGGTTTTGGCTCGAAATACGGCATCAGCCACTATCTCTTCGTTGAACGCCCATAGATCTTCCATACTTCCTCCGCCTCGGCCTATGACTAGAATATCATAATTTTTTGCGTCACTGAGCTGTATTGCTCTTGCTATATTTGTAGCCGCATTTTCACCTTGGACGAGAACATCGTAGATAGCAATATCTAAAAGTCTGTATCTTGAATTTGCCACTCTGAGCATATCCTGCAGAGCTGCACCCGTTGCGGAAGTGATAATTGCGATTTTTTTGGGAAACCTGGGAAGCTGTTTTTTGGAATTGGGGTCAAAATAACCCTGAGAAGAAAGTTTTTGCTTTAACTGTTCATAAGCCAAAGCAAGTGCACCCTGACCTGAGGGCTGGATATTAAAACAGTTTATCTGATATTCGCCGCGCGGCTTGTAAAGAGTGATCGCTCCATCAAGAATAACTTTCAGACCCTCTTTTAATTCAAACCGAAGTTTCGAGGCGTTTCCCTTGAACATCACGGCTTTTAGAGTTGAAGAGGAGTCTTTGAGAGTAAAATAGATATGGCCGCTGTTATGAAAGGTGATACGCGAGAGTTCACCCTCGACAAAGATATGATTAAAACTGCTTTCCAAAAGAGTTTTAATCTGCTCATTGAGTGCTGATACACTAAGCGTATGCATACTCTCGCCTATATTTTTTTAGCGATAAGAAGCGTAGAGATATCCATAGAAAAACTTTTAACGTAGAGCATCTCAAATCCTGCGGACTCAAGTTCGTGCACCATGTTCTCAACTGTAGAGAAGTCTTCAATCGAGTTTGGCAAATATTCATAAGCTTCGAGATTTTTAGAGATAAAACCACCCACTTTTGGCAGTATTTTATTCATATAAAAATCTCTTATCCTGCCAAGAAAAGAGGGATTTTCATTTTTCATAAACTCCAAAATCACTACAAGACCGTTTTGCTTTAAAACTCTGTTGAATTCCTGCAGTGCTGCTTCTCTTTCAACGACATTTCGAATGCCGTACGTAATACTCAGTATATCTGCGCTTGCATCTGCGAGCGGGATTTCAGTGGCTCTTGAAATATGGTAGTTGAATTTCGGATACTTGTCTCTTGCAACATCAACCATCCCTTTGGACGGATCGACACCAACGATCTCTCCAACCGCAACACCTGAGACTTCCGAACGTTTTTGCCAAAAGTCCATCATATCGCCTGTTCCACATGCCACATCTACAATCTTGTCAATAGAATCCTTTGCATAAAAGCCATATGCCAGATCACATGCTTTTCTTCTCCAGCTTTTGTCCACGCCCATACTCATAACACGATTTGCAGTATCGTACGTTGGAGCTATATTATCAAACATCGATACGATTTTTTCTTGTTTTTGTTGTTCTTGCATTATTTTTCCCTTTTCATCCACATGATTATATCTTGCTCTTCTTTTTGTAAATTTAAAACCGTAAATTCAGCACTCATATCGCTAATCCCATGATGACCGCCGAGTTTTGGGGCCAGGTAGCATAGATAATATTCAACAAACCCGGAGCTGAGTTCAAACATTTTTGAGCTTCCCTCTATCATTATGTTTTTATAATTACGAAGGAGTGAAAAATTGTCTTCAATAAAAACTTTTCTGTTTTTTACTTGAAACAGCGCAATAGAAGTGTCAAACTCTTTTTCTCTTGAGAGTATTAGAATATCAGGCGCCTTTCCGTCCACAAGTCTTGCATCGAGCGTAGGTCGGTCTATTCGCACCGTATTGCCGCCGATGACAAGAAGGTCACACACATCTCTCATCGCATGAACATGTTTTCTTGAACTTTGTGAGCTGATTATCCCATCATCCGTGGTGCCATTGATTCTCTGCGCCCATTTAAAAAATATAAAATTTTCTTCATTCCACATGCCAAAGGGACGTAAAAGCTCACTGCACTCTTTATTTAGGATATCTTCTTCTACAGCGATTCCACATGCCAAAAGTTTTTCATTTCCACATGCCGCTTCTTCGTTGCAATCTTTTGAACCGACAAAAACTTTTTTGATTCCAAGTTTGGATATCAAAGTCGCGCATGAAGGTGTTTTTCCGATATGCGAGCACGGCTCAAGTGTTGTATATAAAGAAACATCGGCAAAACAGTTCTTATGATTGTCTAAAAGAAAGCTGTGAATCTCAGAAGATTGTACTAGGTTTAAAATGCTAGAGTCGTTTGTAAGTTTGAAGTATGCCTCTTGCAGAGCCATAACTTCGGCATGTGGAGCTCCCGCTTTTTTATGTGCGTTTACGGCCAAAATCTCTTGATTTTTTCCAACAACCGTACAACCCACAGCAGGATTCGGATATGTCAAACCTTGATATTTCCAAGCCTCTTGCAAGGCCAAGTTCATAAAAAAGTTATTATCGATTACCATTCAAAGTATGTTCTTGACTTTGTAATATCGTTAAACTCGACAACAATCTCTTCTTTGTCAAGTTCTAAAAAGATCTTGGAGCCTTCAACTTTTGTCAAAAGTCCTTTTATCTTTTGTTTGTCTTTTAACAACAAGGAGACATTTTCACCGATACACAGTTGAAACTGTCTGATAGTAGAGATCTTTCTTTCAATGCCCGGACTTCCCACTTCAAGTCTGTAATCACCCGAAACCGGAGGTGTAACATCAAGCAAAGGTGAAATCAGATGCGTCAATTCAACACATGCGTCCATGGATACGCCCGCTCTTTTTCCATCTGCCATATCTTTGGAGACTACGCTTACACGAAATATAGTTTCATCATTTTCATTCACTATACTCGTATCGTACAGTTCTAGATTAACGGATTCGACAAGTGATTTTATATCGCTTTCAAGACTCATGACTACTATCCTTTGCAATTTTTTTAAAAAGATCTTCAATATTTTGAGATTTTTTCAGCTGTTCGTCAAATTCAAAGGCCAATTTTGGAGAACGAAACCAACCCTGATCTTTTAGACAATGGTCTTCTATGATAGGACGTGCTTTTGCCAGTTGCTTCAGATATGTTCTTTTTTCTTCCTCGCTGAATTCAGCGGGATCCAAATAGACCTTCGCATCGCTTCTGCCGCGTGAACATTTAACTTCAAGCACATTAAGTTCGTGAAGTCTTTTGTCATTCAAAGAGCTGAGAGCTTCGGGGATTAATTCCAAGAGAACCGATTCTGTTCTCTTGAGCTTGATTTGAGCTTCTGTCACAGAGATACTTTTTGCTCAACTTTTTTGAATGTTTCGATTACATCTCCGACTACAACATCTTCATAGCCTTTGATAACAACACCACACTCATAACCGTTGCCCACTTCTTCAACATCATCCTTGAATCGTTTAAGTGACGTCAATTCACCCTCGTATGCAACAACACCATCACGGATAACACGGACAAGTCCGCCGCGAACAAGCTTGCCATCGACAACAACACATCCCGCGACCATACCTTTTGGTGACTTGAATGTATCACGAACTTCGGCCTGACCAGTGTTCTCTTCAGTAAACTTCGGCGCCATCATACCAGTAAGCATACCGGTGATATCATCAAGAAGTTGATAAATAATAGAGTATGTTCTAATATCTACGCCTCTTTGTTTAGCAAGCGCTTTTACTGAACCTGTAGGACGAACATTAAACCCAAGAAGTACACAGTTTTCGCTGTTAGAAACCAGTTCGACATCATTTTCCGTAATCCCGCCGACACCAGAAGAGATAATATTAACCTTGACTTCTTCATTTCTAAGTTCAGAAAGTGAGGTTTTAATAGCTTCAAGTGAACCGTGAACATCTGTTTTAAGTACCACTTTGAGTGATTTCAACATACCCTCGGCAATCATAGTCGTCATATCTTCCAAAGTAGATTTTGTACTATGTGAAAGTTCTCTGTGTCTTTCATATTCATGACGTTTAAGTGCATATTCTTTTGCTTCTTTATCGCTGTTCATTGCCATCATGACTTCACCTGAAGGCGGAACTTCATTCAGACCTACAACCACGGCAGTATGACTCGGCCCGATTTTTTTGATCTGTTTTTTGTTCTCATCCAGCAGTGCTTTGACACGTCCGTACGATGCACCACAAACAACATAGTCTCCAACTTTAAGAGTACCGTTTTGTACGATTACAGTAGCGACAGGACCACGCCCTTTCTCAAGAGAACTCTCAACTACAGCAGCTTTTGCAAGTGCATTTTCATTTGCACGAAGCTCTAAGACTTCTGCCGTGACCAGAATATTTTCAAGTAAATCATCTATCCCCATGCCGGTTTTAGCAGAAACAGGAATAAACTCTACATCTCCGCCCCAGTCAACAGGACTGATTCCCTGTTCAGCCATCTGACCTTTAACATGATCAGGATTTGCTGTTTCTTTATCCATTTTATTCAAGGCTACTATAACAGGAGCACCCGATTCTTTTGCAAGTTTAATTACTTCCAAAGTCTGTGGTTTTACACCGTCATCCGCAGCAACAACGATAATGATAATATCTGTAACATCCGTACCGCGCTGACGCATATGAGAGAATGCGGCGTGACCCGGAGTATCTATAAACGTAATAGCTTTTCCGTTTTGCTCAATTGTGTAAGCACCGATATGCTGAGTGATTCCACCAGCTTCACCGGCTGTGACCTTAGCTTCGCGAATCGCATCCAAAAGTGAAGTTTTACCATGGTCAACGTGTCCCATAATCGTAATAACAGGAGGTCTCTCTGTAGCATCTTCATCGCTCTCTTGGGATAAATCTTCTTCATAGTTAAATGCATTTTTAGGGTCAACTATAGTTACTTCAACGTCAAATGTCTCAGATAATATTTCTATCTCATCTTTGCCCAAGAAATCATTCTTGGTCATCATCAGCCCAAGGTCAAAAAGAACTTTGATAATATCGGACATTGGTCTGTTTAAAGCTTCTGCAAATTCATAAACACGGATATCCTCTGGAATTTCCACATGCGTTATTACTTCTTCTTCCTGAGTAGACTTAGTATATTTTTTTCTTTTGTCACGAGATACTTTTCTTGGTTTACTGCCCGGCTTTTTATTTGCATTTCTTCCTGCCGGCTTAGGAGCTCTTGGTTTTCTAGGCTCTTCTGCAGGTATAACAGCTCTTTCTGTGGCATTTAAATCTATTAGAACTACCTGATCATCCATATCCATGGATACTTCGCTCATAGAACCGCCGAAAATATCTATTTTTGTACCCTGCTCTTGTTTTTTAGCCGTACCGGATTGTTTGGTCTTTTTCTTATTTGCCAGCTCTTCTAAAACTTCCGCACTGATTTTTCCGTACGATGACACGCTTTCTTGTTTTTTAGGCATTTGGAAAGTTTCTTGAACTTCCACTTTCGGCTTTTTCTTTTTAACAATCTTGAGACCGGATCTTTTTATCTGCTGTTTTACAACAGGCTCAAATGTTTTAGCCTCAACTTTTTCCTGCTTTTTAGCATCTGTTTTGTCTTCAGTTTTTGATTTCTCAACAGAAGTTTCCGCTTTTTCACTCTCTTTTGTAGCTGCAGTATCTATTTTTACTGCTGTTTTTTCCATAACTTCAGATGCTTCTTTTACTTCGTCTTTTACAGGAGTTTTATCTTTAGGAGTATCACTTTTTGCTTTGACTGGTGCTTTCTTTTCTGGTGCTGGTGCTGATGGAGTATTATCCCCGTTCATAATAAAATTCATTAATTTTTCAGCTTCTTCCATAGTAACTGCACTCTGAGCTGATTTTGCCTCAACACCTATCTCTGAAGCTTTTTTAACCACATCTTTAGAAGCTATACCTAGTTCTTTTGCAATTTCGTGTACTCTAACTTTTTCTATCATCAGCGATGATCTCCTTTAGTTTATTAGTAAATTTATCTCTTTCTCCACTTTTACATTGACGCATAAGTGCTTTTATAACTTTTTTATCTTCCAAGAGGCAATTTTTACATATATAAAAACTTCTACCATTACCCTTATAACTCTCGAGTGAACCATCAGTACACTGAAGCCTGAATAGATTTTCCTGTGAATCCCTTTGTCTGCACGAGACACACATTCTTACTGGTTGATGAAATTTTTTCGCCATTATATCTAAAACTTACTTTATTTAATAGAGCTTATCTCTCTATTATAAGCCCATTGTTGTCAAAATCTAATATTTTAACCGTAAAGTCCGGAAACTTCTGCTTAAACTTATTAGCGATTAACGCAGAATCCTCATCATAAGCCATGCTAAAAAATGTGGAACCGCTGCCCGAGAGTGTACTCATAAGAGCACCATTCTCATATGCTATCTTTTGGACTGCAAACAATTCAGGCAGAGCTTTCATTCTTGCCTTTTGATGAAATCTGTCCCCGGTTGCAAGTTTTAGCATCTCCCAATCTTCATTGTAAAAAGCTGCAACAGTCAATGCTGTATGCGACAGATTGTAAACCGCATTCTCTTTGGAATATGATTTTGGCAGCAATGTCCTTGCTTTGGATGTGTTTATCGGCTTATTGGGTATAACTACCACGGCTTTTAAATAATCGGGCAAGTGTTTGTTTTGCGAAAACACCTTGTTTTTTTCAACCGTTGCCGCATTAAAGCCACCCATTACCGCCGGAGTGATGTTATCGGGATGCGATTCATAAAACAGAGCATGATTTAAAATTCTGCGTTTTGACACTCTGGTACCGGCTGCTTCGTGTGCACTTGCTATGGCACTCACTATTACAGCCGATGAGCTTCCGAGTCCTCGTGACATCGGAATCTGATTGTAAAATGTAAACTTAAAATTTTGTTTTTTTTGTGTTAAGCGGTTGTAGTGGTCATTGAATATGCTTACGAATAAGTTATTCCCTTTGAGCCTTGGATTATTTTCACCTTCGCCCTTGATACTTACACTGAAAAATTTTGATTGATGAAACTCAACACTGTTACGCAAATCTACGGCTAAACCTAAAGAGTCAAATCCCGGACCCAGATTTGCACTAGTTGCTGGTACGCTTACTGTCACTAATACTTCCTATCAAACGGCACCAATCCCATAAAGAGGATCTGCTGTTTTGCTAAAATCGCTATATTTAAGTAAATCCGGAAGCTCAAAATTCATTTCGAGAATCTCGTTTAACTTCTCAGTTTTTATTTCTGACGAAATTTTAACAAAATATAGCTTTCCAATCGCTTTTATAGGTTTATTATTATTAAAATAAAAAGCATCTGTCGCAAAAAGTGGTATTTTTTTCAAAATACTGATCGACTTTAAAAATATATATGCGACTTTAATGGCCATAAAACTTCCCGGACCGTTTGCATAAAACAGGTTTTCTACACTGTATTTTTTAAAGATATCATCAAACAGACAAGGCAGCACATCCGAACTTTTTTCCTCGCTGAGAAGAGTTTCAATTAATTTTTTATCTTCATAAATCCCTATCATTATCGGTGATGACAAGGCAATAAGGCAGACATCTACTTTTTTAGGCATACGCTTTTTCTAGCTCTGCGGTTTTTTCACCCACAAGCTCAATCACTTCATAATTTTGCGGATCTTTTAATAACTCAAGCGTAAGTTTATGGTTTAGATCATGGCTTCCGGCCAAGGCTTCATAATTTCCTATAAAATTCATGCCGATAAGAGACATATCTCCGATAGCATCTAATATTTTATGCCTTACAAATTCATCAGAAAATCGTAAGCCTTCAGGATTTAAGACCTTTTTCTCATCCAAAACGATTGCATTTTCCAGTGAACCGCCAAGAGCAAGCCCTTTTGAACGGAGATATTGCACTTCATGTAAAAATCCGAAAGTCCTTGCTCTTGCTATCTCGTTTTTGTAGTTTTCTTTTGTAAATTCCAAGATATAGTCTTGATTTTGTATAACAGGATGGGGAAACTTAATCGTAAATTCATATCTCAGGTTTGGGGAGGGGGAAAGTTTTACATACTTCTCTCCCTCGGCAATGATGATATCTTTTTTGATACGCATCACTTTTTTAGGTGTTTGAAGCTCAGCAATCCCGGCTTCATCCAAAAGCATACAAAAGCTTGCACTGCTTCCGTCCATAACAGGGATCTCATCTGCATCGACAACGACCCTCAGATTATCAATCCCATATGCATATACGGCCGAGAGCATATGTTCAATCGTAGATATCACATATCCGTCTTTGCCTATGACTGTAGCCATCTTCGTATCTACTACATTATCCGGAGTCAAAGGGATAGAGACATTCACATCACTGCGATAAAAAACTATTCCGCTGTTTTGTTCCAGCGGTTCCAATCGTAATCGTACAGGACTCCCCTTATGAAGCCCAATTCCAACTAGCTCTACAGATTTCTTTATAGTTGTCTGATACATCTCTCATCCTTTAAAATTGTTTACTTGCTGTCTATAATATTTTTTGCTGTTTTAATAACATCTGAAATATTCAATTTTATCCAAGTCTTATCCATCCATTCTGCAGGACGGACCTCTATCCCCTGTATCAATACTCCAAAATGCAGGTGATCACCCATCGCATATCCGCTCTTACCCGTATTTGCTATATGTATATCCGCATTTACAAAATCACCGCTGTTTACCGATACGCTTGAGCAATGTCCATAAAGTGTATAAAGCCCAAGTCCGTGATGGATAATCGGCATATTTCCATAGAGCCCATTATAATTGGAGTACACGACATCTCCGCCGTTTTGCGGCTTGATGGCAGCCATGGAATTGCTCGCCAAGTCTAAACCCAGATGATTGGATTCGCTGATTTGCACTCCCTCATAGGAATATTTCCTGTGATCACCAAAGGTTGCGACAACCTGTCCGTTTCTAAGAGGATACATTTTGTTTACTTTAAAATCACTTATCATCTCAGTCGGTATCTTGGATGTTATCTCATGTATAAGTTTTTCATTCTTAAATCTTACATCCTCATTGATAATCTTAAACTGCTCAAGTGAATTTTCGACACCCTGGGTTTCTTCAAACTCTTCTGCCAATTCTGCAATTTTTCCTTTTAAGAAACTATCGCTGAGTTTTATGTTGGAAACTTTATACTTTTTTTCCTGCAGGTATAAAGGAATATAGCTCTTGGATATATTGCCTGCAAAATCGGCTGCAATTATATCGGCCTTGAAACTCCCTTCATTCACGGGCCACGCCAGTAAAGATATGTAATACCCCTCTTTATAAAAAGGCTGTACTTTGAATTTTTTGCCAAAATTTGTTTGGATATACACCTCTTTTAAATTTTCGTCTTCCGCTTTAAAGATAACCAGTGCCGCTCCACCTTTGGTAATCTTATAAGAATTGCTTAAAGTGGCTACTTGAGGTCTCTTCTTGTCAATATTTAAAACATATTCATTTTTTACATTGTTTCCCTTTAAGAAGTTCCATTTGCTGTTATCGCTTGCCTCAACTATGATTTTCACGATTTTGTCTTTCATCGCATATGCGCTTCTTGGCGGCTCAACTGCAAGTTTCACACTCTCTTTTGCACTCATAAATCTTTCATTATACAGGACCGTCTCTTCATCCTTAATCTTTAAAGTGACCTGGTAGGCTTTTATCCCGCTCGTATCGTCAATCGAAATATCAAGCGCTTTTTTTAAGTTCCAATACCCGTTGTTCTCAAATGAGATCTTCGGTACCTCTCGCTCAAAAACGGAAGAATTATATAAATACAAAGCTCCAGCTATCACTGCACCAAATAAAAACAAAATTCCGATCGAAGACTTACTTTGCTTACTTCTCAAACTATATTTCCTTATAAATTAATTTTAAAATGTCATCTCTGGCATTTTCAAGGCTCATACTTGAACCTATTGTGAATCCAGCTCTGTTTTTATGCCCGCCTCCGCCAAAACAAGAAGCGATTTTCAAAAGATCTGCTGTTTTAGAACGAAGAGAACCTTTGATACTAAAATCACTGTTTTGTTTTAGCAGGAGGGCTACTTCCACACTTTGAAGATGAAGAGCTTCTTCCAAAGAGTTCTCACAATCCTCTTCTATGGCTCCGCTTGTTTTCATATCATCATCACTGACACAAAATACGGCCACCTTCGCATCCAAATAGAGTTTCATATTCTTATGCATAATTGCTTTTAGTCTAAAAGCTCCGAGTGTAGTATATTTCATTATAAATTTGTTACATAATTTATAATCTGCTCCACGCTCAATCAACTCCCCAGCCAGAGCAAAAGTCATGCCATTGACCTTCTCATCTAAAAATCCGCCCGAATCATCCAGTAGCCCCGCATACAAAGCAGTAGCCATTTTTGCATTGATTTCGATCCCGTTTTCTTTAAAAAAATAAAACAAAACCTCCGTAGTACTTATCCTGCTTTTATCGACCAGAGAATAATTGCCAAAATTAGTGTTGATTTCATGATGATCGATATTTATAAGATCGCATTCAACCTCAACACCCAGTCTCTCCCTGCTTGCGCAATCAAAAGATATCGCCAAGTCAGCGGAGGAGACAAAAGAGTTTCTAATCTTGTCGGTCCATGGAATAAACTTCAGCTTTGGATTTATATCATGAGTTACGCAAAAAAATGAAACCTTTTTATGAAGTCTTAAAAGATGCGTATAAAATGCGCTCGCAGCACCTATGGAATCCGCATCGGGATGTGCATGCGCAATCACAACAACATGCCCGGCATCATCAATTCTTTTTAAAATTTCGCTCATAACAACTCTTAGATTTTTTGTGATTATACAATTATTTTGATTTTCTATTCATTTTATAAACATACGCAAGGACTTCAGCAACCGCGGCAAAGAGTGTTTCCGGGATTGCCTTGTCTATATCCACTTCGGCATACAAACTTCTTGCCAGTGGCGGATTTTGAACAATATGCACATTGTTTTCTCTGGCTATTTTTTTGATTTGCAGGGCAATATTGTCCATTCCTTTGGCTATGACAATCGGTGCATGAGATTTTTTGTCATCATACTTAATAGCGACTGCATAATGGGTTGGATTGGTGATTACAACGTCCGCCTCCGGCACCGCCGCCATCATTCTTTTTCTTGAGGCCTGCATTTGGATTTGACGGATTTTGGATTTTATGAGAGGATCCCCTTCCATATTTTTCATCTCGTCTTTTACCTCTTGCTTGCTCATTTTCAGCCCGTCAAAATATTGTTTTCTCACAATCACAATATCTATCATCGCAAAAACAAAAATAATCAAAAGCATAACAAATGCGATTATGATAGCCTTGTCTCTTAGCCATTCCAGCTGTTCGCCAAGACCAAACAATGCGACGGTAGGAAGCTCTATAATAAAATAAAAGAAAAACACAAAACCGACGCCCAAGGTCGTAAAAGACTTAAACGTGATTTTAATCCCTTCGATAAGTTTTTTCATCGAAAACAGATTTTTCGTACCCTTAATCGGATCGATTTTTTTTAAATCCGGGACTATGGCTTTAGTCGTAAACAAAAATCCAAACTGGGCAAGAGCGGCTATAACACCTGCGATTGCTACGGAGAGAGCCAGAGGAAGGACGATTATAAGGAACTCTCTCACCGTGACGATCACGATATCTACCATAAACAATTTATCCAAAGGCGTACCGATAAGAGAAAAATAATATTTAAAAAGATCAAGTACATGCTTGCTCATAAAGGGAAAAAGCATGAGCAAAGAGAGGATTGCTACAAAGAGGGTAATAACACCCGAAGTGTCCTGAGATTTTGGAACATTTCCCTCTTTTCTGGCATCCTCAATCTTCTTGGGGGTGGGTTCTTCTGTTTTTTCAGCATCATCTGCCATTTATCTCTCCTCAGAAAAACACAAAAAAATCTTGATCTAATCCATTTTCATAGAAAGGTCAATCCAGTTTGCCTGATGAATCATCGAACCGCTGCTGATTGCATCAACACCGCTTTTGGCATAAGACTCAATAGTATCGAGCGATATGTTTCCGCTTGCTTCTAAAAGAACATGAGCAAAATTTTCATCTCTGTATTTGACAATCTCGGCAATCTGCTCAGGATGCATATTGTCACACATCACAATCTCACTTCCACATGCCATAGCATACTTGGCGATTTCAAATGTTTCAGCTTCGACTTCTATCTTTGCAGTAAAGGGGATCTGCTTTCTGGCCTTTTGAATGTAAGCTTGTAAATCTTTGATAGTTTTTAGGTGTGTGTCTTTTATCATAAGAGAATCGTCAAGACCCATCCTGTGATTTACGGCTCCGCCGCATCTTGTCGCATATTTTTCAAACACCCTCAGCTGCGGTCTTGTTTTTCTGGTGTCCAAAAGTTTTACGCCGTAAGGCTCTATCAAGTTTACATATTTTCTTGTGAGAGTGGCTATGGAACTTGCATGCAAAAGCATATTTAAAAGTGTTCTCTCTATTTTTAAAAGGGTGTGTGAATCACCCCGCAAAATAGCTATGATATCACCCTGTACAAATGTTTGGGAATCATCTTTGCCCCAGATTATCTCAAAACCTTCAAGTTGTGCCAATACGTTTATATACTTGACACCGGCTACGACACCATCGCTTTTTGCAATAATTTTTGCACTGGCATCTACGCTCTCTTCTACCAAAGCATACAAATCTCCGCGCCCTATGTCTTCAGCCAGAGTTGCCTTTACAAATTCTTCTATCATAATGCCAACATTCTCTCTAAGGCGATTTTCGCCCATGTCTGAGTTTTTTCATCGACCTCTATCTCATTTATAGGAGCACCCTCATCAATGGCTTTTAGTGTCAGATAAAGATCCTCCAAGGTTGTCTCGTTCATAGTGGGACATTCCGGTTTAGTAGAGGAGAGCACATAGGTGTTTTTAGGTCTTAAACGGTTCACCATATTAAATTCGGTTCCTACTGCTACTTTTTGATCTTCAGGAAGCTCTGTTATGTATTTTATAAGTTGGGATGTAGAACCTACAAAATCTGATGCCTCACAGATAGCCGGGTCGCATTCAGGGTGAGTAGCTATAAGGATTCCTGGAAATTTTTTACGATAAAACTCTATATCTGCAACCGTAAACAGCTGATGAACCGAGCAAAAACCGTCATAACAAATGATATCCGATTCTTTTGGATCACCTTCATGTCCGATTACCATGGATTTAAGCCCCATTTGCTTTGCGATATTCTGACCTAGACATCTATCGGGTACAAAAAGAATCTTCTTACCTTCTTCCAAAGCTCTTGTGATAATTTTTTTGGCGTTTGAACTTGTACAAACCATACCGCCCATCTCGCCGACCTTGGCTTTTACATCGGCATTGGAATTGATATAGGTAATAGGAAGAATATTTTCTTTGGCTATTCCGTTTTCCACCAGGTATTTTACGGAATCGTCATAATACATGGAATCAATCATCCTCGCCATTGCACAACAGGCAATCTTTGGCATCACCACTCTTTTATTTGGAGAAAGCACTTTTACGCTTTGTCCCATAAAACCAACGCCGCAAAAAACTACGAACTCGGCATCATCATCTCTGGTTCTCATAGCCAATTCAAGTGAATCTCCGGTGATGTCACCCATCTCGAAAACTTCATCTCTTTGATAAAAGTGAGCGACTATCGTCACACTCAGTTTTTCTTTTAATGCATTAATTTTATTTTTTAGTTCTTCATCGGTAAACTTCAAAAAATATCCTTATATATAATGGCCTAATTATATCAAAATAAAAAAAGAACTATAATGTTGGCATATGGAAATTAAAATAAATCGACAAAGATGTTTCATATGCCAATACTTTTTTAAATTTCCAAAAGTGGAGATTCATTCTCAGGGGCGTTGTTTCAAAAGGTTCCAAAAGGTTCAAAAGAGCCAGCAGGAGGTGTAAACATCATATTTTGCAGTTTTTCAATCTCTAGAAGCATATTTTCATGCGCTTTTACATCTCTTGCCAAAACTTCTGATTTTGCAAGCTGATATTCTGCAGATGAGGCGAGTTTTTGAATAGATTTATACTCAAATGAGTTTTTAAACTCTTGCATTTCTTTTAGAAGTGCAGGATTTATGTTATTTACTAAATACTCTTCTACGCTCACAATATCTCCTTTTGCAGAAGTGTTAAAAATTCAACTTCATTAATATTTTCGTGTATTATATCATTTTCTCTATCAATAAGATTTAAGATAACAGTATCTTGAAAAGTAGATTTTATAAAGAGTACCGTATCAAATGAGTCTTTGAAAGTCTTTTTTACAATTTCCATAGGAACTTTTCTTTTTGTCACTATCTCTCTTTGATGAGCGAACTCGTAACATTTATCTAATGCTCTGTAGATGTAGTTTATTTCAACAACATACGCTTTATTCAAAAGTCTCTGAATATTACTTTTAGCCATATTTGGTTCGGCAAAGTTAGAATCTACGATAATCGAAAACTTTTTCTTGGAAGCCATGTCAAAAAGCCAGTTCACACCTTTTGATGCAGGTTCTTGATAATCACTAGAATTTATACCGTTATAACCAACAGGTGCAAAAAAATCTCGTACGTTATCTATATCTATATGAAGCAAAAATGGCTCTTTTGCCTTTCTACTTATGGCATATTCTGTTTTTCCAGCTCCACTAGCACCGGCAGTAAATATGGCTGTCTTGATCTTTTGTTCAGAAAAACCAGTAGTGTATCGAGATAAAAACTCTTTTTTGTTCTCTTTTAAGTAAGCTATAGCTTTTTCTTGTATGTTCATGCGTTTTGCTTTCCTTCTACAATCCCAATCTCTTCATCACTCAATCCATAAAGTTCATGTATCATTTTATCTATAATAGTTGCTATCTATAACATATATTGCAATTTGCAATACTTTTTGTCATAGTCTGAAATAAAGTGAACTCATTCACATTATTTTAGCCGTCTCATGCCGTGTTGGTTCCACATGCCGTGTTGGTTCCACATGCCGTGTTGGTTTTTCTTTTTTAGGTAGCTATAAAAGAAAGGGGAAGTTCATTTTTAGGGGTGTTGCTTCACTCACAGGGGCGTTGCTCACAATACGTAAAGTTCATAGACCATTTTGTCTATCACTTACTTATTTCCTTCTCAATATCTTTTAATTTATTTGAAATATCTTCTAAAATTCGTATATTAAGATTGCATTTTTTTGATAAGTCATGATTACTATATAAATTCAAATTCAATATTGAAAGATATTTCGTGTCAATTTCATTAAGCAGTTTATTGTTAGATAGTTTATATCCACTCAGATACAAAAATTCTATATCTTTTTGTAAACTGT
Source organism: bacterium (assembly GCA_018825665.1). Classification (GTDB taxonomy): domain Bacteria; phylum Campylobacterota; class Campylobacteria; order Campylobacterales; family Sulfurimonadaceae; genus Sulfurimonas. The sequence goes on along the minus strand of JAHJEG010000035.1, from coordinate 1,019 downwards.
TTTTAATAGTCAAAAAATCCAAATTTTGTATCAATTTTTCATTTTTATCTTTATTATATCCATCTGCTTCTTCCTCTAAGCGTACTTTTTCGTTTGAAATCTTATTTATCATTTTTTTGACTGTACTTAAAAAACTGTATTTTTCAAATTTTTCTTTTTCAAGCTTATCTTCTTCTTTTAAATAAAAATTATGTATAACTGTCAATAATACAGCCACTAATATGCCAATGGCTGAAATATTTAATATTTCAATTTTAATTTCAATACCAAAAATATTAAAAACAAAAATAGATATCAATATGGATAGAAGAAATCCTACGCTTTGAACAATCATTTTTAATGTTCTAAAAAATTTATTTTGTTTATTAAATTCTATCAATTGTATTTCAATTATATTTTTATTGATAAAATAAAAAACTACCCCAGAAGTTATTAATAGATATAAAGTACTCATTTTTTTTCCTCCACAATCTTAATCTCCTCATCACTCAGCCCGTAAAGTTCATAGACCATTTTGTCTATCTCTTTGTCGGTTATTTGTATTTCGGTTTTAAATCCACATGCCAAGGTTTTATCGTTTTCAAAAATGGCTTGCCACTCTTGTTTGAAGTTACGTTCGGCTAGTTTGTCGGCAAATTTTAGTTTGAGGGATTTTTTGTATTCTGCTACAAACTCCTCAAATGTCAGCTCTTCAAAGTTTTGGAGTTTTTTTGTGAGCTTTTCGAGTTTAAGTTCGTTTGTGAAGTTTTGTTTTGTCTCTTGGAGGCTTTTGTTTAGGGAGAGCATTTTGTCTGCTTTTTGGATGAAAGGGTGTTGCGTATTTAAACTTAATATTTTTATAGGAAGTTGAGATAAATGTACAGGTTTAACTTCATATTCTATACTGCCACCAATAATTTAGACAATAATTCAGAGAGGTTATATTCCTAAATGGTACAATTAAAAATGCATTTAGGAGAAAAACTATGAGCAGAAAAAGACGAATGTTTAGTGCAGAGTTTAAGACCAAAGTAGTTCTT
>JAHJEG010000034.1 GCA_018825665.1 bacterium | reverse complement strand
GTTTTAATTATTAAATATACGGAAAACCGTATTATTTTTTGAAGAAAAATAGATAAGTACAGACAGTTTTTTTATGAGCCCTTAGGCTCATTTTTGGCTTGCGTGCAAAGCGGGGATTTTATGAGTGAAGAGGCAGAGACGTATTGACGGGATGCAGGATGATTTTATCCTCTTGCATCTCTATATAAAAAGGATCGTAAGTTGTTGCATCGGTTTTAAAAATCAGTTCATGATCATCATCAATTGTGAAGATGATCTTATTAAGTCCGTGAAGCGGTTTTTCAATGGTGACTTTTGCACCTTCAGTAGAATGAATTATAGATTTTTTTTCATTTTGGAAGCGTTTTATTTTTTCCTTGATAAGAGGCACTTGGGATACATTATGTCTTTTGGCTTCTTCTAGGGAGTATTTTAATTCTTGTATATCTTCATTGATCAAATCTATTTTACTGTTTAGGATGGGTACCTCTTTATAGTTGATTTTAAAAAGATTATCTTCTCCGCTGACAAGTCTGAGTGTTATGGAATGGGAGGCATATACTTTTAGGTTGCTCTTGACGTGTCCTATCGTCACATTCTGAGCACGGACAACACCGCCCAGAGAAGCTTCGATATGTACATTTGTGGCGTGTACTTCACCCCCTTCTAAAAGAGCAATCTTAGCCTCATGACAACGCAATGTACCCTTATGTCTGTTTATCTTGGCAAATCTTGCAAATTGGGTTGAATCCTTGTGTGTGGCCCCTTCAACCTGTAGATTTACTGCTTCTAAGATACTGTTTGCTCCTATATGCCCATTCACAAGTATCGTTTCTGATGTAAGTTCAACACCTTCTCCTATACTGTCTTTTGTCGTATCGTTTTGAGAGATGTGAACTTCAATGTTGTTATCCTGTTCTTTTGCGACAGAATCCTGAACCCGTGAGAGCTTGGACATCTTTACTTTGTTGTTGACGGTCAGATATGTGCCGTCAAAATTTACATAACCTTTTCGTTTGCTTTTATAAAGTTTCTTGTCAGAGTTCTCTTCAATCTTTATGCTCTCGTAATCAATATCTGCCTGAAGGTCATTCAGATTGGTTCCATAATTGTTATCAATCTGCAAGCCAAAAGCATTGAATCCGTTTTTACCGAAAATCGGTTTTTTGAATTCAACAAGAACCTCCCCCTCTTCAACCTCTATAACCTGCTGGTGTGCATCTTTGTGCTCAAACCACATGATGAGTTTACTCGCTCTGGATATTTCAGGTTCAATCCCCTCAAAAAGAGGGATTCTTACTTTTTTTGTGAAACTCCCCGCATAGATGTATTTTGTCAATATCTTCAGGTTTTTTATCATTGATGCATCAAATATATGTATCAAAATGCCATTTTCTGCTTTGATCTTATTGATCTCTTGGAGCAGAATCTGGAATAGCTCTTTGGGTTTGAAAAGCTTATAAGGTATGTGCGAACCCGGATTTATTATTATTTTTGGATTTGTGGAGTATTCCCCGAAGTCTATACTATAACTTAGTTTTATATCGCAGGTTTTTCTTTTTGTGGCCGTAATGCTGTAAACCTGATGAAACTCCACATGCCTGTTTAAAAGCTTTTCATCTGTGTCAAACTCTTCTTTGATATCACCTTGAAAAACAGTGAAATCGGTATTCGCACTGCTTCTTATATATATACTTACTTCATCTATGGTGAAATCACACTCGGCAAGCGGAGTGAAATTATCTGAAGCAAATGTCTGCATAGTTTCTTTGATGTTTTTGGTTTTTACGCTTGTTTGCAATATTTCACTCATAATTTTGCCTTAGTAGGAAAGTAAATCGCTATAGTCATATTTAGAAAAATCTAAATAAAGTTTACCGTTTTGCTGCATTATTCTTACGTCATTGTCGTACGCTGCATAAAACCTTCTTTTTATTATTTTTCTTTGGTGGGATTTTAAATCAAGGGTTTTTAGATAATCCCTTAGTTCCACGACTTTTTCCTGATTGCCGCTCTCATCCTCCTCCGAAGCCGTTGGTATTTTTTGGGTATTGAAAGTTTCAACCTCATGGATAGTCTGAGGCTTTTGTTCCAAAATAAATTTTTTGTTGACAAGCTCCAAAATATTTTTTAACTGCTCATCCTTTGCGCTGTAAATCTCCTCTATTTTATCTCTCTCGTATCGAAGCATCTGTTCTTTATCATCGATTAATTTATCTATTTTGGCTTCTAGCTGGATGATCTTATCTTTTAATTGTCTGTTTTCTCTTTGGTACAATGCCAACACTGTCGCTACGGTTGTCTTGGGTCTGCTCAAGGCCTGAGGCACCATCTGCGCTGTTTTTTCTTCGGGCTTTGTTTGGTTATCATCTTCTGATGCGGAGTCGCTCACGATAATATAGGTCGTGCCGTTTTCTATGATGTAGTTTAGTTTTTTTGCTTTTAATTTGGAATGGATCATCTCTTTTGACATTTTGAATTTTTTTGAATATTCGTCTATACTTAATCTCATCTAGATCTCCCTTTGAATAATTGAATTGAAGTTTGTATTTGGCGGATTGATAATACCCGCTTTTCGCAGCCAGACCATAATCCCTTTTTTTTCATTGCCGTGTTTGTCTTTAAATACATGAGGTGCGGAGTATTTAAATTCTCTTTGCGACAGAAGCAGCTCAAAGTCTTCGTGGATACTCAAAAATTTTTTTAAACTCTCAAAGGCTACATCCGATGCTATAACTGTTGAAATCGTATAGTTTTTGAATTCTAAATATCTAGAGCAGTTGTTGAGTCCGTCTCCTATGTAGTTTCTGTTTCCGAGTATATCTGTAAACTCATAGAGCTTTCCCGTATGAACTGCGACTCTGACACCCTCGAAATAAGGATACTTTTTAGCTATATATTCGGAAAAATGGTTAAAACTAAGCGCTAGAATGATTCCGTATCCTTTGAGCCTGGGATTTAAAATACAAAAAAAACCGTCACCCGTAGAGATAAATCCAAGTATAAACTTGTTCAACGGCATATTTGAGTTAAGAAGCATCTTCTCTATCATCTTTGAATAGCTTTTTGTTAAATAATTTATTATTTCCAACTGCTGTTTTGCTTCGAGCTTGGAAAAATTAATGATGTCCGTCAATATGATGTCAGTCGTCCATTCATTGTTCTTATTACTAGACATTTTGCCTCTAATTTAATATTTTTAGTTATTTTATCATAAAAAACTTTTCTTGGGATATATTTAAAAATTTATAAAACAAAGTTCTTTTAAATGAAGCATATATTATAATCTCGCAATTAAAATGTTTAGGATTTGTTATGAGTAAAGGTATTTTAGATATTGTTAAGCCTGGTGTTTTGTTTGGAGATGATGTACAAAAAGTTTACGCACATGCAAAGGAGATAGGATTCGCTATTCCGGCTGTAAATGTAGTCGGAACGGATTCTGTCAATGCAGTGTTGGAAGCTGCCGCAAAAGTCAAATCTCCGGTAATCATCCAGTTTAGTAACGGCGGTGCCGCTTACTACGCCGGAAAAGGTTTAAGCAACGATGGTGAAAAAGCTGCAATCATCGGTGCTGTAAGCGGAGCTATTCATGTACATATGATGGCTGAGAGTTACGGCGTACCTGTTATCCTGCATACAGACCATGCCGCCAAAAAGCTTCTCCCTTGGATTGATGCATTGCTTGAAGCCGGTGAAAGCCATTTTAAAGCGCAAGGGAAACCTTTGTTTTCATCACATATGCTTGACCTTTCAGAAGAGCCTCTGGAAGAGAATATTGCGATTTGTAAAGCATATTTGGAGCGTATGAGTAAAATCGGGATGAGCATAGAGATAGAGCTTGGCGTTACCGGCGGTGAAGAGGATGGTGTGGACAATACCAACATAGACAACGCTCTTTTATACACTCAGCCTGAAGAGGTCGCCTATGCGTACGAAGAATTGAGCAAAGTATCACCTGACTTCACTATCGCTGCATCTTTTGGGAATGTTCACGGCGTTTATAAGCCGGGTAACGTAATGCTTACTCCAAAAATCCTGGACAATTCTCAAAAATATATTCAGGAAAAGTATAACACGAATGAAAAACCTGTAAACTTTGTTTTTCACGGGGGCTCAGGTTCTGCTCCTGAAGAGATTGCAGAGGCTATCGGCTACGGTGTTATAAAAATGAACATCGATACGGATACGCAGTGGGCAACCTGGGCAGGAGTGAGAGACTATTATGAAAAATATCGTGATTATATGCAGGGGCAAATCGGAAATCCGGAAGGTGAAGACAAGCCGAATAAAAAATACTATGATCCGAGAAAATGGCTAAGAGCGGGACAAGAAACACTTGTCGCTCGTGTCATGGAAGCATTTAAAGATTTAAACGCACTGAACAGAAACTAAAATACCGCGGCATGTGGAAACTTCCACATGCTCTCAAATCTGCTGGGTATAAATATCCTGCAGGTTCTTGGCATGTGGATTTTTCAGATAGTGCTTGTTGAGAAGATGTTTGAGTCTGTTAAGATTAAATCTCCAAAAGTGCTGTGCATCAAAGCTCTCTTCCTGAGTCATCTTTGCAAACAACTGCTCCAAATCCAATTCACCCTTATTCTCTTTTATAACCTTGAGCATTAGACGCATCAGTTCATCTTCGGACTCTTTTGTGGTGTCATCATCTGCGAGAGCTTTGTTGGGTAAGAAAGCGTATATCTTCCACATGCTGATAATAAAAAAGAGTACAAAAAACAGCATCATCAAAGTCGAGGTGTCAAACTTCATATCTTTGCCTTGATTTTAAAAATTATATGGATTGTATCATAAGATTTTGGTTAAAATTACGAATTAGGAAAAACATATGAATGATAAAGTATTTACAAAACCGATTAAAAAACAGTTCGAATTCGATGAAGAGGTTGCAGCCGTATTTGATGATATGCTTCAAAGAAGCGTGCCTTTTTACGGCGAGTCTCAAAAGATAACCGAATTTTTTGCCCTTAAAAAGCTTCAAGAGGGCGGGATTATGTATGATCTTGGCTGTTCTACCGCCACACTTTTGTTGAACATTCACAGAAAGCTGAAGAATGATGCGACCCTTGTAGGTCTTGACAACTCAGAAGCAATGCTGGAACAGGCAAGAAAAAAATGTGAGGCGTACGGTGCAGATATTGAAGTGAAATATGCGGATATTTTGGATTATGAATATAAAACGGCTGATGTATTCGTCAGTAATTATACCCTTCAGTTTATCCGTCCCCTGGTCCGCGAAGAGCTTGTGAAAAAGATCTCAAGCTCCTTGAAAAAAGAGGGGATTTTTATATTCAGTGAAAAGGTGATAAGCCACCATCCAAAACTCAACAAAGATCTGATTGAGTGTTATTACGATTTCAAACAAGAGCAGGGCTATTCCCTTTATGAGATCATGCAAAAAAGAGAAGCATTGGAAAATGTTCTAGTGCCCTACAGTGAAGAGGAAAATATCAAGATGGCTAAAAGCTGCGGCTTTTCACATTGTGAGGTGATCTTTCGCTGGGCAAATTTCGCTACGTTTATAGCGATAAAATAGCTCTAAAGGCAGCAGTCCCTCTTTTTACCAGACATTGCCTTTTGGCTGCTCTTTTTTTCCGGTGAAAGCATCTACGACTTTGCCGGTTGCCTCACCGATCTCTTTGTATGTCACTATGTCGTCATCACCGCATTTTTTGTGATAATAACCCTGAAGATCATAGTACTCTTCACAATCGCTGTAATATTTTGCAGAGATGCCGTGCCTGTTTACACATGCCGTGAAAAAAAGCAGAGCAAAAGTTAGTAGTGTTATTTTAATCATGCCAAAATTATACCTTAAAACTCTCTTTTGTTTTACAATACTCTGTCAAAAAACATTTATCACATGCCGGGTTTTTAGCCTTGCATATATAGCGACCAAACAAAACCATGCCCTGATGCAGTGCGTGAAGATCGTTTTTAAATTTTTTGACCAGTGTCGCTTCTGTCTTCAAAGCGGTGTTGTCATCGCTCAGTCCCAGCCTGTGGGATACGCGAAAAACATGGGTATCCACTGCCATAAGATTTGCTCCCGTGTATTCTATCATCACCACATTTGCTGTTTTTTGACCGACTCCGGCGAGGGTGACAAGCTCTTTTTCGTTAAGAGGGATCTCTCCCTCATAGACTTCAACTACTCTTTTTGCCATCTCTATAATATTTTTTGCCTTGTTGTTAAAAAATGAACAGCTGTTAATAAGTGCCTTTACCTCGTCCAAATCTGCCTTGGCCAGGGCATGCGGGGTGGGATATTTAAGAAAAAGGGCTGGGGTCAAAATATTTACCCTTTTATCCGTGCACTGTGCCGAAAGTGCTACTGCTACAAGCAGTTCATAGGCATTTTTATATTCGAGTTCTGTAACTGCATCGCTGTATCTGTCTATAAAAAGTTGATGGATCTCTTGTATCTCTTTTTTTGTTGCTTTTTTCATTCTGCTTCTTGGGTAACTAGTTTTAAAGAACGCTATTTTACCTATTTATATGATATAATCAAAATCAAAAGTTTAGCAGTGAGGTGTGTGATATGGGGATATTTTCATTTTTTGCGGGTAAAGATTCTAAAACAAAAGAGAGTGTAGCTTATCAGGATTATTTTACAAAAGAGTTAGCATACAAGATTATTGATACAAGTGATTCCATGATGATGTTTTTTACAAAAACTGATGGCTGGATAGGGGCTAATAAAACTTTTTTTGATACTTTCGGATTAAAAAATATAGATGATTTTAGAAATAGATATGAGAGCGTAAGAGAACTTTTTTTAAGTGAAAGCGAAGAGATATTCACGGAATACGATAAAAGCTGGCTGGACTATATAAAAAAATATAAAAAAGAGGGTTACCAGCTCACAATATATTCAAAAGCGGAAAACATTCTGCATATAAGCGCCAAATGTCACACCATCTTACATGGCAATGAGTTTTACGTACTTGAACTGGAAGATGTTTCAAAAATGCATCAGGCCGAAGTAAAAACAAAAGAGATAGAAAAACTAAAAACAAAGTTTTTATCAAACATAGGACATGAATTCAGAACGCCTATGAACGGGATTTTGGGCTTTTTGGAATTATTGGATAAAACAAATCTGGAAAAAAAACAAAGAGAGTATCTGCAGATGATCGGACGATCGTCAAAAAATCTGATGGCCAATATCGAGATACTTTTAGACCTTTCTCAGATGCAGGGTGGAAGGCTGACCATAAGCAATACAACGTTTTCCATATTGGCCGAAATGGAAAAAATTGCGCATGACTACAATGTTCAGTGTCGGGATAAGGGGCTGAATCTGCTCACATTTATAGACCCTAAGCTGCCAAAAGAATTAAACTCAGATGCGAGAAAAATCAAGCAAATTATCAGTTCTTTGATTAATAATGCCATGAAGTATACTCCCCGAGGCGGAAGAATCATCGTCGAAGTGAAGCTCCTAAAAAGACAGCTTAACGGTGATTGCAGTATAGGTTTTAGCGTAAAAGACAACGGCAAGGGGATAGCAAGTGAGCAGATAGCTCTTATCAATGAGCCCTTTACAGCTTCAAGTCAGGCGGATGAGAGACTGGGGATAGGGCTGAGTCTCTCACACGGTCTTGTAAACCTTTTGGGAGGAGAACTTAAACTTCAAAGCGAGGTGGGCTTTGGAAGCTATTTCAATTTTGTGCTGAATTTTAAGTCCTCACGCGGACAGTCCTATAAGATGATTCCGAAAAAAAAGGTAAAAGTCTTATTGCTTGATAACAAGAAAGTGGATGATGCCAACTTCTTGACAACATATTTACGCTCCTTTGCCATTGATGTCGTAAAAGCGAATATTATGGACGAGAATATTTATGAAGGGATAGATGCTCTTTATATTGTTGCCGATCAAGACGATTCTTCCTGGATGCTCAAGCTTGGTACGTATGGCAAAAAAGTACCAATCATCATTCTTCTCGACGAGACACAAAAAATACAAACGAAGCTGACGCATTTGGTAGATGAAGTGCTTAGAAAACCTTTGCTCCCAAGCACTATGGCCAAACATCTAAACAAGGTGTATCATGTAGAAGCAAATGATACACATGAAGAAACACTCAAACTCAAAGAGAGGATATCCTCCTTGGTCGTAGAAGACAACCTGATAAACCAAAGGTTGATCAAAATACTTTTGCAGGAATACAATATAGCGGTTTCAACGGCAGTAAACGGGAATGAAGCTGTAAGTATGTGTGAACATAACAATTATGATATCGTGTTTATGGATATAGATATGCCCGAGAAGAATGGGATCATAGCGACCAAAGAGATAAAAACAAAACTAAAAACGAATGGAGCTATGCCTATAGTAGCATTGACCGCAATGGCTATGGAAGGCGATAAAGAGATGCTTTTGGATGAAGGTCTGGATGATTATATATCAAAGCCTCTCACGCGTGAGAAGCTGGAAAAGATTTTAGATAAATATTTAAAAATGACTCAGATATAAGTAATTTTGCTCTGTTTAATATCCATTAACGCAAAACTACTAAAATTTAATACTTAGAAAAAAAAATTAATTAAATTTAGGAAGATAAATGAAAACAACAAAAAAAATAGTAGCATCGCTTTTATTGGCATGTTCAATTGCGAGTGCTCAGACTTTAGTAACTGTCAATGGTGTTTCCATTACCCAAAGTGATGTTGACAGTGCGCTTATGAATGCTACACAAGGCAGATTCAACCAGGTTCCGGCTGATAAGCAGGCGGAATTCAGAAAGCAGGTCTTAGAGCAGTTAATCGCGAAAGAATTGGTTTTTAGTGATGCAAAAAAGACAGGCGTATTGGACTCTAAAGAGTTTAAAGACGAATATGTCAAAGTTCAGGAGCGTATAAAAAAAGAGCTTGCTGTGCAGGTTTGGCAAAAGAATGAACTTGACAAAGTCAAAGTCTCTAACAAAGAGCTAAAAAGCTATTATGATAAAAACAAAGAAGAATTTAACGAAAAAGAGAGTGTGCACGCGCGTCATATCCTGGTAAAAGATACAGATGAAAATGAAGCGAAAGCTATCATATCCGATCTTAAATCTTTAAAAGGTGATGCACTTAAGACTAAGTTCATTGAACTTGCTCAGTCCAAATCTATAGGGCCGAGCGGACCAAAAGGGGGAGACCTCGGTTATTTCGCTCAGGGTCAGATGGTACCGGCTTTTAACGACAAAGTGTTCAGCATGAAAGTAGGAACTATTTCTGATGAGCCTGTAAAAACTCAGTTTGGATACCATGTTATCTATCTTGAGGATAAAAAAGACGAGTCGACCAGATCTTTTACTGAAGTGAAGTCTTTTATAGAGCAAAGACTGAAAATGGAAAAATTCAAAACGGTTATGCAGGCAAAAATGGACGAGCTGCAAAAAGCTGCGACTATCAAATAATTGAACAATGCATAGCTCTCCCATCTCAGAAATTGAACTGGATGGGAGAACTTTTCTTGTTAAAAGAGATGATCTCATTGATCCTTTTTTAGCGGGAAACAAATACAGAAAACTGTATACTCTTTTACAAACCCCATCAAAAACCTTTAACAAAATAATCTCTTATGGCGGTACACAGTCCAATGCGATGTTGGCAATTGCCGCCATGTGCAAAAGTAAAAACTGGGAATTTGTTTATTACACGACATCGGTGGGCGATGCACAAAAAAAACAAAACATCGGCAACTTTGCACATGCCATCGGTCTGGGCATGAAGCATAGAGAACTTCAGCCGCAATATTACAAAGAATATATAGCTTCTTTGAGAATAAACCTGGATGAAAAAACGTATATAATTGATCAGGGGGGAGCAGATAGAAGCGCAAAAGAGGGCTTGTCCGTCTTGGCAAAGGAGATAAGAGACTCCAATCTGGATGTAAAATCTCTTGCAACACCTTCTGGAACAGGAACAACTGCTTTGTTCTTGGCTCTTGCCCTTCCTGAATATAAAGTGTATACGACTCCCTGTGTGGGAGATGCCCTGTATCTTCAAGAACAGATGCGGGCCCTGCACGAAATACCTGAAAATCTAATTATCTTGGAGCCGGCAAAAAAATACCATTTTGCCAAGCCGTATGAAGAGTTTTTTACTCTATATAAAAGATTATTGCAAGAATCCAAAATTGAGTTTGATCTTCTTTATGCTCCTGGCATGTGGAAAGTTTTGCTGGAGCAAACGCAAGAGCAGATACTCTATATACACAGCGGCGGTGTAAGTGGAAATGAAAGTATGCTCAGGCGTTACGATAAAAAGAGTATTAGATAAATACTATACTCTCTTCAAGGGAAACGCGTTTAGGCTGATAGGTATTTATTTTGGCATCATTATCGGCATAGCCTAAGACGACACTGTATAAAAGAGCCAGATTATCAGGAGTATCCAAAACCTTGGCTACAACTTTTCCAAACTCTGTAGTAGAACCTTGGGGACAGGAATCTATGCCAAACTCCTGTGCTGCGAGCATAATACTCTGCATGTATGCTCCACAGTCAATCAAGGCGCCTTGCGCTCCGTCAATATTTGCTACATCCGTAAATACAAAGAAAACAGTCTTGGCACCGAACCATCTAAAGTTATCGTGCCACATGTTTGTTCTGGTCTGCGTGTCTTTTCTGTCAACATTCATTAAAGAGTACAGCCCCATCCCCGTCTCAACACGGCGCTTTTTATATGGATTCGTCCATTTAACGGGATAATACTGAATAAACTGATCATTTTCAACACCATTATTCATCGTTGCTATTATCGCATCACCAATATCTTTTAGAATCTTTTCATCACTGATTGCATAGACTTTCCACGGCTGCATATTTGCACCGCTTGGGGTCATGCCCGCAGCATGCAGGATTTTTTCCTGAATATCCTTTTCAACAGCTTTTGGTAAATATGCTCTTTTGGATGAACGATTTGTTATGGCATCTATAATACTTGGCATGTGGAATCCTAAATTTATTTTTGAAATTATAATATAAATTGTGTTAAAAGCAAGCATTGACTAATTATAGTAAGATAACTTGACAATAGATGACTCAATGAGATATAATTATTACATATAAATTAAAGGATTTTAGATGAATAATATTTTTGAAAAACTAACACACAATATGACTGAAGCGATTGAGTCTTCTATCTCTCTGGCTTTGCACAATAAAAATCAGGAGGTGGACCCTATACATTTTTTATGGGCTCTGCTTACAAACTCGAACTCTGTGCTGAACCAGATGTTCAACAAGATGAACATCGATAAGACGGCTATAGAGCTTGATGTAAGGAGTCTGTCGGAGAAACTCTCCAAATCATCAAGCGTCTCGAAAGAAAATATCAAACTCTCAAGAAAATTTGTATCCACGCTTGAGACAGGGGCGGGGCTTATGACGAAGAATGGGGATTCTTATTTAGCCGTGGATACGTACATTCTGGCGAATTTGAAGAGTGAACCGTTTTCTACGGTCTTATCCAAATATATCGACGTGTCCGAACTTGCAAAAAATCTTGAAGCCTCCCGCGGCGGAGCGAAGATAGATTCTCAAAGTTCGGATGAGACATTGGAGAGTCTGGAAAAATACGGAATCGATCTAACAAAAGAGGCTGCGGAGGGTAAACTCTCTCCGGTTATCGGACGTGATGAAGAGATAAGCAGAATGATGCAGATTTTAATTCGTAAGACGAAGAACAATCCTATGCTCCTGGGTGAGCCTGGTGTCGGTAAAACAGCGCTTGTAGAAGGCTTGGCTCAAAGAATTCAGAGCGGGAACATTCCGACATCGCTTAAAAACAAAAAAGTGATTGCTCTGGATATGAGCGCATTGATAGCCGGGGCTAAATACCGCGGAGAGTTCGAAGACAGACTCAAAGCCGTAATAGAGGAAGTAAAATCAAGCGGAAATATCATTCTCTTTATTGATGAAATTCATACTATAGTCGGAGCAGGTGCAAGTGAGGGGAGTATGGATGCGGCAAATATCCTCAAACCTGCACTGGCACGTGGAGAACTGCATACGATAGGTGCGACCACGCTCAAAGAGTATAGAAAATATTTTGAAAAAGATGCAGCTCTTCAGAGAAGGTTCCTGCCTATTACGCTTGATGAGCCGAGTGTGAACCAGTCCCTGCAAATACTCAGAGGCATTAAGGAGAGACTGGAGACACATCATAATGTGACTATCACCGACAGTGCGCTCGTGGCCGCGGCAAGACTCTCAGACAGATATATTGCGGACAGATTTTTGCCTGATAAAGCGATAGATTTGATAGATGAAGCAGCAGCAGAACTTAAAATGCAGATAGAATCAGAGCCAAATGCTCTGAGTGCGGCAAAAAGAAAAAGTTCGGAACTGCATGTGGAACGCGAAGCTTTAAAGATGGAAGTGACTCCATCAAATGAGAAAAGAATAGAAGAGATTAAAAAAGAGCTCGCTGATGTGGAGGAGCTGGTTCGCTCGCTCGAAGCCCAATTCGCTACCGAAAAAGAGGTGTTTGAGAGAATCTCAAGTATCAAGAATGATATAGAAGCGAAAAAGAGAGAGGCACAAAGTGCTAAAAATGCTTCGGAATACAACCGTGCAGCAGAGATAGAGTACGGAGAGATACCGGCGCTCCTGCAGGAAGAAAAAAGTATTAATGAAAATTGGACAAAACTTCAAGAAAGCGGAACCCTGCTTAAAAATTCCGTAGATGAGGAATCCATCGCTTCTGTTGTCTCAAGATGGACGCATATACCCGTGAATAAAATGCTTCAGGGTGAAAAAGAGAAGATCTTGAATGTTGAAGATGAATTAAATAAAGAAGTTGTGGGACAAAGCAAGGCTACACATGCTGTAGCCCGTGCAATCAAGAGAAACAAAGCCGGTCTTTCCAATGAATCATCACCTATAGGCAGCTTTTTATTCCTGGGACCTACGGGTGTGGGGAAAACGCAAACTGCAAAGACTTTGGCTAAGTTTTTGTTTGATTCCCAGGATGCACTTATCAGAATTGATATGAGCGAATATATGGAAAAACATGCAGTCTCCCGTCTTGTTGGTGCGGCTCCAGGATATGTGGGATATGATGAAGGGGGACAGCTGACTGAAGCCGTAAGAAGAAAACCCTACAGTGTTGTACTCTTTGATGAGGTGGAAAAGGCCCACCCGGACGTGTTTAATGTTTTGCTTCAGGTTCTTGATGATGGAAGACTTACCGATAACAAAGGGGTGACTGTAGATTTTAGCAATACGATTATTATTCTGACTTCCAATATCGCAAGTGACAAGATTATAAACAATCCAAACTCTCCCGAACTTGAGGGGATGGTGATGAGTGAGCTTAAACAAGCTTTCAAACCTGAATTTTTAAACCGTCTTGATGATGTTGTAATATTTAACGGACTTGGAAAAGAACAGATCGTAGGGATTGTAGATATCTTCTTTGCCGATATTGCCAAAAAAGTTGAACAAAGAGACATAGAGCTTACTCTAAGCAGTTCTGCAAAAGAATACATAGCAGAGGCTGGGTTTGATCCTGTTTACGGTGCCAGACCGCTTAAACGCGCTTTATACGAGATAGTTGAAGACCGCCTGGCAGATCTGATACTTGAGGGCGAGGTAGTTGAAGGTTCAAAGGTTTTATTCGATATGCAAAACCAAGAGATAAAAGTTACTGTATCGTAAATAAAACAGAGGATATAATTTTGTTATGAAACATATAATCCTTATAGCTTTTTTGTCCTCTTTTCTTTTGGCCTGTACCGGTGATTGTCTGACTTGTCACCCAAAGCTCGTACCGACGATAAACGAGGATGAAAGACACAAGCCTATGCTTACCTGTATAAACTGCCACTCTGCCGATCCCCTGAAAATGGCTGATTGCGGAGCGGATTGTTTTGCCTGCCACTCTATGAAGAAGATACATGCCGCAAACGTAAGAGAGCATGACGTGATTCAGGGATGCCGCGACTGCCATGTGGGAGTGGATGAAAAACTCCTTGATATCAGTACCTCTTTTACCCAGTCAAACAGCGATTCGCTGAAGGACTACTTGCTTAAGTGATTTCTAAATAGTTTTCTATTCTTTCGGGTTTTCCTACGTAAAATCCCTGAGCATAGTCAACTTTTAATTCTTTGATGACATCAAAGATCTCTTTGGATGATACAAATTCGGCTATGGTCTCTATGTGCAGTTTTTTGGCCACCCCGACTATGGTCTCAACCATCATCCTTGAATTGAGATCTCTGTCTATATTGGATATAAGTGAAGCGTCAATCTTTATATAATCTACCGGAAGATTGAGTATATGCGAGAAATTTGAATATCCGGAACCAAAGTCGTCAAGTGCTGTCTTTATTCCGTAAGAACGTACCTTTACGCAAAAATCAAAAACAGTTTTGTAGTCTTTAAACTCTTCCGTCTCCAAAAGTTCTATGGTTAAGAGTTCGTTGTATTCAAACCTGTCAAACTTCTCATAGATCATTTCCATAGTTTTTGCATTCTCAATATCATCCATAGAAATATTTATGGAACAGGGTATTTTATACTTTGATATTGTAAAAAGGGTGTTTTCAACTACTCTGTCTGTCAGTTTGTGATAAATACGGTTTGTCTTTGCGATATGTATGAATTTGACAGGTGTTATAATCTCTCCGTTGTCATCCTGTATTCTCACTAGAGATTCGTACTTTGTTACTTTGTTTTGCTTTTGAAGAGGAAGAATAGGCTGAAAATAGGAGATAACCCTGTTTTTCTCAAATGCCGTGAGAAGTGTTTTATGGCAATGGATATCTTCTTGGTGAATTCTTTCGAGTTCTTTGTCCTCACTGAAGACGCTAAGTTGGATATTTCTTTTTTTGGCATCTTTTAGAGCCATATCGGCATAAGCCAGCATCTTGTCTTTTCCATTAAAGGCAAGTCCGGCACTCATGATAAAATTGAATTTTTTATCCTCATGAGAAAAGGTTTTGTTAGCATAGTTTTTTAACAGACTTTCTATTTTTACAATAAAATTCGTATCATAAAGATGTATTGAATCTTTGACAACATACACAAACTCATCTCCTCCGATATGGTACAAGAGGGTGTTTTCATCGTTTTTCATCTGTTCTTGAAGAAATTTAGCGCTGAGTCCAAGAGCAATATTTCCCATCTCCTCTCCGTAGACATCATTAAATATTTGAAATTTGTCTATGTTTAAAAGCGCCATTTGTTTGAAATCGTACAGGTGCGTGTCTTCGAGGAGTTGATTCCTGTTTGGCAGACCGCTTAGAAAATTTGTATATATCTTTTGATGCAGTTCCTGTGTCTTTTGCGCTATCTCTTTTTCCAGATCGTCATTATATTTACAAAGCTGTAATTGCAGTTTTCTTTGCTCCTCTTCGGCCGCTTCAGCACGCAAAAGCTCTTTCTTGGCTTTATTATGGAGGTTTGAGAGCTTGGATACTGAAAACAGAATAAGAATGATTGCCAATAGAAAACTGTATAAAATATCTTTTTGACTATTGTTGTTTGTTTCTTTGAGAACAAGAATGTTTTCTTTTAGATTTTCATCAGCAAGTGAGATTAGTTTTTTTGTATCTTCTGAAAATTTTATGGTAATAGAGTTGAACCCTGTCAGGGCATCTTGAATATCTTCTTCATTAGAGCTTTTGATTGCCTCAATCAGGGAAGCTTCAACCGCCTTGTAACCGACCAATCTTTTTTTGATTACGTTGAGGGTGCTATCGAGACCTTTAATCCGCATATTGCTAAACAAAATGAACTCATCCAGTTCATTCACTATGCGCTGAAGCTTTCTAAAGGAATAGTATATGTTGTTGATGGAATTGATATCTTTTAATATTATAGCCTCAAGTATATCAGACTGGTTTATCTCAATATCCTGGTTGAGTTTGTTTGCAAGATAGGAAAGTTTAAACTGTTTTGTTTCGATATGGTCAATCATATCGCTTGTTGCCTGAATACTTTTAGAGCTTAAATACAGGGATACGAACAAGAGCACAAAGCTTATGGCTAATGTCAAATAGAGTTTGCCCTTGAAGTTCATCTTTGCTCCTAATATCTGGCAGTGATGCTAAGATAGCTGATGTCCTGGAGAGCATCTTTTTTTGCAGGCTCTCCAAAGTGCCATCCGCTTCCCGTGTATTCCTCTTTTGTATATAAAAATCCGAGTTTAGCAAATAGATTTTTATGAAAGTTCCATGTGGCGTATATTTCACCTACATGACCTCTTGTCGCCAGTTTATTGTACATATCTTCGGCACCTTGAGTAGCAGAAAACCAGTATTTGCTGCCATAGTTGTATTCAGCGCCAAAATTAAGAGCAGGAGTAAAAGAATATTTTGTACCAAAATAAAAAGAATAGCCCTTATCGCTTAGCATTTCCCCTTTTGCGTAAGCAGCTTCAGAAAAGCCTATCAGACCGCTTTGTGTAAGTCCGTCAGCCAGAGTCTGAGTGCTGTTTGCCACAATTTGATAATCATCGATTTTTCCGTTGGCATATGGATTTGAAAGTGCTGTATGGATAAAGAATGCCGTTTGGGTATTTGCAAATTTTTCTATATCAAGTCCAAGCCCGAAAGTAAAAATATCACCCAACACATGAGCATCACTCGAAGAGACATCCGGACCAAGATATGGATGTGCTTTGAAATCATGAAGCATATTTACACCAAAGGAGAGGAGAGATTTTCCAAAAAAATCAAACTTCGTATCGAAGTAAAGTCCCATTACATTGGCATTATCGATATTTTCACGGTTGCACTGATAGGGATAGAAAGCGGTTCGCATCGTATAGGCTTTAGCTAGAATCGCACGCAAAAAAGTATCGTCCATAAATTTTTGTGTGCCTATGATACCGTAAGTATTCATATCAAAAACAAGAGCCGGAAACATGGATTTTCTTTGCGTGTTTTGTGCAAACTGCATCGGAGTCCCGCCGGAAGTGGGCAAGAGACCAAAAGAAAAGGTAAAAGCATAATCGGAACTTTTATTTGGAGTGTAGTCAAAATATGCCCGGTCAATATCAAGAGCACTTGAAACATCGGCGGTCTTTATGTCACGGGAGAGAATACAAAGCCTTTGGGAAGTTTGTGAAGAGTGCATAAAAACCATCCTTCCATTGAATGTGACCTCTTCATCGAGTTTCGCATTCATATTTAACCTGAAACGGATAGTTCCCGCAGGATCAAAATGTTTAGAGTAATTTGATCTTCTGTCATATGTTCCATCGGGCTGATAATCAGGATTGCCCCATATCTTGGTTGTTTCACCCTGAATTTCTCCGACATCGTAGTTCATCTTGTCGGCTCTTAGTTCAAGCTCCGGTGAAAAATTTATCTTATCCAATATACTTTTTTTTTCTACTTCTTCTAAAATTGGAAAATTATCTTCCATCTCAAGAGACTGTTTATGAAATTTTATCTTTAGAGAATTTATCTCATTTTCAAGAGATTCTATTTTCTTTTGTACCTCTGCAGAAGAAGCAGAAAGTAGCAGAGGAAGCAAAGCTAAGAATATTTTTTTCATTTAAAGTCCTGGCACTATAGGTTGTTCTGAGTCTGCAGCATGCTGCACAAGGTAAGATTGAAGTTTTGTTCTGGTCTGAAGAGGCAGCTCATGTATCTTGTACTTTTGCATACGGGTTTCGCTTGAAAAAACCCTCTTCCATTGAACCCCTGCTTTGGTTCCTGGAAATAAATTGAGGTTCTTTGCCAGTTTGTCTATCCCATTAGCCTGCAAAGGGGTAAAAAAATGAATTAAAAGCACCAAAGTTAAAAAATACTTCATATATTCCCTGTTTGATTTTAGATTGTCTCTGTAATTTATAGATATTATTGTACCATGCTACTCTTAAATCTTAAAATGATTCGAAAAAGGGTTGAAAAACAAGATCTCTAAAGCTTAATCACACTTTAAGTAAAATTTCTGTAGCATTTCACTCTTAAAATTAAACAAGGATATGTCATGAAAAGAACATACCAGCCACATAATACGCCTAGAAAAAGAACTCATGGTTTTAGAGCTCGTATGGCTACTAAGAATGGTCGTAGAATTCTTAACAGACGCCGTGCTAAAGGTCGTAAAAGATTGTCAGTTTAGGCGGTTTTGATACGCTGAAACAACATCGCGAGTTTCAGTATATTTATAAAAAAGGAAAGAACATGCACTCTAGCAGTGTCGTGCTTTTTTTTCTTCCTCAAGATGGAATTCACAAGATTGGATTTACCGCTACTAAAAAAATTGGTAATGCAGTAAAGAGAAACAGAGCTAAAAGAAGACTCAGAGCTTTGTTTTGTGAATATTCCTCTTCCCTCAAAGATGGTACATACATATTTGTAGCAAAGCAATCCATTATTGAATCTTCCCATGAAAATATCAAAAATGATTTTCAAAAAGTGCTTAAAAACGGAAAGACTTTTAAGGTAAAATCTTAATGATCAGAAACGTTTTACTGAAGCTTTTATGGCTTTATCAAAAGTTTTTTACACTTATAGGTTTTGGCAGTTGCAGATATTACCCCTCTTGTAGTGAATTTGCAAGATTAAATTTCGAAAATAATTCAATTTCAAGTGCTTTTTACCACTCTTTTACTAGAATACTCCGTTGTAATCAATTTTTTGATGGGGGCATAGAGTATCCATTACTCGATAAACTCTCCTGCAAACCCAAAGAAATGGGGATTGATTCCATAAAATATTGGCTGGTTCCAAATAAAAAAAACCGCTTTTATATCATAAAAAATTTTTCCTATAAAGGGTAACCGTGTTAGATAAAATGACATCAAACCAGAGATTGATGCTTGCAGTCGCATTATCAATAGTCTTTTTCGTAGCTTATACAGCAATTTTTCCACCGGAACAAGTAAACACTGACGCTAATAAAAGCAAAAATGTTGAACTTAAGCAAGAGTCACAAAGCAATGTAACATCAAGCATAGAACAAGAAACAGGTCATGCAATTTCAAGCGATGAAAAAATTTCTGTCGGCGCTTCAAACACTATAGTAACGATCACAAATAAAAATTTCATATTAAAAATAGATACACTAGGGCGTATATCTTCAAAAGAATTACTGGAAGAGAAATTCAGAGATGAAGAGGACAAACATGCACAACTTATACCATTGGTCGGTACCAAGCCTCTTTTTATCAGATTTTTAGAGGATGAGCTGAACAAGGAAGCTACTACGGTAGCGTACAAGGCAAGTGCAAAAGAACTTGTCTTGGCCGATGCACCACAAAAAGTGACATTAACGCAAAAATTATCAGATCTTACTGTGACAAAAGAGCTCACATTTTATGCTGATGGACATTACGACGTAAATATATCGCTTTCAAAAGACAAAAGATATTTTGTTTATTTAGGTCAGAGACCGGAGATAAAAGAGCAGATGATGACCGTTGTCGGTGCCATGGTCTATACGGATGATGAAATAGCAACAATCATAGAAGACGGGGACGCTGAGGGGAGAAAAACTTTTAGCGGCGTTGAGCTGATCTCCGCATTTGACCAGTATACGGCGACTATTATGTACGGTTTTTCAAAAGATACAAATATCCTGGTTGAAAGAGACAGAAATGACAACCCGGTTATTTATTTTGACGCACAGCCCAACACTTCATTTCACGGCTATATAGGTCCAAAAGACTATAAGATTTTAAAAGAGATCAAACCTGTATTAACGAATGCCATTGAATACGGCTGGTTTACCTTTGCAGCCAAACCTCTGTTCTTGCTTCTTTCGTGGCTGTATGGCATCTTTGGCAACTGGGGATGGGCTATTATCGGATTGACTATTATCATCAGAGTCGTGCTCTATCCTTTGACATACAAGGGTATGGTCTCTATGCAAAAGATTAAAGAGATCGCACCAAGGATCAAAGAGGTTCAGGCAAAATACAAGGGCGATCCGCAACGTATGAATGCCGCTGTTATGGATATGTACAAAAAACATGGAGCAAATCCTCTAGGGGGCTGTCTGCCTATGCTTTTGCAGATCCCTGTCTTTTTTGCAATCTACCGCGTACTTTTAAATGCGGTCGAGCTTCAAGGTGCGCCGTGGATGTTCTGGATTACTGACCTCTCAAGAATGGACCATTTGTACATTCTTCCGATCCTTATGGGTGCGTCTATGTATTATCAGCAAAAGCTTACACCTAACAACTTTACAGATCCAATGCAGGAAAAAGTATTTAAATTTTTACCTATTATTTTTACATTCTTCTTTTTGACTTTCCCATCAGGTCTAGTCCTTTACTGGTTTGTAAATAATCTTTTCTCTATCGGCCAGCAGTTTATTGTAAATCAGCAATTCCAAAATGCAAAAGATGCGAAGATAGCTGCCCATAAACATGTGGAGAAACGTGATGATAAAGATTGAGTCGACAACACTTGAAGAAGCGTATAAAAATGCCGCTTCTTCACTGGAGTGTTCTGTAACCGAACTAAAAATAGAAGTGATCCAGTACCCTAGCAAAGGTGTGCTGGGCTTATTTAAAAAAACAGCCATAATTGTCGCAACAAAAGATTTTCAAGATACAAAAGCAGATACTACAAAACAAGAAACAGCACAAGAAACTAAAACAGAAATTAAAACAGAAACTAAAACAGAAATAAAGACACAAGAAAACAAGCAAGCAAAAAAAGTACAAAAACCCGCAACTGAGCCAAAAAAAGATTTTCAAGAGAGAAAGAAAGACAAGACCCACACTATTTTAAATGATACCATCATGCCTGCATCTTTTGTGAGTACACAGGAGGATGAAGAGGATAATCATTATGAACCCGTATATGCCGATGATTTCTATGAAGAAGATGATGCATCCCATGAATCCATTCTTGAGATAGCCAAAAGTGTTAAAAAAGATATTAATGCTCTTTTTGACCTTATATGTTTTAAGATAGATGAAATAGAGGTAAGTGCTTACGATGAAAGTACCCTGCTCGTAGAGTTTAAGGGGGAGGATGCCGCACTTCTTATCGGTAAAGAGGGGTACAGATATAAAGCCCTCTCTTATATGATATTCAACTGGATAAACACAAAATATCAGGTGCAGCTTCGCCTTGAAATAGCAGAGTTTTTGAAAAACCAGGAAGAATCAGTTTCGAGATATCTTGTAAGCGTCTGCGAGAGCGTAGAGAGAGACGGCAGAGCTCAGACCAAGATACTTGATGGAGTGCTTGTTCAAATCGCTTTAAAAGAGCTAAGAGAAGTGTATCCTGACAAGTACGTAGCAATCCGTTCTACAAGAGATGGACTGAAATACATCATTATAAATGATTACCACAATAACTAGCAATGAATAAGGATACTATTTCTGCCATTGCAACAGCAAATGGTATAGGCTCTATCGCCATTATACGAATAAGCGGTGACAAGGCCTTAGAAATTGCCCAAACTCTTTGTAAGGCCAAAAGCTTCACGCCAAGATACGCAACACTTACAAATATATATAATAAAAATAAAGAACTCATAGATGAGGCGCTTGTTATCTATTTTCAGGCACCAAACTCTTTTACTGCCGAACATGTGGTAGAAATCCAATGCCATGGCGGATATATCGTTGCCCAGAGTATCTTAAAGGCGACTATAGAAGCCGGTGCAAGACTGGCAACAGCCGGTGAATTCTCCAAGCGTGCTTTTTTCAACGGCCGAATAGATTTAAGTGAAGCAGAGGCAATCGCACAACTAATCGAGGCAAAAAGTGAGGATGCCGCAAGGATACTCGCCAAGCAGATGAAGGGCTCATTGAAAGAGTATATAGAAAAAATTCGTGATGAGATCATACATATTCTGGCATATTCAGAAGTGAGTATTGATTATGCGGAAGAAGACCTGCCTGAAGACTTGAT
Organism: bacterium; assembly: GCA_018825665.1. Classification (GTDB taxonomy): domain Bacteria; phylum Campylobacterota; class Campylobacteria; order Campylobacterales; family Sulfurimonadaceae; genus Sulfurimonas. The sequence goes on along the minus strand of JAHJEG010000034.1, from coordinate 31,222 downwards.
ACTTCAAATAGAGTCGAAATTGGAGGAGTTGAAAAAATCCTTGAATGAGACTTTGATTGCAAGTCGTGCAAGAGAAGGGCTGATGCAAGGTTTTAAAGTGGCTATCGTTGGCAAGCCCAATGTAGGCAAAAGCTCTCTGCTCAACTCTCTGCTCAACTACAACAGGGCCATAGTAAGCGATATAGCGGGAACTACGAGAGATACGATAGAAGAGCAGGTAAAAATCGGTACACATCTCATCCGTATCGTGGACACCGCGGGTATCCGTGAAGCAAGCGATGAGATAGAGCGTATCGGGATAGAACGCTCGCTTGAAGCAATAGAACAAAGCGATATCGTCGTGGCCCTTTTTGATGGAAGCCGGGAATACGATGCCGAAGATAAGCAGATAATTTCCCTTATACATACACATGCCGAGGATAAAAAAGTCATTTTTGTGAAAAACAAGATAGACCTTGAAGCCAGATTCCACATGCCAGAACTTCTGTTTGATTTAGAGATAAACTCCAAAGAGAGCGTCACTCCTTTAATCGAGATACTAAAGAATATAATGGACACGACCAACAGCTCAGACGAGATCATGCTTATTTCGCAAAGACAGATTTCGGCTGTTGAGAATACTCTGCATAATATTGAAGAATCATTTTTTCCACTCGCCGACCAGGAGTTGGAAATATTTTCTTTTCACCTCAATGAAGCGGTAAAAGAGATGGCATCCATCACGAGACCCTTTGAGAACGACGAGATGCTTGACAAGATGTTTGGTTCTTTTTGCTTAGGAAAATAGTGTGAAATACATAGCAATAGACCTTGGTCTTAAAAGAATCGGTTTGGCATACTCCGCTCACCGCGATATTGTCACACCTCTGCCGGCTGTACAAAGAAAGAACAGAAACCAGGCTTCTGCCGAAGTAAAAAAAGTTTTAGACAGCTGGGAAGTCGATGCCGTTGTTATTGGGGTTCCTCTGGGAGGAAGCAGCGAAGATGAGATGAAAAGGCGCATAGCCCATTTTATGAATCTAGTAGAGTTCAAAGGTGAGATTTTTTATCAGGATGAGGCCGGGAGCTCGCTTGAGGCTGAAAATATGATGAAAGGTGAGATAAAATATATCAGAGACGGAAGAATAGATTCCATCTCAGCCATGATTATATTGCAAAGATTTTTGCGCACTTGCAAATGAGGCTTAATTTTCCATAATAAAAAGATTATTGCTCTGATGTGTCATCTCTAAAAATCTTTCTTTGAGTTCCCTGTCAAAAGTGAGGATATACACGTCGCTGTTTTTTACTCTTAGTTTTTTAAACTCTTCCAGAAGTACGTCATCCGCCACATTTTTGCCATGATCGCATTTGATAAAATTAAAAGAGTTGAGGGTTTTTGAATAGTCGTATAGATTCGCTTCCCATTCAGCCCTTTTCAAATAAAGGGAGTCGGGATTTGCCGCAAGATGAATATTATGGTCCTGAATCTCAAAGGGCTCTATGATGTCATTGAAAATTGAGGATATATTTGAGAAATTTTCTATATCCCAAAAAAGATAAGCATCTTTGGTCTGTGTTTTTTTCTTTTTGTTTATCAGCCTGAGTCTTTTGGTGATATTAAACTTCGAATGGGCATTGTCATTGATGAGAAGTATTGATTTTCTTAATTCTTCGGCGTCGCCGACATCAAAGCCGAGTATCGCTCCAAGCTCTATATAAAAATCCAGATTTGCAAGCTCATCAGCCGCTCCGCCTTTGGTATAAGAGTGCAGTCTTTTGAGGTGGGCATTGGAAAAAATGAGATTTATACCCATTTTTTCATGATTTGCATAGGCCTGTTTCGTTTTAAAAAAAATATTTTTTGCATCTTTGGTATCGGGGAACTCTATCGAACCCCTGTATTTATACTCGATGGTGATTTTTTGTTTATGCATCTATAGCTTATTGAAGTACTTGAAAGAATTTTGCGGCTTCAAGTTCATCATCACTGAGATTCTCTTCCTGATAGGCATCATCATTTGCAATCATCTCTTTTATGACGTTTTGGCAATGGGCAAACAAAATATTTCTGGCATGTGGAAAATCGCTTAAAAATCCAAGTCCGCTGAACTGGTAAGGAGATTCCTGTTCTATACACAAGAGCGTACCTTCACATTTTTCTTCCAAAAGTTCTACCAAAGTTCTGTATCCAATGTCAAATTCTGTAGCATGCCAGCCGATGTTTTCGAGTTCAGTGTCTGAAAACTCTGCAACACCGTCACCGCTTGTATCATCATAAGAAGCTCTTGAGATGTTTACGCCGATTAGTTCCTGCCAATTTGAAAATGCTTTGATAAGAACCCTTTCATCATCTTCGACAATCTGATAATTCTTTCCAAGTATTGCTGCGAGGGAGGGTTTTGCACTGGGCATCAAAGCATTTGTTTGTGCAGGTGTATGTCTGCCCTTATAAACTAAGATGTCATTGTGCTCAAAGGGCTCATATTTGACACTCCCCTGTATTGTGATTCCAAAGGTCTTGGAAGTGTTTATAGCCTGAAGCAAATCTGCTTTATTAGCTACAATAATCTCTTTAAACAGGTTGAATTTTTTCATACACACTCCTCTAATATTTTTGTTATTATACATAGTATGATATTAAGTGAGAAATATTTTAAAAAAGTATAAGCTTGGTCTAATAAAAGTTTATAGTTTATTTGAGTATAATGCCACAAAATTTTAAGCCAATGAGCTTATACTATTCAAGGAAATATAATGGCATTAGATGTTTACTACGATAAAGACTGTAATATTGAGTTAATTAAAAGCAAAAAAGTTGCTATGATTGGTTTTGGTTCTCAAGGTCATGCACACGCTGAAAATTTAAGAGACAGCGGTGTTGAAGTAATTATTGGTCTTCGTAAAAATGGTTCATCATGGGCAAAAGCTGAAGCTAAAAACTTCTCTGTAATGACTGTTGGCGAAGCTTCGGCTGCTGCTGATCTTGTAATGATTTTGCTTCCGGATGAAAATCAGGCGGAAATTTATAAAAACGAGATTGAGCCAAACCTGAAGCAAGGTGCAACGATTGCATTCGGTCACGGTTTTAATATTCACTACGGCCGTATCACACCAAGAGCTGACATAAACGTAACAATGATCGCTCCAAAAGCTCCGGGACATACTGTACGTTCAGAATTTGTTCGCGGCGGCGGTATTCCTGACCTTATCGCTATTGGTCAAAACCCTTCTGGAACTACAAAAGAGCTGGCACTTTCTTATGCATCAGCTATCGGTGGCGGTAGAACTGCAATCATCGAGACAACTTTCAAAGACGAAACAGAAACTGATCTTTTTGGAGAGCAGGCTGTTCTTTGCGGCGGTGCTGCATCTTTGGTTCAAGCCGGTTTTGAGACTTTGACTGAAGCTGGTTATGCTCCTGAGCTTGCATACTTTGAGTGTCTTCACGAACTTAAACTTATCGTTGATTTAATGTTTGAGGGTGGTATCGCTGATATGAGATACTCTATCTCTAACACTGCCGAGTATGGTGATTATGTTTCAGGTAAACGTGTTATCAATGCTGAGAGTAAAGCAGCGATGAAAGAGATCCTAAAAGAGATTCAAGACGGTAGATTTGCAAAAGACTTTATCCTTGAAGGTCAAGCAGGTTACCCTCGTATGAACGCTGAGCGTAACAACGATAAAACGAAACTTATAACTGTAACTGGTAACAAGCTTCGTGCAATGATGCCTTGGATAGGTTCAAACAAAATCGTAGATACTTCTAAAAACTAAAATAACGACAAGCGGAGCCTTAAAAAGAAAGTGAATCTCTTCACTTTCTTTGGCTCTACCTCAGTAAAATACTTTTCATCCGTCTTATCAGACCACTTGCAATTAGATGATTCTTGCAGTATTCATACTTTCCACATGCCGGTTTTTTTTAAATTGAACGTGGGGCATACTTTAGAGCAGCTGCTGAACCCTTAAAAGGGTGGAGAGTAAAATTGCTGTTTTATCTATTCCCGAAGATTTCATCTCCAGTTCACTGCTGAGCAGAAGTTCATGAAGCTTGGAATATGTGCTTGGTTTAAACTTGATTGCAAGGGCTGCTTTTTCATCTACGATGAATTTCGGAGCGGGATAGCCAAGTATTTCAAGAGCATTAGGCGCACCGTTGACCCTGATATAGATATTGAACATATAAAGCTGCGTCAAATAAGAGGTGAGGGCAGTCACTACTCGTATCTCATCTTCTCCGTGTTCGAGAATATTTTGTAAATCTGCTTTGAAATCTTTTTTAAGAAGGATCTTTTTTATAAAGTCATCTATGTTTATCTCTGCCAGTCCAAATACGAGGTTGTCTATATCCTTTGTGGAGATTGCCTTGTCATAAACCATAAACTTTTCTATCTCATTGCAAGAAAGTGCGACATTTCCGTTATGTATGTTCAAAAGATGCGTTATAGAATAGTTGTCTATATTCACGTTCTTTTGTTTGGCAATATCTGAGATTATACTGAGTGCTTCGTGATGATTCGGGCTGAAAAATCTTACGCTCATTGTGTTTTTTTTGGCAAAAGCCTTGCCATATGTTTTATAATCGCTTCCATAATACGCATATACAAAGATATTATCAGGATTTTTTTCACAAAAATCTATAAGGGTATCGAGCTCAGTTTTATTTACTTTTTTTTCAGTTTTGATGATTAGAACACTTCTGTCTCCAAAGAGTGAGCCCTGCGACAAATGTGCCTTGGCCGAATTGAAATTATATTCATCATGGTAAAAAGAAAGAACCGAAGCATCCTCAATATCTGTCAGTTTTTTCGCATAGGTATCTATCAAAAAACTGCTCTCCCCAAAGAGTACGAAACTGTTTGAGAGGGAGTTGTTTTGGATATGTTTATCTAATTCGCTCTTGTACACTTAGTCTTCACCGTTTTTTACAACACTGACATAGATTTTTGCTTTTGCAATATCCACTTTTTCAATCCTGGCAAGCACATCTTCAAAGAGCACTACGTTATCACCAGATATCACATTGAGTTTGGCACCCATAATCTCATCATGAAGCTCAGCTTTTACCTCCGGCTCGGTAGCGTTGATGCGCGCCTTGAACTCTTCGCCGATATGCCCATTTGCCCATCTGGCAAATTTTCTCGCCATAAACTCAATCTCTATGGTGCTCGCTTCCCTTTCTTTTTCGCTGATAGTCATAGCGAGTGCCTCTATGTTTCTTAAAACATAAGAACCCTCCACCGTGTCATTGTTGGCAATCGCTTTTAACAAACGGTGGACTATAAGATCTGAGTATCTGCGAATAGGTGAGGTGAAGTGGGTATATGCCTTAAAGCCGAGACCAAAGTGTCCCGAATTCAAAGGCGCGTATCTCGCCTGCATCTGTGAGCGGATAATGAGGGTATCCACTTCGGACTCCAGGCCCATGTCTGTGGCTTGTCGCTGTATATCCGTGATGGTCTCTTTGAGAGAGTGTTTTATATCGATATACATACCGATACCTGCTAGTTCCTGATACAAAAGCTGAAGTTTTGCCTGGCTTGGAGGCTCATGTATTCTGAATATTCCTCTCTCAAACTGGGCGGCTGCTTCTTTGTTTGCTAGAAGCATACAGTCTTCTATTAGTGCATGTGAGGGTGTTTCCTCTGCATACTCCGTATGTGTGAGGTTGGAGTTTTCATCAATGGACATCTCCAATTCGCTTGAGCGGAAATTGTATCCTACTTTGAGTCTTTTGGCCTTGAGTGCATCCGTTACATTTCTAAGTTTTTTTATGTATTTGAATATCGTCTCTTCTTCGCTGCTCTTGGCTTGGAGCTTGCCTTCGAAAAATTGGTCTATCTCTTCGTAGTTGAATCTTCTTTGAGAATGGATAATCGCTTCATAGACCTTTGAGCCGCTCACTTCCAAAGTCTCCATATCGAGTTTCATCTCAAATACATAGGCAAGCCTGTCCACATGGGGCTGAAGGGAGCAGAGTGTTTCGCTGAGCTGACGGGGAAGCATCGGTATGGATCTATGTGGGAGATAAATGGAAAAGCTTCTGTAAATCGCCTCATTGTCTATGGCGCCAAAAGGTTTTACGTATTCGCTTACATCCGCAATAGCTACATACAGAGTGGTGTTTTTGTCATCCCAGTAGATGGCATCGTCATAGTCTTTTGCCGTAACGGGATCGATGGTACAAAAAGGCAAAGCCCGTAGATCGGCTCTTGAAGGATATTTGGAAGCATCCACGGGTTTAAAAGAAGTCGCAATCTCTAAAACCTCTTCGCTAAACTCATCATGCTTGTTAAATTGTGCAAGAACAATCTTCTCATCTACGAGAGGGTCGTTTATATTGCCAAGCATCTCCATTATCGTGCCGTCTTGATTATTTATTTTAAATACATCGCCCTCATTATATTTTTCAAGCGCTTCTATGCTAAGTTCAACTCCGGCAGGATATTGGGTTTTTAGGTCCACAAGAGATTTATGATTCTCTTTTTGAATGATGTAAGCCACGCTGTAGCTGACAGCCCGCCCTACAATTTCGACAATCTTGGCACTTGGCGCTCCTCTTTGTCCAAGCAGCCTTTGGGCGATGATAAGGTCACCCTCTTTGGCCGTACCAATATCACCTTCACCTATAAAAAGATCTCTTGTCAACTCGCCTATAACATTGAGGTAGGCGGTGCCGTTTTGCACCAGACCTAAAGTTCCTGCGCGGTATTTTGAGTTGAACTTATAGATCCCCTCTTTTTTTGTGATGTACTTTTTCGCCAGCCATGCATCTATATAGACTCTCTGCTGGGCATCTACATCCTGTTCACTCAGGCCGACCGTGAGGTGTATGAGTAATGATTTCAAAAGCGTTCTATTGTATATTTTCTAGAGCATGATCAAAGCTTGGCATATCAAGTTCATACTCGGTAATAAGTTTTTTTGCTTCTGCAATACTTGCTTCTGTCATAACTCCGTTGATTGGAACAGCAACACGAACAACGTGAAGTATTTTTGCCGCTCTTTGATACTCCTGTATTGCTTTTTCGGGAGTTTGGCAGTTTCGAATCACATCTACAAGACTTTCTTCAAATCTCCAGTGCTCAAAAATACTTGCACTCACTTCCTGCGTATCAACACCTACCACTTCTCTCTCGGCAGCTTCAACGTCCTGAAGTCTCTGCAATGCATCACGAAACTCTTCTTGCTTTGCATCCGCCATAATCTGCTGAGCGATTAAAACTTTCCCTATCTCAACCAAAAATGCCGCAGGAGACAACACTCCAAGAAGTTTGTTTTCTTTTCTTATACACCATGAGACCATAAGCCCGTGCTGCATTTTGGAAAGATTTGAAAACATCTCGGTGCTGATGCCATAAGGAGACAAATCAAGGGAGAAACTTTTTTTGACGATACTCGCAAGTGCAAAACCTCTGACCGTTCCCATTCCAAACAAGCCTACCGCCTGGCTTATCGCGTTTATCTCGCGGGAGAATCCGTAAAGCGGCGAATTGGCCGCTTTTAAGATATCGGCTGTCAAAAGAGGATCTTTTTCCAAAATCTTAACCATATCATTAAAGGTGCTGTCAGGGTCTTGATACACAGCCTCAATCCTCATCGCGGATTCTGGCAAAGGGGGGAGTTGTTTTATTTTTTTCAGCATTGCATCATTCATATTACTCTCTCATGTTTATATTTGTGTAGATTTTTATTATTATAGTGAAGGGATATAAAAATAATTCTGAATATTTACAAAATACTGTTATTATTTTTCTAGAAATTAAAAAAGGAAAAATAATGCAAAGAGATGCGATGTTGACACAACTTGGTTACAAGCCAAATGATGCCTTGTTAAACCAGCTTGAAAAAATTGAAAAAAATACGATTGGATATGAAAAAATTCGAAAGCATATTATGGATTTGCATGATGCTTTAAAAGTAGACGGTTCTTTTGTCGCAATGTCAAACTCAAATGATTATTTTAAAATAAAAGTAGGGGAATTAAGCCCGGAAATTATGCAAGACGCTCATGAGAAGATAAAACACTTCAGTGAGAAGTTTAAAGTGACTATCAACAAACTAGAGAATAAAGACACATATTACATTATAGGGTTCCACCATTAATAAAGAACCTATGAGTATTGAAGGGTATGACCTTTTAGTAGAAGAGTTCAAATTCTTACTGGAGGTTGAAAAACCCAAGGTTGCATCAGAAAAACTGATAGCAGCCGCTCAGGGTGACAGAAGCGAAAATGCAGATTACCATGCTGCAAAAGAGAAGCTTCGTTTTATAGATAAAAGGCTTTTTTATCTCAATTCCATGATGCAAAAGTCACTGATTATAGACCCTTGTGAATTTCCACATGCCAGAGTCAGTTTTGGAAGTACCGTAAAGATTGTGAACATAGATACGGATGAAGAGGAAGTTTACACCTTATGCGGGGTGTTAGAGAGTGAACCTGAGAACGGACTTATCTCCATCCATTCACCATTGGCAAAGGCGATGCTTGGAAAAGAGGTAGATGACGAATTTAAAATACAGCTTCCACATGCCAAGAAGCATTATGAGATACTCGAGATAGAGTATAAAAATATTTTTTCATTAAAGAAAAATATTCGCACAAAAGCAGACTTTTCTTTCCATTAAAATATTTTTTACCACTTATTGGATATAATCCCCCTTTAAAAACCAAAAATTAAATTTTTAGGATTCCATTGTGAGCCAACAATTACCAGACATTGAAAAACAATTAGCTAATCATAAGCTTTCCCAAGACGATTACACGCATATAAAAGAGATCTTAAAGCGTGAGCCAAATCTCGTAGAGTTAGGTATTTTTTCTGCTATGTGGAGCGAACACTGTTCTTATAAATCTTCAAAGATTCATTTAAGCGGTTTTCCTACAAAAGCTCCGTGGGTTATCCAGGGTCCTGGTGAGAATGCAGGTGTTATCGATATCGGTGAAGGGTATGCTGCAGTTTTTAAGATGGAATCACACAATCATCCAAGTTTTATAGAACCTTACCAAGGTGCTGCTACGGGTGTAGGCGGGATTATGCGTGATGTATTTACAATGGGTGCCCGTCCTGTTGCGAACTTAAATGCTCTTAGATTTGGTAATATCCTCAATGATGATAAGGTCTCTTCCCATCAGCGTTATCTCGTCCGCGGTGTAACAGAGGGAATCGGCGGTTACGGAAACTGTATGGGTGTTCCAACAATCGGCGGAGAAACGAGTTTTGATGAGTGTTACAACGGAAATATCCTTGTAAACGCATTTACTCTTGGTATCGCAAAATCAGATGAGATCTTTTACGGTAAAGCCGAAGGTACCGGAAACCCTGTAATGTACGTGGGTGCAAAAACAGGTCGTGACGGCCTTGGCGGAGCCGTAATGAGCTCTGACAGTTTTACGGAAGAATCAAAATCTCTTCGTCCGACTGTCCAGGTAGGGGACCCTTTTACCGAGAAACTTCTTCTTGAGGCCTGTTTGGAGCTTTTTAAAACAGACCATGTTGTAGGAATTCAGGATATGGGTGCAGCCGGACTTACATCAAGCTCTTTTGAGATGGCAGGGCGTTCTGGCTCGGGTATGATTATGCACCTGGACAAAGTGCCTGCGCGTGAAGAAAATATGACCCCTTATGATTTTATGCTGAGCGAGTCCCAAGAGCGCATGCTTCTTTGTGCCAAAAAAGGGAGCGAGCAGGCGATTATAGATATTTTTGAAAAATGGGATTTGGATGCTGCCGTTGTGGGTGAAGTTACCGATACGGGAAAAATGGAATTATTCTGGCATGGTGAAAAGTGTGCTGAGGTCCCTGTAGATCCTGTAAGTGAAGAGGCACCGGTTCTAAACCGTCCTACATCCCGTCCAAAGTATTTGGATTCAATCGCTGATGTAACTATCAATGATTTTGACAAAGTATCCAATCAGGACGCATTTGAAAAACTGACCAAATCTATGGAAGTTGTAGATAAATCATGGATTTATACGCAGTATGACTCTATGGTACAGACAAACACAATAAAAAAAGGCGGGATGCTGGATGCTTCTGTCATACGCGTAAAAGAGAACAAAAAAGCGCTTGCGATGTCTGCTGACTGTAATGTCCGTTATTGTTACATAGACCCAAAAGGGGGAGCAGCGGCGGCTGTAATCGAGAGCGGTAGAAATGTCGCGATGAGCGGTGCCCGTCCTCTTGCAATTACAGATTGTCTTAACTACGGAAATCCTGAAAATCCGGAAGTTATGTGGCAGTTTGCTGAGGGCTGTTTAGGGATAAAAGAAGCATGTGCCGAACTTACGACGCCTGTTATCGGAGGAAATGTTTCTCTCTATAATGAAACAAACGGCATATCCGTTTTCCCGACACCTTCAATCGCTACAGTCGGTGTAAATGATGATCAGAACAATGTTTTGATGTCAAGCTTCCAAAACGAAGGCAATGCACTCTATCTTGTGGGTGAATCAAAATCAGAGTTCGGCGGTTCTTTATATATGAAAGAGATTTGTGGAGCGGTTGCGGGAACTTTACCTGAAATAAACTACAAAAACGAGCTTGCACTTTGGGAACTTGTAATCGAAGCAAATAAAAAACATCTTTTGGAATCTGCAAAGGATGCAAGCAGCGGCGGTGTGGCTATCGCTCTTGCAAAAATGTCTGCAACATCAGGTCTTGGTTGTGACGTTGAGATGAGTGTTTCTGATGAGCGTGATATCTTTTCTGAGAGTATGAGTCGTGCAATCATTGAAGTAAAACCTGAAAACTGCGAAGCTTTTGAAGCGATGCTTGAAGAGAGCATGGCATGTGAAAAAATCGGAACGGTTGGCGGTGATGCCATCAGAGTTAACGACATAAGCATGCAAATGACACAACTCCAAGACAATTACTTCAACACATTTAAAAGAGTCATAGAAAGAGATTTATAATCTCTTTTCTATGCTTCTCTCTTCATCCGTAAAATATCCCCGTCCCTCTTTATAATTATCATTTAAGTTTACCTGAGTCTAAACTCAAATAAGATAGAATTGCGCAATTTATTAATATCAAGGGCTACAATGAAAAGAGCATTAGTAAGTGTGAGCGATAAGAGTAATGTGGTTGAGTTTTGTAAATCACTGGTAAGCAACGGGTATGAGATTATCTCTACCGGCGGAACTTATAAAATCTTGGTCGAAAATGGCGTAGCTGCCATAGAGATAGACGAGATTACCAAGTTCCCGGAGTGTTTTGAGGGGCGTGTTAAAACTTTGAATCCATACGTTCACGGCGGGATACTTCACCGTCGTGACAAGCAATCGCACTTGGATCAGGCAAAAGAATTAGGCGTTGAAGCCATAGATTTGGTTTGTGTAAACCTCTATCCTTTTAAAGAGACGATTGAAAGAACAGATGATTTTGATGATATTATCGAAAACATAGATATCGGCGGTCCGGCAATGGTTCGCTCAGCTGCCAAAAATTTTGACAGTGTAATGATCGTCACAGACGTAGCAGATTACTCTTTGGTGATCAATGCGATTGAGCAGGATACGAATACGGTTGAATTTCGCCGTTCACTTATGATAAAAGCATATGAGCATACCGCAGCGTATGACAGTATGATTGCCAATTATATGAATTCCCGTTTTAACGAAGGTTTCGGAGAGAAACAGTTTATCGTAGGAAACAAGGTTATGGCTACACGTTACGGTGAGAATCCTCACCAAAAAGGTGCCCTGTACGAGTTTGACAAACACTATTCAAACAACTTTAAGACACTCAAAGGTGAGGCAAGTTTCAATAACCTAAACGACTTAAGCGGAGCCGTGAAAATCGCATCTGCTTTTGGCGATGAAAATGCTGTGTGTATTACAAAACATGGAAATCCATGTGGATTTGCAATCAAAGAGAATCTCCTGGATGCATATGTGGAAGCTTTAAAATGTGATCCTGTCTCTGCATTTGGCGGCGTTGTGGCTGTCAATGGCACTGTGGATAAAGAGCTTGCGCTAAAAATGAATGAGATATTCTTAGAAGTTGTTATCGCAGGGCGTATTACCCCAGAAGCTCAGGAAGTTTTTGCTTCTAAAAAGCGCATTAAACTCTTTGAGATGGGTGCGGACAAATTGGTGCTTGCAAAGGACACAAAAGATTTCAAACATATTGATGGCGGATTCGTATATCAGGATGCCGACAAAGTAAATGATGATGAAGTCAAAAATGCAAAACTCGTAAGCAAAAACGAGGCTACACCAGAGGAGATGAAAGATATGGAGATAGCGTACAAAGTAGCATCTCTTACAAAATCAAACTGTGTCGTGTACGTGAAAAACTCTGCAATGGTTGCTGTTGGCATGGGTATGACTTCTCGTGTGGATGCATCCCAATGCGCACTTAAAAAAGCAAAGGATATGGGACTTGACGTAACCGGAGCAGCCCTTGCTTCAGAAGCTTTTTTCCCATTCCGTGATTCCATAGATGCGGCAGCCCAAGCAGGTGTAAAATCTGTAATCGAGCCGGGCGGTTCAATCAGAGACGATGAGATTATAGAAGCTGCCAATGAATTCGGCATGAGTCTTTACTTCTCTGAAGTTCGCCATTTCTTACATTAAAATCGCGTTTCCACATGCCGGGGCATGTGGAAATATTTGCAACAACTTGATTGACTTCCACTCAACCCTTATGATATAATCCCGCTTAAATATTTTTTAATACAATTTTAGGAATCCATATGAGTAAATCATTATATAAAACACTTGAAATCAGTGAAAGTGCAAGTGAAGCAGAAATCAAAAAAGCTTACAGAAAATTAGCAAGACAGTACCATCCGGATGTCAATAAAGATGCAAATGCGGAAGAAAAATTTAAAGAGATAAATGCCGCATATGAGATTTTAAGCGATAAAAAGAAAAAAGCGCAGTACGATCAGGTAGGAGACGGAATGTTCGGTGGGCAGAATTTCCATGATTTTTCCCGTTCACACAGCGGCGGCGGTGCCGATCTGGATGAGATTTTAAGAAGCATGTTCTCAGGCGGCGGATTTGGAGGTGCCTCGGGCTTTGGAAGCAGCGGCGGTTTCGGAGGAGGAGGCTTCGGGGGATTTGGCGGCGGACACACACAGCAGCGACCGAACCTTGATATAGAAACAAGCGTAACAATCCCTTTTGTCGTATCTATTTTGGGCGGCTCACACTCTGTATCTGTCAATGGCGAACGCTTTGACATCAAGATACCCGCAGGTGTCAAAAGCGGAGAGAAGATGCGTGTCAAAGGCAAAGGTCATGCACAGGGAGGCGTTGCAGGTGATCTGTTTTTAAAGATAACCGTTGCATCGAACCCTGAATACCAAAGAGAAGAGGACGATCTGGTCAAGAGTTTTGATGTGCCGCTTTATGCCGCTCTTTTTGGGGATAAGATCTCTATAAATACTTTGGAAAAAGAGATAAAACTAAAAGTTCCCCAAAATACAAAAAACGGACAAAGATTCCGAGTAAAAGAGATGGGTGCGATGAACAGAAAAACCAAAGTTCGCGGTGATTTATACTTAAAAGCAAATATCGTTTTACCAAAAGTAGATGATTTGGATAAGGGCCTGCTTGAGTTAATGAAAGAAAAACTGCCCAAAGAATAAGGAGTTAAAATGATACACCAATACGATGAACCAGTATATCTAATAAGCATAGTGGCAAAGATCTTGGATATACATCCTCAAACTTTGCGTCAATATGAAAGAGAGAACCTTATCTGTCCCTCCAGGTCAAATGGAAGAATACGTCTATATTCCCAAAGAGACATAGATAAAATCAAACTTATTTTGAGACTTACTCGTGAATTGGGTGTCAATTTGGCAGGTGTGGATATTATCTTGAGACTTAAAGAGAATGTCGATCTTATGGAACAAGAGGTTGCCGAACTCAGACATGAGGTCTTAAAGGCAAAAAACACACATTCGGTCTCACCGGATAAGGCACTTGTGACTAAAAAAAGTATTTATGAGATGGTGATATTTAAAAAGTAAAGTGTTGTACTTAAAGCTTGTCCACCCAAAGGACTAAAGAGACTACTCTTTGAGTCTTTGTATGGTGGCTCCCACAGCCTGGAGCTTTTTCTCCAATGAATCATAGCCTCGGTCAAGGTGATAGATACGGTGTATATCCGTTTCTCCATCAGCGACCAAAGCAGCCAGGACCAAAGCACTTGAAGCTCTTAGGTCTGTAGCCATCACATCTGTTCCACTGAGCTCATTTTTTCCGTTTACCGTAGCGACATGCCCGTTAAGAGTTATATCGGCACCCATCCTCTGAAGTTCACTGACATGCATAAATCTGTTTTCAAAGAGTCTTTCTTCGATGATAGACACGCCGTGGGCCTGCGTGGCAAGAGCCAAGAACTGCGCCTGCATATCTGTCGGGAATGCCGGGTATTCCTGGGTGATGATTTTTACAGGTTTTAGGTTGGCCGTGGGATGGATGGTGATGGTATCGGGCGTGATTGTAAATTTGTTTCCCATCTCTTCAAGCTTGGATAAAACTGCACCGAGGTGTTTTGCATTCACGTTTTTTAGAGTGAGCTCGGAATTTGTAATCGCTCCCGCACAAAGATATGTTCCGGCTTCAATACGGTCTGGTATGATAGAAAATTCATCTATATTTATAAGTTTGCCGTTTGTTCCGTGGACGGTGATAACAGCCGTTCCTATCCCCTCGATCGTCACGCCGCTGTTGTTTAAGACTTCGCAGAGCTGAACCACTTCGGGTTCTCTGGCTGCATTTGTAATAGTTGTGGCTCCATCGGCGAGAGCCGCGGCCATAACGATATTTGCAGTACCCGTTACGGTGATTTTGTCAAAAATAATCTCACACCCCTTGAGTCCGTTTGGAGCGGTGGCCTGAACATATCCTGATTTGATGTCTATTTTTGCTCCCATATGTTCGAGTGCTTTGAGATGCAGATCAATCGGTCTTTGCCCTATTGCACACCCGCCCGGCAGAGACACCTCGCAGTGTCCAAATCTGGCTAATATCGGGCCAAGGACCAAAATAGAGGCTCTCATCGTCTTTACGATATCGTAGGTTGCTTTTGTTTGGTTGAGTGTTGAAGTGTCTATAATCGTACTCGTCTCATCTGTTGTGCACACGGCACCAAGATTTGAAAGCAGTTTTAAAAGAGTGTTTATATCTGCAACATGGGGCAAATTCTTTAAACTGACTTTGTTCTTTGCAAGTATAGTCATAGCGATAAGCGGTAAGGATGCATTTTTCGCACCGGAGATTTGTATAGTTCCATTTAGGGAGTCAATCCCTTGTATCTTTAAGTAATCCATCAGTCTCTTTTGAAGCTTATTTAATTTATGTATTATAGCTTTTTTTCCTAAGAGTTAGCACATGCCTTTTTTAAAACAACCCTTTTTACGATATACTTTTGCCAATGCAGATTTAGGAATTATAATGAGTTCAGCCTTAGATAGATTGAAAGATTTGACAAATAAAATCTCTAGTTATGAGATGGCTAGAAAAGATAATATTGCGATATTGAAAAAATTATATACTGAAATCGGAATCAATAAAAAGGTAGAAGATTTTTCTGGACTTTTTGAATTTAAGGCCATCAATCTCTCGGGTGCCTCACTGCTGAGCGAAAATCTTGGTGAGATCAAAAAAGGGAAATACCTACAGGTCCTGGCAATCGCCTATGACAAAGATGCCGCAGTAAAAAGTAAAAACATATCGCTTGCATATTACGGCAGAGCCGAAAATGTAGAGGGTGAACTCAAAGACAAGGTCGTTGAGTTTATTATACGGTACAGATTTGAAAAAAGTTTCATAACGCTTGAACACTACTATGAGATGCTTGAGGTGTTTAACAAAAAAACATGAGAAGGTTTTATTTTTTATTATGGCTGAAATGGGTAGCGGGCGTTGCACTAAGCAGTATTCTTCTGGCATGTGGAATCTCTTTATTGATTACGGCTCTTATATATTTCAATCAGGGCGGTGCAAGTTTATCCGGTGAGGTATACTCCGCATTATTGGAAGTGTTTCAATTTTGGTTTCCCATAAGCTGGAGCATTTCACTTTTGATTGCCCTTTTTAGAAGGCTTAAGTATATATTTAATGACTGTATATCCGGGTATGAGCTGAAACTTCTGGCATGTGCAAATGAATCAAAACGCCAGGGAAGCAGCCAAGAGTTGGATGTGATTGGATACGGCGACCTTGTAAAAGTATGGCGAAGATGGTTTATGCTTATGATTTGGCTGGTTGGAGCTATGATGATTGTAGCCCTGGCCCTTACATATTTATTTACAGATTATAGCGGTGTCTTTGAATGGTTCAGTATATACTGGCTTATCGCTTTTGTCCTCTTAAGCGCGTATTTCTCCTTTATACTTTTTGGTTCAAGATGCAAGAGAGTCAAGGTTGTCAAATGCTGATTTTCTTAGATCTGCAAACAACAGGCTTGCAGGAGGAGGATAAGATCTGCTCTATTGGGCTCATAGCAGTCGATGACGGGGAGATCACCGTAAAATATGACCTGGTAAACGAAGGCAAAAAGATATCTCCCAAAGCTTCGAGTATACATCATATAACGAATGAGATGATAAAGGACAAGCCAAATATCAAAGAGTGTGAAGCATATAGATATTTGCAGGAGTTCAACAATGAATCTACAACCATCATCGCGCATAATGTACAATTTGATTTGCAAAAGCTTTTGGCATGTGGATTTGAGTTTTACGGAAAAAGTATCGATACGCTAAGGGTTACGAAACATCTCATCCCCGAATGTGAAGCTTTCTCTTTGCAGTTTTTAAGATATGAGCTTAAGCTTTATGCGGATGAAAAACAAGAAGCTTCGGCATGTGGAATTACAAATGATTTACTCCCGGGTAATGCACTCAGCAATGCTTTATTCGTAAAGACTTTATATTCCTCTTTAGCTCAATCAGCCACAAAAGAGCAGATGTGCTCTTTGAGTTTAAAAAATGTCCTGATGCAAAAATTTGAATTTGGAAAATATGCAGGAAGATATATTGAAGAGATCTGTATATCAGAGCGGGGATATCCCGAATGGATGTTGTCTACTGTCAAAGATCTGGATGAAGACCTGCGCTATACGCTTGCCTATTATCTTTACGGAGAGAATTAGATTTTTAAAAAAATTTAATTTTTACAATTACTGCTGTACAATCAGGGCATGAATAAACTCATCACCTTTTTATCCAGACACGGGTTCTGGCCTTTTGTAATAGTTTTGACTTTAATATCCGTGCTTTTTGCCCAGATATTGATGATGGTTCAAAGCTATTGGACGGGTGGCAGTTTTTTTGATGAGAAGCTTGTCATAGCGGGTTTGGTGATACCTGCAACAGAAGCTTTTATATTTTTTGTATTCACAGCTTTTCTTATAAAGTATCTTCAGGAATTGCAAGAAGGCAAGTACAAGATACTGGTATCTCAGAACAAAACCAAAGAGAAGCTGCGACTCGAAGAAGAGCGCGCACGCCAATATCTGGATATTACAGGTACTTTGATAGTGGCGCTGGATCTTCGGGGCAATATTATGCTGGCAAATAAAGAGCTTTGCCGAGCCTTGGGATATGAGTCGGAGAATATGCTAGTCGGGCAAAATTGGTTTGAGATTTATCTGCCCGAAGATGTCCGCGATGCCGTGTATAAAACTTTTCAAGAGATTGTAGCCGGAAAAATACAAGCACATCAGACATATGAAAATGAGCTGCTTTTTAAGGACGGCAGTGTTAGGTTCATAGAGTGGAACAATGAGTATATCAAAGATGAAAATGATGAGATACGGGGTGTTTTATGCTCAGGAAGGGATACGACAGAGTCTAAAAAAGCTCAAGAAGAACTACATCTTGTCAAATATGCCCTGGACAATATCGATGATGCCATTTATCTAAGCGATGAACACGGACATATCCAATATATCAGTAATGCTTCAGTACGGCAACTTGGCTATACAAGAGAAGAAATACTGACTATGGGAATCTATGATATCGACCCCAATTATAAAAAAGAAGAAAACCCAAGGCACTGGAAAGAGATACAAGAGAAAGGTTCTTCAATCTTTACAACCACACATAAGCATAAAAACGGCACGATTTTTCCGGTTGAGATTAATGCAAACTATGTAGAGTATTACGGCAGAGGCTTTATCCTTGCGCTTGTTAGAGATATTACGCAGCGTAAAAAATCACAAGACAGGCTCAAGCTCCTGGCAAGTGTATTTACATATGCCCTTGAGGGAATCATCATTACAGATACGAATAATACTATTGTGGATGTAAACGAAGCTTTTGTACAAATAACCGGATATTCGCGGGCTGAGGTACTTGGCAAAAATCCAAATATACTGCAGTCTGGACGCAATGATGAAAATTTTTATAATGATCTGTGGGATCATCTCCAAAATGATGCTTTTTGGCAGGGGGAATTATGGAATAAAAGCAAGGATGGACGAGAGTATGCAGAAAATCTAACAATCAGTGCAGTCTATGATGAAAAAAATGTAGTTCAGAATTATGTTGCTATATTTACGGATATAACACTTCAAAAACAACAGCAGGAACGGCTTGAACATATCGCGCATTATGACGCATTGACAGGCTTGCCCAACCGTGTTTTGTTTTCCGACCGCATGCATCAGGCAATGACTCAGACGCTAAGAAGGGGACAACAGATAGCGGTCGTTTATATTGATCTGGACGGTTTTAAAAATGTCAATGACAGTTTTGGGCATGATGCGGGAGATGAACTGCTTATTGTGCTGGCAAAAGATATGAGTTATCTGCTGCGCCAGGGGGATACTCTCTCTCGCATAGGCGGGGATGAATTTGTAGCACTCCTGATTGACATTCCAGGAAAAGCATCTATAGACTCCTTTTTGATGCGCATGCTTGAAACCGTCTCAAAACCGATTCAGATACATGAGTTTTGCGTAAATGTATCGGCGAGTATAGGGGTGACGTTTTATCCTCAAAAAACTGATTTGGATGCAGACCAGATAATCAGGCAGGCAGACCAGGCGATGTATCAGGCAAAATTATCCGGAAAAAACAAATATGTCGTTTTTGATACCCAGCATCCGGAGAGGTCGGAGCCATTAACCGCTTTGGAAAAATCAGCGAAGAGCTTTTAGAACAACCTAGTGCGTTTTGCGAGGTATAGTTCTTCTATTTTGTATGTCCCGGCTGATGTGTTATACTTCCACATTATGAAATAGATGTTATTTACAAATATAAGGATTGTCATGAAAGTAGCCGTTGAGTGCAAATCTCCGTTACTGCAAAAATCTTTAGAGATTTTTTTGTCCCGCTATTTAAGCTCTGCAAAGCAGTGTGACATTATCGTACGGGACGTAGAGTGTATGAATGATGAGAGGTGTTTTTATATCTCCGGCAATAAAACATCAGATTTGGTAAAACCCTTTTCAAAATCCCAACTTATTTTGGCTCTGGAAAAAAAATATCAGAATATGGCGCATAAAGATTTAGTAGAAGAGATGGGCGTTGAAACGACAGAAGAGCCGAGCTTTGATATTTTGCAAAAGAGGATAGAACTTTTAACATCAGAATATCAGGAAAATATTTTAAAGGCTGTGAGAGCATTTTATGAAAAGTAAAAATATAACAAAGAAAATAGTATCGGGAAAGTATAAAGGCAAAATCCTGACTCTTCCTTCAAAGACGACAACAAGAAGCTCAAAAAACATAGTGCTGGAATCTTTTTTTAATACGATTCAGTTTGAAATAATAGATGCAAGCTTTGTAGAAGTGTTTTCAGGAAGCGGCTCTATAGGTCTTGAAGCATTGAGCCGGGGAGCAAAAGAGATACTCTTTATGGAAAAAGACAGGGATGCGCTCAAGATTTTAAAAGAGAATATATCCTTCACAGATCCAAGCTCCTGCCAGGTGTTCAGCGGAGACAGTTTCTCCAATATAAAAGCTGTTATTTCATATCTTAAAAAAAACAAGGAAGAGGCATATTTTTATATAGATCCGCCCTTTAGCATCAGAGAAGGGATGGAGGATATTTATGAGAGTATGATTGCTCTGATCGGATCCTTGCCCAAAGAGATAGTAAAGTTAATAATTATAGAACATATGAGCGGACTTGAAATACCGGATGCCATAGGTGAATTCAAGCTGCTTAAATCCAAAAAATTCGGGAATACCACATTGACGTATTTAAAGGCTGATGAAGTGGAATGATAATTGCTAGTTTCTTAATACAATTAAGGAACGGTGATGAAAAATATTATACTCTTTTTGCTCGTTTGTACTACAGTCTATGCGACAAAAATAACTGACGTAGCCAACATAGTCGGGGTGCGTGAGAATCAGATTATCGGCTACTCTCTTGTTGTGGGTCTCAAAAAGACAGGTGACGGCACAACATCGAAATTCACTCTTCAATCAATCGCCAATATGCTTAAATCTATGAATATAGATATGACGCCGACAGATATAAAATCAAAAAATGTTGCAGCTGTTGTCGTAACTGCAAATTTAAAGCCCTTCGCCAGACAGGGTGATAAGTTTAATGTCATCGTCTCTTCCATAGGCGACGCAAAATCACTTGAGGGCGGGACACTCCTTATGACTCCGCTCAAAGGGGTTGATGGAAAAATCTACGCACTTGCCCAGGGTTCCATAAGTATAGGCGGACGTAATGAAAGAGGTGCGGGCAGTGAATCACATCCGACTACGGGTGTAGTGTTTGATGGCGGTTTCGTTGAGAGAGAGATAAATATAGATCTATATCACCAAGAATATGCGAGTTTATCCCTCAAGGAATCAAATTTTAAAAACAGCGTTGCGGTTCAAAAAGCAGTTAACAGTTTTTATAACACTCAGGTCGCAGTTGCTATGGACCCACGAACGGTAAAGCTAAAAAGACCTGAGAATAAATCGATGATAGAGTTTTTGGCTGAGATTCAACATATAGATATTGACTATAAACCAAAAAGCAAAATTATCATCAATGAGAGAACGGGAACTATTATTGCTGGAGTAGGAATAGAAGTAAAACCGATTATTATGACACATGGCGACATTACCATAAAGATCAAAGAACAACAGACTCCAGACCAGCCTGTCGGCTCAATGGTGGTCGATGAAAGCTTGGTAATAGGCTTGAATGAAAATGAGCTGTATACAAAAGAGGGGACGACAACGGTTGCAAACTTGGTTCGTTCTTTGCAAAAACTCGGGGCGACTCCAAAAGACATTATATCAATTTTGGAAGCTATGAAAAGTGCAGGAAGCATATCTGCTGATTTGGAGGTAATCTAATGAGTTACAATGCAATCGGGTCTTTAAATATAAATGATTATAGCCTGTCACAGCAGCACACTCTGCCAAAGATAGATCCAAAAGCTGAAAATGCACAGCTTAGAGAACAAACCGATGCTTTTGAATCCGTGATACTGAAAATGCTTATGGATAACGCTATGAAAGATGAAAAGAATCTTTTTTCGCAGTCAAATGACCCGGGTGATAAAATATACAAATCCATGTACCGTGACGAGCTCGCAAAAGCAAGTGCGGGAGGATTTGGATTTTCGCAAATGCTTTATGATTATTTGAGTCAAAAGTAGCAAATATACGCTTAGTAAAGCACAAAGTTTTCTTGGAAAAAAGTTAAGATTTTCACATTTGTGCCGATATGTCTGTATGATGAAAAAACTATGTGAGAAGAAGGATATATTATGATTTCACAGACAAACAGTTCGGCGATACGAAGTGCGTACGCCAGTAACTTTGGAGAATCAAAAGAGGCTCAAAAATCTGAGGCGAAAACAAGTGTCTCAAAACAAGGTGATATGAGCAAGATCGAGAAGATAAAAGAATCTTTGGAATCGGGCGAATATAAAATAAATCTACAGGCTTTATCAGAAAAAATTGCTGAAGAGTTGCTGTAGTTATTAAATTTAGTCAAGGGGTTTACTATGTTGTCTTATCATTTACAAGGTGCTTTGAGTGATTTAAGGGATCTTATCAAAATTACTCAAACAGATATGGAAGATATTAAAATGGCTAAGCATGACCCGCAGTTTGAAAGATTGGCTTTAAAGGATGAAAAAATTAAAAGCTTTGAAGCTAAAAAAGCTATGATAGATCACGAAATATCATCTTTAATGAGCGCGAATCCCGACAAAGACCTACCTGAGCTGTTAAATGAAGAACAGCATAGTGCTCTTGGTGAGTTAAGAACCGAACTGAATAATCTAAGAGAAGCAAACAAACATTATGCAAAACTGGTTTTATCCGTAAGTAATTTATATAATACATTTTTAGAAAGACTGGTTCCAACAGAGATGCAAGGGTATAACAAAGTTGCATCCAAAGATGCTTCAATATTACAAGTAAGAGTCTAAAATGGCTTCTATATTTAATTCCCTCAATATTGGCTACTCTGGTCTTAATGCTGCCCAAGTGGGCATCAGTACCACTTCGCATAATATTGCAAATGCTGAGACTGACGGATACACGAGACAAAGGGTCGTCTTCTCGGCATCGACACCGATTACAACATTGCCAGGTCAAGTAGGCAATGGTGTGGATATTTTAGAGGTAAAGAGGGTCTTTGATAATTTTGTCTTCGATCGCTATTCAAAAGTTTCTTCAGATAAGGAATACAGTGATTTTGAAAAGAAAACCCTTGAAGAATTGTCCACCTATTTTCCGGAGATTGACGCTGTAGGTATAAAAGCGGATTTGCAGGAATATTATAATATGTGGCAGACCTTTGCCGACAATCCTGACAATGATGCGATTAAGCTTGCTCTTTCCAAACAGGCACAGACCCTTGCCGAGCATGTTCAGTATACTCAAAATCAGGTCACAAGTTTACAGTTTCAGGTCAATGAACAGTTGTCGGTAAACATCAATGAGGTGAACTCAATTGCAAAGGAACTGTCACAATTAAATATAGCCATTGACGTTGCAGAATCCGGAGATATGTACAGTGCCAATGATTTAAGAGATAAAAGAAATGTATTGGAATTGGATTTAGCCAGATTGATCGGAGCAAAAACAAATGCCGGCCAATTGGAATCAAATATACAAATAGACAGTTCTTCAAATACTAAAACAGGCAGCTACACGGTAAGTGTAAATGGTTTTAATATCGTTGACGGAAGCAGCTTCCACCCCATACATTTTTCAAAAGAGGGAAATGCAAGCGGATTTTATGAATTGTCCTATGAAAGACAAGACGGTGTTCTTATCCCTATGGAAGAGGTAATAAGTGGCGGTAAGATAGGTGCCATCTTAGACCTTAGAGGCGGAACAATCGATACTACAAGCGGAATGCCCACAGACGGAATCATACAAAATGCAGTATCACAGCTGAATGCTTTTGCAAAAGGTTTGATTGAATCAACAAACAATCTTTACGTAAATGCGCCGACAACTAAAATGGAATCCAACAGCATAGAGCTTAACGACACCAATTCTATTATGAACTCTTCTTTGAACGTCAAAGAGGGCTCCTTTAATGTTGTAATCTATGATATAGACGGAAATGCTGTTGCTACAAGAAAGATAGATATAGACAAAGCAACTACCATGACGGGAGTCGCTGATTCAAACTCTATTGAGGGACAGTTAAAATCACAAAAAGATGATAATGGTGATTCAAATGCGAATAATGACATAGATGACTATATAGCATTTAATTGGTCGAGTTTTGCGAATGGGGAGCACGCATTGGAACTAACTATTGATCCCTTGTCCAAATCAAGAGGCTACACCTTCGCCATAGAAGATGGATTGAGAGATTCAAATTTTGCATCCGGGACTAATTTTGCAGGTGCTCTTGGCCTAAACAGATTTTTTGACGGAAAGGATGCTTCTGATATCACCCTGAACCATACGTTAAAAGGGAACCCAACTTTAATTTTTGCAGGTAATGCGCCTGTAGCGGGAGATAATACCCTTGCATTGGATATGGTTCAAAATCAATTTGAAAACTATGATTTCAAGGTTGGTGACAGCACCTCTTTTAATACTACACTCTACGGCATGTTTGACATCGTGGCTACGGATGTAGGTTCAGCAACAAATGTAGCTATATTCAGACAAGAAACCGTTTCTACACAGTTTAATGCAACTGAGTTGGAATATTCATCGGTTTCCAAGGTGAGTATCGATGAAGAGATGACAAATCTTATCAAGTACCAAACATCATACGGAGCAGCGGCGAAGATTATCACCACAATAGACCAGATGATGCAAACGCTTCTTGGCATCAAGCAATAAATCTTAATGCAAAAGTCTTTCAATGCGTTTGCCTTTTTTTAGTTTAACCGTACTTCTTTTAGTATTTTCATTTTCATTTTTCGGTTCATATATCTATGATGTAGACGCATATAGCTTAGACAGCGGTTCAATCCTGCTTGCCCCGTCTTTTGAACATGCCTTGGGAACAGACAGACTTGGAAGAGATATTTTGGCCAGACTGATAGAGGGAGGAAAGATTTCTCTTATAATCGGAGTAGGGAGTGCCTTTATAGCCTCAATTATCGGATTGTTGCTTGGTTCTATGGCCGGGTATTTCAGAGGAGGCGTTGACAAGGGCTTTATAATAACGGTAGATTTGTTTTTAACCTTTCCAACCTTCTTTTTATTGTTGGCGCTCGTAAGTTATGTAAATGCTTCGGCATGGGTTTTGATTGTTATTATCTCAATTACCGGATGGATGACGACTGCTAGATTGATCCGTTCTGAGAGTTTTCGAGTGACATCAGAACCGTATATAAAAATATTAAATATCGCCAAAGTAGGCAGAATGAAAATATTGTTAAAATATTACGCGCCCATACTCGCACCTATATATTTTGTGAGCTTCACATTTGGCGTAGGCGGAGCTATATTGGCGGAATCGGGACTTAGTTTTTTGGGTCTTGGCATCGTCGCACCGCAAATGAGCTGGGGAACTATTTTGAGCGGAGGCAAAGATGTTGTTGAAATAGCCTGGTGGGTCAGTTTCTTTCCAGGACTCATGATATTTTTAGTTACTTTTTCTTTAATTAATATTTCGAACTATTTGCAGCAGTTGACAAATAAAAAACAGATACAAAATTAAGCTGAACTTCCACATGCCGAGTAAGTAAAACAAAAGAGCAAAATTGCTATACTAAATTTTAAAATAGTGGTTTATGGCTTTATTGTTTTGCCTGTATTGAGAGTAGTTGCAGTCTTTGGATAAAGAATTGATTTTTAGGAATATAAATGGTATTGATGATAGATAATTATGATAGTTTTACATATAACATTGTCCAGTATTGTAGAGAGTTGGGTGCGGATTTGAAGATTATTAGAAATGATGAAATGAGCATTAAGGAGATAGAAGCCTTACATCCGGAAAAAATCATTATTTCTCCCGGTCCTGCTTCTCCTGATGAGGCCGGTGTCACATTGGAAGTTATCGATTACTTTAAAGACAAACTGCCGATATTGGGTATATGCCTTGGGCACCAGAGTATAGCTCAGGTTTTTGGCGGTGATGTTGTCAGGGCAAAGAATATGATGCATGGAAAAACATCAAAGATGAAGCGTGTTGCGGAATGTGAGATTTTTAAAAATCTGCCGCAAGAGTTTATAGCAACTAGATACCATTCTCTAATCGTTAAAAAAGACACACTTCCATCAAGCATAGAAGCAACGGCTTACAGCGAAGACGACAATGAAATAATGGCACTTAAAATAAAAGACAGAGATATTTACGGTGTTCAGTTTCATCCGGAATCAATAATGAGTGAATACGGACATGAGATAATAGGAAATTTCTTAAAACTATGAACACAAGATACATCTTATTCTTTATTTTGGGAATAGATGCATTTATACTGTTTTTGCAAACTTCCGAACTCTCTATATCATACACTGAAGCTTCTTTGTACTATGGTGATTTTTCTTTTCTTCAGTCAGTTATAAAAACTTCAGTATATCTTTTGGGTCAAAATGACTTTTCTCTTCGCTTGCCTATGATCTTATTTCATATAGCAAGTGCCGTGTTACTTTATGCACTGTCAAAAAGATATCTTAAAGATGAAAGAAACAGAATATGGCTGGTTGCCATATTTATTCTCTTGCCCGGAGTTATTAGTTCTGCAATGCTTGTCAACAGTGCCGGCCTTGTAATCTTTGGTCTGTTGCTGTTCGCATATTTGTACGAAAAAATTTCTTCTAAGTACATCTATGCATTACTGCTCGTTTATTCATTTGCTGATGGAGGATTTTCCTATCTCTTTTTAGGTTTAATGGCCTTTAGCGCGTACAAAAAAAAGAAATCTTTTTTTATAATCAATTTTATACTGTTTTGTTTATCCATCTATATCTATGGACTAGACCCAAAGGGTATGCCGGAAGGACATTTTTTAGATACCTTGGGAATATATTCTGCAATTTTCACACCAATTATTTTTGTATATATCTTTTATGTATTATATAGACGATACTTAACCAAGGAGATAGATATATTATGGTTTATATCAACGACTGCTCTTTTGTTTTCTCTTGTCCTCTCTTTTAGACAAAGAGTTGAAGTAGAACATTTTGCTCCCTACCTAATAATAAGCATGCCTCTCATAGCACAAACATTTTACGCCTCATACAGGGTTAGACTGAGTGCCTTTCGAACAAAGTACAAAGCAATTTTTGCGGTATCTTTGGTCTTTTTGTTTTTCAACAGTTCTGTAGTTTTTTTAAATAAATATCTCTATATCTTTCTCGAAAATCCTGAGAAGCATTTTGCATATGAAATGCATATAGCCAAAGAATTGGCAACAAAGTTGCAAGACGGAGGCATCCATTGTCTGCAGCAAGACAGTAAAATGGCTAAAAGGTTACAATTTTATAATATTTCAAAATGTAACGAGTATATATTGAATGAAAATAAAATTTATGATGATAAAAGCTCAATTGTAACAATAAGTTACAACGAAATACCGATATATTTCGCAAGTGTTACTAAAGTTAACAATAAATAAATCTATCCCCAACTAACTATAAACAAAAGATATTAATCAAATAAGATATGATAGAATGTTTTTTAAACATAAAAATAGGGAGTTGCAATGGCTCAAAAAGCGATTAGAGAATTTGACGCAAAGTCAATTTTGGCTAAGCATTGGGATAAGTATTTTCCAGGTTTTACTTATGCATATGAAACTGTTATGGTTCAAAACGGATCAGAATTAACTCAAGCAGCAAAAGATAAAAAATGGTTGAACGAAAAAGCATTGGTTGCTAAACCAGATATGTTATTTGGTAAAAGAGGTAAGAATGGTTTAGTTCTTTTTAGAGATTCTAAGCCAGGTGATGTTTCTTTAGCGAAAGCTACATCTTGGATTGATGAAAAATCAAGCACTGCACAGTCAGTTTATTTTTCATTTGATGGAGATACTCCAACTGGTGAAGCAAAAACTGATATGTTGACTCACTTCGTTGTTGAGCCATTTACTCCACACTCTCAAGAAGAAGAGTACTATATTTCTGCTACTTGTGTCGGTGATGATGACATGTTATATATGTCTGCCGAAGGTGGTATGGAAGTTGAAGAGGGTTGGGATGAAAAAGTTACAGAAGTAGCATTCTCGATTACTGATACAGAAGATGAAATCGCAGCTAAAATCAAAGCAAATATACCTGCTGATGTGGCTGAAGCTGATAAGGCAAAATTTGCGGAATTCGCAATAGGTTTCTTTAAAGCATACAGAGAATTGAATTTTGCATATTTAGAAATCAATCCATTCGTAATGCAGGGAAATAAGATTGAGTTACTTGATATGGTAGCCAAACTTGATGATACTGCTGGTTTTATGATGAGAGAAGAGTGGGGAGATGTAGATTACCCGACTTCATTTGGTATGGAAGAAAAATCTCCGGAAGTTTTAGCTATCGAAGATGCAGACTCTAAATCAGGTGCTTCATTAAAACTTACTATTCTTAAGCCTGAAGCAAGAATCTGGACTATGGTTGCCGGTGGTGGTGCTTCAGTTGTTTATGCTGATACTATTGCTGACTTGGCCGGTATTAATGACCTTGCTAACTACGGTGAGTATTCGGGTGGACCTACTACAAGTGAAACTAAGTTTTATGCTGAAACACTTCTTGATCTGATGACAAGAGAAAAAGATGCTCAAGGCAGAGACAAAGTTTTAATTATCGGTGGGGCTATCGCGAACTTTACTGATGTTGCAAAAACATTTACAGGAATTATTCAAGCGTTTGAGAATTATGCTGATAAAATGAAAGAAGTAGGCATAAGAATTTATGTTAGACGTGGCGGACCAAACTATGAAAAAGGTCTTAAAGATATTAAAGAAGCTGCTGATAGACTTGGTCTATACATCGAAGTTTACGGACCAGAAACGCATGTTACAGACATTGTGCGTATGGCACTAGAGAAGTAAGGGGAAGATATGGCACAATTATTTACTAAAGATACACAATCAATTTTTTGGAATAACAACACAACAGCAATTCAAAGAATGTTGGACTACGACTATACGATAAAAAGAAGCAAGCCTTCTGTTGCAGCTATTGTTGCTCCGACAAGTGGAAATAAATTTGAGAAGTTTTTTTACGGACCAGATGAAATTATGATTCCGCTTTACAAAAATACTGCGGATGCTAAAGCTGCTCAGCCTCAAGCTGATGTTTTACTAAATTTTGCATCATTTAGAACGGCATATGATGTAACTATGGAAGCATTAAATCTTGGTGGATTTAAAACGATCATGATTACAGCAGAGGGGATTCCTGAAAGACTTGCACGTGGTATGAATGCTACTGCTAGAGAAAAAAATGTAACTGTAATCGGGCCGGCAACTGTTGGTGCAATCGCTCCGGGTGCATTTAAAATAGCAAACATCGGTGGAACAATTGAAAACATCGTTCAGTCTAAACTACACCGTGCTGGCTCTTGTGGATTAGTTACTCGTTCTGGTGGTTTATTTAATGAGCTTTCTAACATAATTTCTATCAATGCAGATGGTATCGCTGAAGGTGTTGCAATCGGTGGAGATAGATTTGTTGGATCTGTATTTATTGATAATTTATTGAGAATGGAACAAAATCCAGAAGTTAAATATATGATTCTTCTTGGTGAAGTTGGTGGTACTGAAGAGTATAAAGTGATCGAAGCGATTAAATCCGGAAAAATCACTAAGCCGATTATAGCATGGTGTATTGGTACAATTGCTAAGTATTATGATTCTGGTGTTCAGTTTGGCCATGCAGGTGCATCTGCTAATGCTGAAGCTGAAACTGCTGATGCGAAAAATAAAGCAATGACTGAAGCCGGTATCTATGTTCCATCATCATTTAATGATTTACCGAATAAAATAGCTGAAGTTTATTCTAAACTTAAAGCTGAAGGTATTATTACTGAAATTGCTGAACCTGAAATGAACGTATGTCCTAAGGTTAGAAAATCTAAAGAATTTATCTGTACGATTTCTGATGACAGAGGTGATGAAGCAACTTATGCAGGTTTCCCTATATCATCTTTGGCAACTCCAGATACAGGAAAAGGTATTGGCGATGTTGTGTCATTATTATGGTTCAAAAAACAATACCCAAAATGGGCTACAGAATTTATTGAGACTGTAATGAAAACAGTAGCCGATCATGGTCCGGCAGTTTCCGGTGCGCACAATGCAAAAGTAACAGCTCGTGCAGGTAAATCAGTTGTTGAATCTTTAGTGACTGGTCTTTTAACAATCGGTCCAAGATTTGGTGGAGCGATAGATGGTGCAGCACAATATTTCAAATATGCGGATGACAATAAATTGACTCCTGCAGAATTTTTAAATCACATGAAAAAAGAGGGCGTTCCAATTCCTGGTATCGGGCATAGAATTAAATCTCTTAAGAACCCAGATTTACGTGTAGAAGGTCTTAAAAAATTTGCAGCTGAGCATTTCCCTTCGACGCCACTACTTGATTATGCATTGACTGTTGAGCAATTGACAACATCTAAAAAAGAGAATCTAATTCTTAATGTTGATGGTACAATCGGTATATTAATGGTTGATATGTGGAGAGCATTAGGCTATTCTGAAGATGAAATAAATGAGTTTATATCTTCTGGAACTTTAAATGCATTCTTTATTGTAGGTAGATCAATTGGATTTATTGGTCATATCCTAGATGAAAAACGTCTTGCTATGCCAATGTACAGACATCCAATGGATGATATCCTTTATGATGTACAAGTAGCAGAAAAAATATAATTTCACTTCGATAGTATCCAGGAAATCTATTTTCCTGGATACCCCCTCCTCCAAATTTTAATTATCACAAATTTTATGTTTTTTCGATATACTTTACACTAAATTATATCATTAGGTTTTGGTTATGAAAAAAGCTTTTTCATTGTTAGAGTTGGTCTTTGTTATAGTAGTAATCGGGATTTTGGCTGCGGTGATTATTCCACGAATAAATTCAGATAGACTTCAAGAAGCGGCAATTCAGCTTGCATCACATATAAGGTATACGCAACACTTGGCTATGCTCGATGATAAATATGACGCTAATAATCCTGTTTGGTTTAAGCAGAGATGGCAGTTGGTTTTTGGAAAATCTACAACAAGTACGGATGGTAAAATCGCATATACTATATTCTCAGACCGAGGAACAGCAAGTACGGCTAATCCAACCCAAGGTGAAATGGCAATAGACCCTGTAGATTCGCAAAAGTATTTGAGTGGAGGATATTCGGGTAGTTTGGATACAACCAGTCCTAAGGCAAATAAAAAAATGAATTTGGGATATAGTTATGGAATTGTAATCGTTACTCTATCAGGTGGATGTAACGGCGGTTGTAATGAAATAACCGGTGCAAATTGTAGCGGTGATTTAAGAATTGCTTTTGATCATTTGGGACGACCAATGAAAGACTCCTTGTATTCATATACAAGTTCTTATAAGTCCAATTATCTTATAGAAAGCCAATGTAATATTACTTTAACAAGTTTGTCTGAGGGAAATGTTACTATAGTAATTGAACCAGAAACAGGGTACACACATATACTCTAAAAAGCACAAAAACCATCATCCGAGACAATTTCAAAAACTTTCCAAAAACACTTCAAACTTTAAGTAATCTCTAAGCATATACTCCCTATAATTCCCGTCCACAAACAGAGACACCTTAAGTTAAGGAGTCAGGGAAGCTTCGAGAGAAGTGAAACGGGTTGTTTGAGATCATTGAAAACTAAGCAAGTAAATAGACTT
>JAHJEG010000033.1 GCA_018825665.1 bacterium | reverse complement strand
TATTATAAAAAAATCAAGATTAAAAAGAGTTCTGCACAAGTGCATTGACCGTATGCACATCATCGGTATTGGCAAAACAGCTTTTGTCTCCGCATACCATAAATCCGTTTTCATTGCTTTGTTTGAACTGCACAAAGGGATAGTTTACATTGACAAGTGATAAAGAGTTTTGGCTCAGGTTTGCAGAGTTTGCCTTGATGATTCTCTCACCTCTTAGATATCGAAACATCTGAACCAGCATATACGGATAATGCACGGGTCTTCTTCCAAGCTCATAGGAGTTGTATTCCAGAGTTTTAAACGCGAAATGTGTGTATTTCTCATCTTCTAAAAGCGCTCCAAGAGATATCAATACATCTATCATTATACTTACGGAACTTGTATAGGTATTGTCGTAAATCTCGGCTTTTGTCACAAACTCTCCGCTGCTAAAACTCCACTCACCTTTGTTATAGAATTTTTCCAGAGCTTTATTGGTAAGTCGCTGGGCATTTATAAGATACAGCTCATCCTGAGTAAATTTATATGCAGTGACAAGTGCCTGTGCCAAAAATGCGTAATCTTCCAAAAATGCTTCTATTTTCGGTGTTTTGTGGATAAGCGTCGTATGGTAAAGCACACCGTCGATATACATCGTCTCAAGCAAGGCTTCCAAACTTTTTACAGCTTTTTGCGTGTATTTTGCATCAATCGCACCCAGATTGAACAGAGAATGTATCATCATGCCAGACCAGGAAGTCTGTACTTTTTTATCGCAAAACGGGTAATCGCGTTTTTTTCTCAGACCCTGGAGCAAGATTTTTACCTCGTCAAAATATTTCGGTTTTTTACCGCTCTCAAGTCGGATAATATTTTTACCCTCAAAATTTCCGTGAGGAGTTATCTGCATCTCGTCCATCATCGTTTGAATATTTTCGTATCCGTTTTCTGCCAGAAGAGTGTACACTTCGTCGTAGCCGTATACAAAATAGGTTCCCTCTTCCCCTTCGCTGTCTGCATCGCTCGCGGAATAAAAAAGTTCATCTTCGCTCATAAAGTTGTACCAGAAATCTGCAATCTCTTTGGCGGTCTCCAAAAAGCTTTCCTCTTTGTATGTCAGATATGCCTGTGTGTACACATTGCATAAGAGGGCATTGTCGTAGAGCATCTTCTCAAAATGGGGAACAAGCCACATATTATCAACGCTGTAACGGCAAAATCCGCCATCAACAAGGTCATACATTCCACCTTTTTTCATAGATTTGAGCGTATCTACTACCATGGCTTTTGCCGAGTTATCAGCAAATAGCCTATCGATAGTTATAAGTGCATTCAGGGTAGAAGCCTGCGGAAATTTGGGAGCGACCGAAAAACCTCCGTCTTTTGTGTCGTAATTGTTCTTTACCTGAAGCATGAAATTTTGTAAGAACTCCTCTTTTAATACAGTCGCTTCTTTTGGATGCTCTTTATGTTCCAAAAACTTTTCAATCTCGTCTGCATTTTCAAAAAGTTTAGGGTCGTGTTCCCCTATCTTTTGTGCAATCAGCTTCGTGAGGTCTATAAACCCCATACCGCTCACACTGCCTTCTTTTGATTCTGGCGGTATATAGGTCCCTGCGAAGAAGGGCTTGTTTTGCGGAGTACAAAATATGGAGGTCGGCCAACCGCCCGCACGGCGGTTGAGCAGCATATGCACCTCCTGATAATGCTTGTCAATGTCGGGTCGCTCTTCTCGATCGACTTTTATACAGACAAAACTTTCATTAAGGATATCTGCACATGTGGTGTTCTCAAAAACAGTCTCCTCCATTACGTGACACCAGTGGCAGGATGAGTAGCCGATACTGATAAAGATAGCCTTGTCCTCTTCTTTGGCTTTGGCAAATGCTTCCTCACCCCACGGGTACCAGTCTACGGGGTTATTTTTGTGTTGCTGCAGGTATGGTGAGTCTTCTTGTGCTAATCTGTTTGGCATGTGGAAATTCCTGTTTGTAAAGTAGTTCAATTAATGAGGGATAGAGTAGGGGAAAATTGATGATATTTTGCTTAAAGATAAAAGTAGACTTGTATTTTTATATGAAGCGTCTGCCGTATTTTCTTAAGCCCTACATTATTGATATTTGCTTATTCTATGGTTTATATCATTTTTATGGAGTGTAGATGAGAATAATTGTGCTGATGCTTTTGTACTGTATTGTGTTTGCAGAGTCTGTGGGTGCCCAAAAAGTCTCTGATGCAAATACCTCTTTTATTTTAGGCGGGGTTGAGGTTGCGCGTGGAAGTACCGAAAATATTATTATTGAATTGCCCAAGCTTTACAATACTCCCATACAGCTGCCCGTAAGAGTCATCCGCGGAAAAGAGGACGGTCCGGTTATCTTTGTCAGCGCGGCGATTCATGGAGATGAGCTAAACGGAATTGAAATTATACGCAGATTTAGAAATTTGCAGATACTTGAAAAGCTAAAGGGCACCGTGATTTTGATACCCGTGGTAAATGTTTACGGCATGATGAACCTCTCTCGCTATCTCCCCGACAGAAGAGACTTGAACAGGCATTTTCCGGGATGTGAAAAAGGCTCTTTGGCTTCGAGAATCGCCGATATCTTTTTTGATGAGATTGTAAGTAAATGTGATTTGGGTATCGATATCCATACCGCGGCAATCCACCGCTCCAATCTTCCCCAGATTCGAACAAATATCGATAATGCACACATATTGAAACTTGCCAAGGCATTTGAAGCGCCTGTGATTCTTCATTCTGAACTGCGAGACGGTTCGCTTCGCGCCACTGCACAGGATATGGGTGTGCCGACACTGCTTTATGAAGCGGGGGAAGCTTTGCGCTTTGATGAGCAAAGTATCCGTATAGGAGTCAAAGGGCTTGTAAATATTCTTATAGCCAAGGGGATGCTCGAAGACGTAGAGGACAAAAAGGATGTAAAAACCCCTATAATCGCGCGCAGCAGTGAATGGATCCGCGCCAAGGAGAGCGGTATTATCAGAACGATTAAGGCTCTGGGAGATACTGTGAGCAAAAATGAGATTATCGCCTATATCAATGCACCTTTGGATGATACAAGCTTTGTACTTCTTGCTCCTTTTGACGGAATTATTATAGGCAAATCCGAAATTCCCTTAATCCAGGAGGGGGACGCAGTATTTCATATCGCCCGATTTAAAGATCTTGAAGTTGCTGATGAAAAATTGGAATATTTTTCCGAAGATGTCATTAAAAACAGTGATTTTTGTGAATTTAACGATCAGGAGATCATAGAGTAGTCAGGCTAATCCTGCAGGTCTTTATAGCTTCTGATATCGGTTTTTTCAAGATGAAAGTGCTTACAGGTGCAGTGGAGCTTGTTTGTGGCAAAGATGGGGCTTTGATTTATCTTGTCGATGTCAATTTCCACATGCCCCGTGCTGAGTACAACAAAATCGTCGCCGAAAATGCGAAAGATCTGCGAAGCCGGAAATTCTGATTTTAGATACAAAGTGAAGTTGTACAACAAAATATCACCCTCACTCCAGCCATGCTTTTGATTGTAGGAAGAAAAGTTTTTTATATAAATGATATTGAGACAGATTTGCTTTTTTTCATCTCTATTTTTTTGTAAGATAAAATCCAGGTAATACTGATTATAAACTTTGGTGAGAGGATCTTTGTAGAAATATGCAAAACGTTCATCGTCTATATGTGAACTAGGATCTTGCGTTACGTCTATATCAATGATGACAGACTGTAATACGCCGACCGCTTTTTGCATTACTTTGGAATCATACCAGATGCCGCTGAACTTCTGTAGTTCCTCTATAGCTTCAGGGATAGATTTTTTTGCCTTATATATTCGGCTCGTAGTCATCGCATCAAAGGCATCCGCAATAATCATAATGCGTGAAAGCAGGGGAATCTCATCAGCTTTTAAACCTCTTGGATAGCCGCTTCCGTCAAAATGCTCATGATGGGCATAGACTATATTTGAGAGTTCATTGTACATAGGTATTTCGCTGAGTATTGAATAGCCTGCCGTTACATGGTCTTTGATTAATGAGTATTCATCTTCGCTCAATTTTCCGGGTTTGAGTAAAATCGCATCAGGAGTAATAATCTTTCCCACATCATGCAATATTCCCGCCTCATAAATTATGTTGCACTCTTCATCCGAGAGCTGCATCGCCCTTGCAATATCTCTTGAATAGGATGCGACACGTTCACTGTGACCCCCGGTGTAAGTATCTCTCGCTTCTATCATTTTTACCAGGGAATGGATAGCGTGCTGATAATTGTCCACTTGTTGGTTTTGAAGATTTAAAACAGTCTGTGTCCTCTCTTGCACCATTTTTTCCAGATTTTTTTTATACATTTCGTTTTCATGAAATACGGTGAGCTTATAGATGGATTGATGCAGTGTTTTTAGGATTTTGTCAAAATTGATAGGTTTAATAATGTAGCCCGTGACATTGAGCTGAATAGATTGTGTGAAATAATCTGTATCAGAATACGCCGATATGATAATTATCTCCTGGTATGCATGCATTTCTCTTATTCTGCGTATTAGTTCCAGGCCGTTCATTTTTGGCATCTGTATATCCGTTATCACGATGTCAAACTTGTTCTTCATATACTTTTCAAGAGCTTCCTGCCCGTTGGAAGCGGTATCCACCTTTTTAAAGATTTTACTTAAAAAAATGAAAATCGTCTCACGCAAATCTTTTTCATCTTCCACATACAAGACGGAAAAGGGTTGGGCATTTTTCTTAAGAGATTCAATTTCTATTTTCGATTCATTCGCCATGATATAACCTTATTTTAAGTGAGCCTGTCTTTTATCTCACATTTTAACAGTCGAACCCTCAGACATGCTCCATCTGTTTTGTTGTACGCTTCAATGATACCCTCAAGATGATTTTCGACTATTATCTTGCTCATATACAGTCCCAATCCCGTTCCAGTCTTTTCATCTTTGGTCGTAAAATACGGGTCAAAGATTTTTTGCAGGATATCCTCATCAATCCCTGAACCGTTATCACAGATTTCGGTATTTACATATTTTGCATCATCATATATCCTGAGCCGGATAGTCGGTTTTTGAATTTTTTTCGCGACCAGCACATCCTTTGAGTTATTGATTATATTTACAAATACCTGCATCAGTTCTCTGGTATAGGCATAGACCTCCGATTCGGATTCATACGAGGGTGTAAATTCGATAGTATTATTTGTCAGGCTGTCTTTTACTATTGCAAAGGTGTCTTCTAAAACATTTTGCATCTTGACTTTTGAGATCTCTTTGTCTGGTTTAAAAAAGTTTCGAAAATCATCGATAGTCTTTGAAAGATGGGCAGTCTGTTCAAGTATGTCCCGGGAAAATTTTTCAGCCTCTATGGCATTAAAGTCATCAAGCGCAATATTTAAGAGTATATTGTTTACATTCATAGAGATAACGCTAAGCGGCTGACGCCATTGATGCGCAATCATACCGATCATTTCACCCATTGCCGCATGGCGTGACTGGTTGAGGATCATCTCATCTTTGTTCTTTAATTCTGTAATATCCATGGCCGAAGATATGACTGTTTGCTTGCCCTCTATCATACCGACGGGAGCAGAACTAAACTGCCAGAAAATTGTGTCGCCGTTTTTTGTGGTAATCTCATAGACCCCTTCGTCTTTTTTTTGATGCAGGGCGTAGAGTTGTGAAATCCCTTTTTTTGCTATGGACATCTTATGAGGGTATGCTTTTTGTGTCCATTTTTCAATTGTGTCAATCTCTTCGTATGTATACCCGCTGAGCTGTTCCCAAATTTTGTTTACCAAAAGGACTTTGCCGTCTTGTGTGTGTATCATAATGGGATTAGGGGCTTCTTGCAGGATTGTTTCAAGCTCTCTTTTTTTCTCTTCCAGGAGTTTGAGGTTTTTCTCTTTTTCCGTAATATCATCTGCAACCGCCAAGATATAGTCATCTTCGTCAATATGCACCAGACTCGCATAAACTCTTGCTGTAATCAGACTTTTGCCTTTGGTGTTAAATTTGTAAACTTCCCCATCGACTAAACCATTACGTGTAAAAGATTCAATGTATTTTTTTCTGTCTTGTATGTCATGCCATAGGTCTATTTCGAATGTTGTTTTTCCGACAACATCTTCTTTTTTATATCCTAATATGAGTTCAAAACTTGCATTTACGTCATAAATTTTACCAGTATGCAAGTTGCTAAGGACAATAATATTAGGTGTGTTGTTAAAAGCTTTTTCAAATTTATCATTGGATATTTGGAGTTGTGTTTTTGCTTTTTCCTGCTCTGTAATGTCTCTTAGCGAACCGGTTACTTTTTTTGCTGTTGCGTCTGTATCGCGTTCTACTTTTGCGATGGAGGATAGTGTTTTTCTGTCGCTGCCGTCCATTGGGAGTATTTCAAACTCAAGATCAAAAGGAACATCTTTTTCTATGAGATCAATAAAAGCCTGACCCACACGCTCTTTTTCCAAGATACACTCTTGAATAAACTTTATGTTAAAGAACTCTGTCTCCATAGGGAGTCCGAAGATACGTTTTGCCTCGTCTGATCCCCAAAACTTTCCAGTTTCCACTATGTATTCCCAGCTTCCGAGTTTTGCCAGGGACTGCGCATCTTGTAAAAGCTCATACAGATGGTTTTGTTCTGTGAAGTCAGCAGAATTGCCTACGAGTCCTATCACTTTTCCTTGTGAATTTAAGAGTGGGGATTTAACGGTTAGCAGGTAGCGTCTTGAATCATCCGGATATGTGACCCACTCAAAATTTGATAGGCTCTCATTGCCGAGCATCATGTGTTTGTCATGTTCACGAAAAAAATCTGCTGTCTTGTGCTCAAACAAATCGTAATCATTTTTTCCTATAATGTTATTTTTATCTTTTCCTACAAATTTTTCAAAGGCGGTATTGCAGGCTATATAGTTAAAATCAGTATCCTTGACAAAAATAAGATTGTCAATACTGTCAATCATATTATTGTACAACTCTTGCAAATTGCTTATTCTATTCTCATTTTCAATATTATAAAGAGCATGCGTGATATCCCTGCTGACTTCTTCAAGCATAAGAAGTTCGTAATCATCCTGAACGTATTCCTTTTCAACCGATAAATTTAAAAAACCGTAAATCTGATTTTTATATTTCAGCTCCAGGGTGAAGGCGCTTGTATCACCGTAAAGACTTTTAAGCGGGCATTCCTCACAGTTTTGTAAAGTGTTTTTTGTATAAGAATAAAATGTATCGCCAGAGAGCGTTTGTTTGATACATTTTGGAATCCAGCTCTGTATCAGTTTTTCTTTGAAGGCATTAAAAGCATCTGAGGTATCCGTACTGACAATGTATTTAATCTGGTTTTCATTATCAAAGGTGATGATTCTTGCATCTTTATATATGTTGTTGGATATTAAAATATGACAGGCCCCGCTGAGCAGCTTTTGCGCATCTTTTTCTCTTAATATAAGCTGATTTATATCTCTCATAGCAGAGAGAACACTGTTGAAGCGCTTGTTGGTCTTGGAAAAGCGATTTGTCAGAACATAGACAAGCAAGGTGGTAACGATAACAAAAACGAGACCTTTGGATGTTTGAATTGTAGAGGAGAGTGTATGACTCAGGTGAAGAGACTCTATGAGTGTATCTGAAAGTATTATCCACATGCCGGCGAACAAGGCATATATAAAGGAAATTCTAAAAGGAGATGAAGTCACTTTTTTATTCATTGCTTTCATGCAGTAAAACACCTTTACGTTTTTTTAAGTAGATAAACTCACCTATTGTAACAGATACTATTTTATATTGAGTTGAACCTATGAATTAAAAATACTTATAGTATGTCTTGAAGTATAATTAAAAATTCTTTTTATTTTTTTTGTCAAAATGATATATGGAGCTGTTTTCTTTTGGCTTTTGATTTTCCCAGCTGAGATAAGATGTTTTGAGGTGTGTGCCCTTATCTGAGATTTCATGTATTATCTGATGCACATGGTCTTCGTCGGAGAGGCACAGCTCGGTACTCATGTCGCAATCAAAAACGATTCTGTTTTTTGTACTGGCTGCAAGATTGGCAATAAATTCAGGCTGGTTCATTTTTACACAGTAATGCGTGGCTTTTATCTGCTCGCATTCCAAATCTTTACAGTGGTACATGGTAACCATCTGTTTTGCCGTATTTGGCAAGAGGTCTTCTTGGATTGTGCTGTTTCTGCCTATGGACTTAAAGGCTATTCCCGTCGCATCGGTCCCGACTAGGGGAAGAACGGCTTTATGTTTATAGGAGTCCGTTCCTGTTTGTTTCTCCGCCGGCGATAATGTCCACTCGCCGTTCAGGGATTCCATCCAGTCGTAGAGATCAAAAGCATCCGCTTCCCCCGCATGGATGGTTGAAACAAGTAAGACACTTGCCAAATAATAAAATGTGATTTTCTTTAACATGGAAATTCCTTGAACAATATTCCAATATTATATCTGAGTTAATTTAAAAGTTAATCTTTGGGTATAATCTACAATCAATGATAAAAATCATATAAACTATAATATAAAATAAGATTTCAGGATTGCCTGCTGTGATGAAAAAGTATCAAAAAAGTACGAAAGAGATGTATCTTTTAGGAACTGCATTTGCATTGTTGATATTGTTTGTGGTGGGCTCGAAAATTTTTGCCTTTTATCAAATCTCTCAGATGCATGCAATTACCAGTGATATTTACGAGCATCCCCTTAAAGTCACAAATGCTGCGCTTACAATACAGGCCGAGATCTCAAAAATAGACAGTCATATGAAAGATTTTGTTTTGGCAAAATCCGAAAAAGAGAGTGATTTCTCAATAAATGA
Organism: bacterium; assembly: GCA_018825665.1. Lineage (GTDB taxonomy): Bacteria > Campylobacterota > Campylobacteria > Campylobacterales > Sulfurimonadaceae > Sulfurimonas. Next base: position 66,293 of record JAHJEG010000033.1, on the reverse strand, counting down.
GATGAACAGGCATGAACAGCTGATTTACGATAACCTGAAAATCATAGAACAAAATATACTGGGCAAAGATGGTTTAAAGGTTCTAAATCAGGCTGTTGCCTTATTTGAATCATGGAAAAAAATACGTGAAGAGATTATATCTCTTGCAGGTTCAAAGCAGATTTCACAAGCCGTGGCACTCCTACAGACCAACGAAGCCCAACATGTTATGCGTTTGGATACTTCAATCCTACGATTGTACGATTATGCACACGGCAAAGCTTTGGAATTTAAAAATCGCTCAGATGAGATGCTTAAGACTATTGAAACAATCGCTTTTACGGTAAGTCTGTTCCTTTTACTGATGATAGCTTTTTATACGATCAACAGAGTTTCCAGGTATATAAGAGCAAATGAGCATTTAAGCCGTGTTTTGTCGATTGTCAGGGAAATCAATCAGTTGATTGTAAGAGAAAAGAATCCGCAAAGACTTATTCAGGAGACTTGTGTGATTTTGACTTCCAAGCATATATATAGCAATGCATGGATAATCCTCTCAGGCAATAACGGCAAATTTGATGATTTTGCAAGTGCGGACTCACAAGAAGACACCTCTCAATTAAAAAACAAAATGCAAAAGGGGTGGATCCCTTACTGTATACAAAAGACAATTGACAGCCAAAATAACTATTCTACGATTGAGACAATAAAAAAATATTGTCAGGAATGCCCACTGGTAGATTTATACAAAAATAATAATGCATTTAACATAGAGCTTCAATACAATGAAAAAATCTATGGATATCTCACTCTTTCAATAAGTGACAAAAATGAAAACAATGAAAATGAAATAGCATTGCTGAATGAAGTGGCAGGGGATATTGCGTATGCCTTGTATAATATTGAGATGGAAAGCGCATTAAAAGAGAGCGAAAAACGATACCGCGCACTCTTTAAAAGCAACCGTGCAATCGAACTGCTTATAAATCCACAAAACGGCCAAATAATAGACTGTAATGAAAAGGCTTTAAGCTATTACGGATACAGCTATGAAGAAATGCTTTCTATGCATATAAGTGATATCAATATTTTAAGCAAAGACGAGATACTTTTGGAAATGGAGTTGGCCGAACAGGAATACAGGGATATGTTTTATTTCAAGCATAAACTCGCAAGCGGTGAGATACGTGATGTGGAGGTTTATTCCGGACCTATTGAGATTGATGAGAAGCTTTTGCTTTATTCCATTGTTTTTGATGTTACGGAGCGTCTTAAACTTGAAAAATATAAAGCAGATATAGAAGATCGTTACCGTTTTGCCAGTGAAGCAGCCACAGACGGGATATGGGACTGGAATCTGCTGACGAATGAGGTGTACTTCTCACCAAAACTCAAAGCAATACTCGGATATCGTGACGATGAGATGAAAAGTTCGTATGAAGAGTGGTCCAGCCGCATACATCCTGAGGATAAGGATCAGATTTTTATTGATTTAAAAGCAGCACATTTGCAAGATGCAAAGCTTTTTAAAAATATACACAGGCTAAAACATAGAGACGGACATTGGATATGGATAGAATCCCGAGCGCATACAATCTTCAATGATAATAAACCTGTACGTATGGTTGGATCCAAAACGGATATAACAGCTGAATATAATGCTAAAGAGGCCTTGAGAGAAAGTGAAAAACGATTTAAGTCGATGATGGAGCACTCGCCCTATGCAGTAGAACTCTATGATATAGACGGTTTGCAGATTGAAGTGAATCATGCACAGTATGTGCTTTGGGGTGTTCCCTCTTCTTTGACATGCCATAAGTTTAATATTTTAAAGAGTGAACTTGTAAAAGACAGCGGTTTGTTAGAATATGTAAAAAGAGCGTATGCAGGAGAAACAGTACAGGTCCCAATACATGAATATGATGCTTCTTTGGTGCCGGAAACAAAAAAGCATGGAAGAAAACGCACTCTTAATACGCGCATATATCCGCTTAAAGATTCATCGGGAAATGTCAAAAATATTGTTCTGACACATGAAGATGTTACTGAAAAAGAAGATACTTTAAAACTTTTAGAGTATAAGAAAAAAGAACTCGAAACAATTATTCAAGAGGCGCCGAATCCCATAATGCTGCATAACGAGAGCGGAGATATCATAATGCTCAACAAGGTGTGTGCCAGTCTCATCGGATATGATTACGAGGATATCAGCACTATTGAGAAGTTTATCTTGAACATAGATGCTCAGGAAAGAGTACAGTTTAGAGAATATATAGAAACATTATATACAAGTGATAAAAAAGTGGATATCGGCGAATACAATATTATGACAAAAAATGGTGATGTCATTGTCTGGCAGTTCAGTTCTGCTCCTTTAGGGATTATAGACGCAAAGCGTACTTTTATAACTTCGGCTATGGATATTACCGAATTGAAGAAAAAGGATGAGTTAATGATTATGCAGTCGCGTCATGCTGCGATGGGTGAGATGATAGGGATGATTGCACACCAGTGGAGACAACCTATCGCAGGTATATCTATGGACGCAAACAACATGCTCGTGGATATAGCAATCGGTGACTTTGATGCAAATACGGCAGAAAAATATTCTCGCGATATTTTGGAGCAAACCTCACACTTGTCAAAAACGATAGACGATTTTCGAAACTTCTTCAAGCCTGATAAAACTTTTTCAAAAGTTAAGATGCAAACTATCATAGGTGAAACCTATGCCATAGTAAAAGAGAGTCTGATAAATAACAATATTGAGTTCAAAGCTAAATATAATTCTTACTCTGAAGTGAGTGCCTATCAAAGAGAATTAATGCAGGTCTTTGTAAATATAATCAATAATGCTAAGGATTCCTTAGTATCCAACGGTATAAAAAACGCTCTGATAAGTATAAATGTATATGATGATGGAAAGTATGTCAATACAGAGGTCTGTAACAATGGAACAGGGATAGAGGAAGATATCTTACAAAAGATTTTTGATCCGTACTTTACGACAAAAGATGAGAAAAACGGAACGGGGTTGGGACTGTATATGAGTAAAATGATTATAGAAGAGCATTTAAATGGAAAAATAGATGTATGCAATTCAAACCAGGGTGTATGTTTTATAATAAGATTATTAAAAAGTGACGATGCGGATGCCTAAAATGAAAGATATAATTATGTATTGGAGTGTGCTGTATGAGGGATAACTTAAAAATATTGCTTGAGTCTATAAAAGAAAAGGCACAGTTGTTTTGTGTTTTATATGTTGAGGATGAAGGGATGCTGCGTGAAAAGACCGGCAGTTTTTTAAATAAGATATTTAATAGAGTTGAGGTGGCGGCGGACGGCAAAGAGGCTCTTGATAAATATGCCCATAACAAATATGATATAGTCATAACCGATATTCAAATGCCAAATATGAATGGTCTGGAATTGATACAAGAGATCCGAAAAATAGATGCGGCTCAAGAAGTAATCATAACTTCTGCATATACAGATTCAGACTATCTGACACAGTCGATTAAGCTCGGAGTGACCGGATACATTATCAAACCTATAGATTTTGAACAGATAGTAAAGGTGCTTCAGCAATCCGTGGATAAATTGACGGCATTTAGAGAAAATGAACTATACAAGACCAAATTGCAAGTCATGGTCGATAAACGAACTAAAAAAATCATCCATCTTCAGGATGAACTGCTCTCAAACTATAAACAGATGATGCTTTCTCTTGTGAAGATGATTGACGGACGTGACACCTATACAGGCGGGCACAGCGAGCGTGTAGCAGTCTATTCCAGAGATATAGCACGTGCTATGGGATTTAAACAAAAAGAGTGTGATTTGATTTATCAGGCCGGAATATTACATGATATAGGCAAGGTTATCACTCCTGATGCAATCCTGCTAAAACCGGATAAGTTGACAAATGAGGAATACTCACTGATTAAAGAGCACGTTACGATTAGCTATAACGTGCTCTCGGATGTCCCGATGTATAAAGAACTTGCCAATATCGTGTATTCTCATCATGAATATTACGATGGAAGCGGGTATCCAAGGGGACTAAAATATGAAGAAATTCCAATTTTTGCGCGTATCATGACGGTAGCGGATTCTTTTGACGCAATGACGACCAGCCGAATATATAAGGCAAGAAAAACAAAGAAAGAGGCGATTGAAGAGTTGCAGGACTTGGCCGGTTCACTCTACGACCCCGTGGTTGTAAAAAATGCCGTTCATGTTTTAGATGATGTAAACGTGGATAACAACGCATCTCAGGAACCCGATACATATTTGGATGATGCAAGATTTGCCTACTTTTACAAGGATACGCTGACACATGTGTATAACCATAATTATCTGGATTTTTTAATACATAAGAATATTGACGAGCATAAGTCTTTGTATTTAAATATAATCTATATAAAAAATTTTACGCTTTATAATCAAAAATTTGGATGGAATGCCGGAGATGTTTTTTTAAATACATTTGCCAAATACCTACAATCTGAGTTTCATGATTTTCAGATCTTTCGTCTTTTTGGCGATGATTTTGTTTTGTTGAAAAATATGGATTTTGCGATTGATATAGATAAGATAAATGCTATAGCGATGCTAAAAGAAAATAATCTTTACTGCAACCACCGCTACTTGAATTTAAAGACAGCAGATATCAAGGGCTATATGGACCTTAACGAAGCCGCAAAAATAAAATAAAATAAAAACAGCTTTTAAAAATTATACTTTACAGAGTAAATAAATCCATCCTGATAGCCATTGAATCCAAGTTTATTATGTGCGTAGCGGTATTGGACTCCGGTAGTGACCTCTGTTCTGGGATGCCACCAAAAAGAAAGTGCCCCTTGGACTCCATAGCTGTCGCCATCTCCTATAGGTGTTCCATCCTCAAGCTGATAGTCCTTTTTGTTACGTCCAAATTCAAATTCATGCCAGCCTGCTATAGAAAATTTATTGTTTTGTTTATGCATACTGTATGAGTGGGAAAACCCTGCCATAAAGCCGTTAAACCCTGTATAGTATGTACTTTGCTGATGATGGATACCGATAAAGGGAATCGCCCAAAAATCAGACCCGCTTTCTATTTTATAGGAGAGACCTGCTATTGCATTGCTCACGTAAAAATTTTCGGAGTAAAAATTATAATCCTGTATATGAATATGAAAGTTTGTTTTTAAGAGTCTGATATCCAGGACAGGCTTAAAAACATAATGCCTGCTGTCCGTCGTATCATCGTATGACCTTGTGGGATTCTCAAGGTCTGCAAGCATATAGAACTCCCCCCAGCTCCATCCTGCGCCACCTTCAAGCTCAAGATACGAAAAGTCTCTCTGAGGAGAGCGGTTTTGGGTGTCTTGCGTCCAATCCAGATAGTTTAGACTGATATTGCCAAAGGTAAAATCAGGTTTGAACAAAGAAGTGTCTGCAATCCCTTTTTCATTCGCAAAAAGGGGTGTTGACAAGATAAGTGTTATAAGTGCCGAGAATGTGGTACGTTGAATATTTTTCATTCGTATATTCTATTTGTTTTATACTTAAAAAGTACCGTGCCTTGGAAGATATTAAAGTTAAAAATGGTATTATTTAGTGATAATTGAACAAATAAAAATATTAGGTCATAGAATGCAAAAAATATACATAGCCGGACCGGACGTCTTTGAGCCGGATTCGATTGAAATCGGGAAAAAATATTCGAAGCTTTGCGGAGAGTACGGATTTGTCGGCATGTATCCGTTGGACAACAGCATAGATTTTGATCAGCCAAAACAAAAGGTGGCACATGATATTTTCAAGGCTAACGAAGAGCTTATAAAAAAGGCAGATATCGTTATAGCAAACATAAACGCCTTTCGTGGTAAAGAAGCCGACAGCGGTACGGTCTGGGAATGCGGTTATGCGTATGGACTCGGTAAAAAAGTGTATGGCTATATGAATAAAAAACTATCCTATATTGAGCATTTTAGCGATAAGGAAAAGAGATTGAAGGGTGCGGTGACGGTAGACACAGACGGCAAGATGATAGAAGATTTTGACTATCCTGTAAACCTGATGATTGCCTGTTCGGTCATTGAAATAGTAGAAGGCGGATTTGAAGACGTCCTTAAAAAGATAAGTACTCTTTAAAATGAAAAATCTGATTCTCCTCGTATTGCTTTTGATTAATAGTGCATCAGCGCTTGAGGATGATTATAAGAGATTCCATAGTATTGAAGAAAGTAAAAAGCCTGAGAAGGTATCGGTTCAGCTTCATTGGAAGTATCAGTTTCAGTATGCAGGTTTTATCGCAGCCAAAGAGCAAGGTTTTTATGAGGATGTCGGTTTAGATGTTGAATTAAAAGAATATGAGTTTGGCACAGATATTGTTGATGAAGTAGTCAGCGGGCGCTCTACGTTTGGTGTGTATAATTCAAATATTTTAGTAGAGTATTTGCAAGACAGGTCCATAAAGCTTGTCGCATCCTATTTTAAAAGATCTGCATTGGTGTTAATCACCTCAACCGATATAAAGTTTCCAAAAGACTTGTTGGGCAAAACAATCATGGCAAACGGCAGAGAAGATTTTAATCTGAACTTTAAATATCTGTTTGATGAATACGGTGTAAATTCAGACCAGTTGAAACTGGTCAAGCATACATATGATTTAAAAGATTTTGTAAATAAAAATGTAGATGCTATGACGGCATTTATCTCTGACCAGCCGTATAAACTTGATAAAATGGGCGTAAAATATAATGTTATCAATCCAAGCGAACTCGGAATGTTCAATCTACAGCTTGAGCTGTTCACTTCCAAGGATGAAGTTAAAAATAACCCAGACAGAGTAAAGCTATTTAGGGATGCCACTAAAAAAGGATGGGAATATGCACTGAGGCACAAGGATGAAACAGTAAAGCTCATCTATGACAAATATTCAAAGAATATATCCATAGACAGTTTAAAAAATGAAGCCAGAGAAATAGAAAAACTCATCCTTCCAAAAATTTATGACATAGGTTCGATGGATAAAAGTTTTTTACTCAAGCAGTGCGAACTTTTGAAGATGTATTATAAGATAAATGACACAATCTATTTAGATGATTTTTTATTCACACCGGGAAATTCCAAGATAGATTTTACTCTTAATGAGTTTCACTATATCAATACCACCAAACCGATAAAAGTATGTGTCCAACCAAATATATTTCCAATTGACGGATATGCATCCAATGCTCAAGCGGGCATTATGGCTGACATATACAGCCTCATATCCAAAAAATCGGGTCTTAAATTTGTAGCGATAGAATCTTCGTCCGTTGAAGAACTGAGAAAAAATGTCATTAATAAAACATGTCAAATCGTATCCGTAAACGTTACAAACAGTAATAAAGAGCTGCTTATTCATACCAGACCTTTTATCGAGAGCTATTTTACGCTTATTACAAAACTGGATAAGTCTTTTGTCCAAGACATAAGTATATTGGAAGATGTCATTCTTGTCGTTCAGTCTCAAATTTTTAAAGAACATATTTTGAAGAGCCATCCGAAATTAAATATAACAGTCCAAAGAGACCCTAACAGGATGATGAAAAATGTTTTGGATGGGAATGCATATGCGGCCCTCTCTCTGAATGAATCTGCCGATTATCTTGTAGAACAGTATGGATACGGAAAATTAAAAATCAACGGATTTATCTCTAAAGAGAATAAGATAAAAGGGAGCATAGGCATTCTTAAGGATGAGACTGTTCTCGCAGATATAATACAAAAATCGCTCGATGCCATACCCCCGCAGAAGATAGACAGTATAATCAAGAGCTGGATGATAACAAGATATCATTCAGAAACAGATTACAGTTTAGTTTGGAAGATTTTGATAGCTGTAAGTTTTTTAGTGGGCGTGATGGCATATCATCAGAGAAAGCTGAGCTCTTTTAACGCAAAACTGGCAAGCGAAGTTAAGATAAAAACGCACGAACTCAAAGAACTGAACGAATCTTTAGAGCTTACCGTTGCGGAAAAAGTGCAGGAACTGATTCAAAAAGATAAAATACTTACGGCTCAGTCGAAGCAGGCCGTTATGGGCGAGATGATAAGTATGATTGCTCATCAGTGGAGACAGCCACTCTCAAATATCACTCTTCAAATCTCTAATTTGCAGCTGACAAAGTTAATGGGAGGTGCAATCGATGAAGAAAAAACTGATAAAACTTTAAGTGAGATCAGCGATTCAATCATTTATCTCTCAAACACCATAGACGATTTTCAGACATATTTTCATCCCGATAAAAAATCTACAAAAGTAGAGATACATGAACTTTTACAAAAGGTAGTGAATTTCACATTACCTAAAATAAACGCTACAAATATAAGTATTCATATAAAAAAAGAGCGGGAAATATATATACAGGTATATATGAATGAGTTGATTCAGGTGATACTCAACCTTATAAACAATGCCATTGATGCGTTTGAAGAGGTAGATAGGGAAAACAAAGCTATAAGCCTCTATGTAAAATCTTATAAAGACAGGTTTTGTATATGTGTTGAGGACAATGCTTCTGGGATAAGCGAAGAGAATATGAAAAAATTATTTGAACCCTATTTCAGCACCAAGGGTAAAAATGGCACGGGATTAGGTCTTTATATGAGTCAGATGATTATCCAAAAACAGTTTGGAGGGGACATAAAAGTAGAAACATCACCCAGAGGTTCTACATTTATGATAGAGATCAGAGATTTAAATTAGTTTTTTTTGCACCAGAGAAAGAACCATTGGTATATTGAGCCCGTCATTGTTAAATCCTTCATCCTGACAAGCTTCGCACTTGTCCCCCATGGGACAGATCTCATTTTCAAGTATCTCCTGCATAGTCGTAAGCTTGTTTTCTTTGATGCATTCAGCAATATCTCTTACGCTCAAACCGTTACATATGCATATCTCAGTTTCTAAGTCTATCATAACAGGCTCCTCCAATCCGAATATTTTAAGTGAGCTAATTTTAGAGTAAAATAATTAATTTTATTTGAATTATATAATTTATTACGATAATACTAAAAATTTCAACGTGACATCTTATTTTCTTGATATAATCTAAAAAATTATTGGTATCGGTTTTATTGAATATGCTTAGAAGTCTATTATATGTGTTTGTTTTTATAGTGATAACTATTATGGTCGTTATCGGATATCTGAAATATCAGGTCAATGATCAGAAAATCGAATACATCTTGGACCAGTGTACTTTGTCTTTGGAAAGTCAGCTTAAAAATGAGCAGATGAATGCTCTTGAAATAGCTGTTGTCCTGTCAAAAAACGAGGGTCTGGTCAATGCTCTGGAAAATGACAACGAAGACTTGGGGTATAAGATCCTCTCGGACATCATGCTTAGCATTAAAACGAATACAAACCGATATATCAGAACGCAAATCATTACAAGTGAGTATAATATTTTTGCCAGAAGCTGGGATAATGTCTATGCCGGAATGCCGCTGGAAGATTACAGGACCGATCTTGATTATTTTAAAACCCATACAACTCCAAGGACTTCCATAGAAGTGGGAAGACGCTTGGGAATCAAGGCAACTGTTCCTATATATAAAGAGGGTGTTTTTTTAGGCTTTATAGAAGTCATCGATTTTTTTGAGTCTATCACAAAGTATTTTTCCAAGCAGGGGATAGACTTGTATGTTATGCTTGAGGATAAGTATTTTGATACAGCCATCTTGATGCAGGAAAATTTGACGGTAGACAGATATATTGTCTCAAATAGAAATTATAATTTCAATCATATACAGACTCTCAATAAGATTGATTTTAAGACCTTAAAGGTAGACCGTATTTTATATGTGGATAACAAGTATATATTTTACGAGACGATGAATAACGGTGAAGGGCAGACAATAGGTGCTTTTGTCTTTGTATTGCCGGAAAAATATTTGGACTATTTCAAAGATCCGGAGGATGATATATCCTTTTTGGTAAATGTGACGAGGAGCAGCTTATACGATGTGGTGAAAGAGGAACAGTATCAAAATAACATGTATGACAAGTACAGTGTTGATTCTTTACTCTACATAAAAGATATTATTGCCAAGGAAGACAGAGAGCTGTTTTTTGATGAAGCATATAAAAAACTAGATGCCTACAGCAAGGATGAATTGATTCAGCTTATGTTGGAGCATAAGATTATTAAAAAGATTGATGGAAAGATTAAATGAAGATTTTGTTATTGGAAGATGAATACTCACTGCGTATAAGTATTCAGGAATTTTTGGTTGATATTGGTTATGAAGTTGACTCTTTTATGGATGGAGCTGAAGCGTATGATGCTATTTTTGATAAGACATATGATCTTTTGCTGCTTGATGTAAACGTCCCCTCAATGAACGGTTTTGAACTCTTAAAGAATCTGCGCAAAGAAAACAAAAAGATACCGACCATCTTTTTAACATCTATGGTAGATATACAAAATCTCAAAGAAGGGTACAAAAGAGGGTGCTGTGATTATATACGAAAGCCTTTTGACCTCGAAGAGTTGGAACTGCGTATCAATCAGGCATTTGCCAGTTTTTATCTGGATGATGAAAATATTGTCAATCTTGGATGCGAAGTCACATACGATATGACCAAAAGCAGACTCAGTTTGAACGATAAAGAGATTGTACTGAGAAAGGCGGAAAAAGATATTTTAGAGGTTCTTATAAAACATCAAAACTGTGTTGTCTCGACAGAGATGTTTCAGGATGAAGTCTGGGGTGAGTATGTGGAGCCTGCCACAGTCAGGGTTCAGGTAAATAATCTTCGTCAAAAACTTCCAAACGGGGTGGTTCAAAACAGAAGAGGCCTAGGATATATCATTGAACGATAATACGTATGCAGGCAAGTATGCGCTCATCTATACGACATTGATTACTCTTATATTATTGGCGCCGCTGTTTTTTTATTTGATCTATATGAAAAACATACATTCCATTCAAAATGAGCTTCTTCTAAAAGAAAAATCCCTGCTTATCGTAAAGTCTATGGAGGAGTTTAATCAAAATGAAACACACTATGAGTATCCGAGATTTAAAACATTTGAGTCTGGTCTATATGATTTAAGATTTCAGGCTATCTTTTCTTTGATCAGCTCCAATATTGAGCATTTTAAAGAGGGCTACCATTTAGATGATGCAAACAATGCCTATTTAATCGTCAAGCTGCCAAAAAACAGATATTTCGGTGCAGAATATTTAATTGTAAAGAATACGCTCTCTTTTGCAGTCGTCTATGAAAAAGTGATGCTCATCCTGTTTTCCATTGTGGTGCTTGTTTTTATTTTAAGTATCTTCTTTTTAAACAGTTTTGCCACTCCCTTTAAAAAGATGAATGAAACTCTGGATAATTTTATCAAAGATTCCATGCATGAGATAAACACGCCCCTGTCTATCATTAATGTCAATATAGATTTGTACAATAGAAAAAATGAGTCTAATAAATATATGCAGAGAATGAAGGCTGCGGCAAAGGTGCTTTCAAATATTTATAATGACATGGATTATCTGATAAAGCATGACAGATTGCATTTTGAACAGGAATCAATCGATATGACCCTGTTTTTAAATGAAAGGGTGGAGTATTTTTCAGAGGTGGCGCTGATGAAGAATATAACTTTAAAAAGCAATATTACAAAAGGCATTTATTTTATTATGAATACAAAGCAGCTGCAGAGAATAATTGACAACAATATTTCAAATGCTATCAAGTATTCTTATGAAGAGAGTTGCATCGAGATAGATCTGTATATAAAAGACAAGAGCTGCTATCTGAGTTTTAAAGATTATGGGGTCGGCATAGAGGATACAAATAAAATATTTAGCCGTTATTACCGTGAAGATGTCAGCAAAGGCGGTTTTGGAATAGGTTTGAACATAGTTAAATCTATTATCGATACCCTTGATATTGAGCTCAGTGTAAGGTCAAAACCTAAGCAGGGCAGTACGTTTATATATAAATTCCCGGCGGATATTGTAGATATAAACTAAAATTACAAACTTCTTTTCCAATAAGAAATACATTTTATACTAATTTTACACTTCACAGTTATACTTACCTCTGAAATTAATAGGAGGAACTACAATGAAGAAATCTTTTACACTCTCGATGCTTCTAATGGGTTCACTTTTCGCGGCTGATTACAGCAGTGTTATTGAAAACCCGAGTGCCAGTGAGATAATAAAAAAAGATCTGTTAGCACCAGCTAAAGTTTATACGATGCCTACGGGATGTATAACAAATGATCCAAAAGCGATTGCCAGAGGTTCTTTTATTTTCCATAACTTGAATGGGGAAAAAGTAAAAGGAAAAACACCTGAGGGCTTAAAAAAGAAAAATGCTGATGGAACATACAAGCAATACGGAAACTGTGTCGCATGTCATAATATAGAAGGTGCAAAAGGTGCCGGAAATATAGGTCCTGATCTAACAGGATACAAAGATATGTTTATGGCAACAGGTGTAAGAGATAATCAGTTTGTATATCAAAAAATAGCTGATCCACGCATAGACAATGCAGATACGCATATGACGGTTAATTTGACAACAAAATTATTTAATGAAAAAGAGATATGTGATATAGCTTCATATATTGTATCTCCAAAATAAAAGGAAAGTAGATTATGCAAAGAAGAGAATTTTTTAAAAAGTTAGGTGCTGTTGCCGCTGTAACAGCTGTAATGCCATCGATGAGTTTTGCAGAAGAGGCAAAACCAAAAGGTCCTAATGAGTTTTCATATCAAAAGGCATTAGATGTAATAACTGGCGGCAAACCTGCTAAAACATCTTCAAAAGTACAATTGAAAGTTCCGGAAATTGCTGAAAATGGAGCTGTTGTTCCTGTAACTGTTGAGGTGGATTCTCCTATGACTGAGAGCGATTATGTAAAAACTATCCATATATTTGCAACGAAGAACTCTAACTCACGTTGTGTTTCAGTGCACTTGACTCCGGCAAACGGAAAAGCAATGTTTGCAACGCGTATCAAACTTGGCGGAACACAGGACGTGGCGACAATCGTAGAGATGAGTGACGGAACATTTTTAACAGCTGCTCAGAGCGTAAAAGTGACAATCGGCGGATGTGGTTGATTTCAACCCGATTTTAAAGCATAAAATATAAAAGAAAATTAAGGAAATTAAAATGGGAAAAAGAAAATCACTAATCAAGATCAAGCCAAAAAAATATAAAGACGGCGAGGTTGTAAAGGTAAGTTTTATGGTTATGCATCCGATGGAAACCGGTATGCGTAAAGATAAGGAAACAAAAAAATTGGTTCCTGCAGAATATGTAAACAGTGTTAAATTTACTTATAAGGGTAAAGTGATCACTACTATGAATGTTTGGGAGTCATTATCGACGAATCCGGTATTTACAACATATATGAAAATAGATGGTGCAGGTGAGCTAAAAGTAACTTATACTGAAAGCACTGGCGAAGTTAGTGAAAAAAGTATCAAGATTAAACCAAAAGGATAATCGATGAAAACAGGTATAAAAATAGCATTGTCTATAGCGCTTTTGTCATCACTCTCTTTTGGCGGTGAGCAATTTGCGATGAGTGATGCAGACCGTGCAATGTATGCGGAGATGTTAGACAACAATCCCGCAGACATTATGGTTGAGAGCGGCAGTGAGCTGCTTGAAGAGTATTGTGGCGGAGATGCGGGTCTTGCAAAGTTTCTTAATGTAAGTGAAAAAGATTTACCTGCTTATATAGCCGGTTTTCCCCGTTATCTCGAAGAGTTTAAAATGGTTGTGGGGATAGATCAGGTTTTACAGGCTTTGATGCATAAAAACTCTCACAAACCTTTTGCTCTTAAAGACGGAAAAATGTTTGACATGGTGGCATATACCAAATCAATTGCCAACGATGTAGCGATTAATATCGATGTCAATGCAAACAAACATATGAAAGAAGCGTATGCCTTGGGTCAAAAAACATTTGACACCAAACGCGGAGGAAGAGGTCTGGCATGTTTGAGCTGTCACAGTCCGGATGTAATCGGCTCAGTCCTTAGAACACAGCCTTTACCGGATTTGGGTGCGCAGAATGCGGGTGGAACATGGCCGGCATATAGAATGACTAAGTCATCTTTAAGAACACTCCAGCGCCGTTTTCAGGGATGTATGAAAAATGCACTTTTGGATGTTATTCCATTGGGATCTCCTGAGATGGTAGCACTGGAAGTATATGTTACGGATAAATCAAAAGGCCAGGCAATTGCTATTCCCGGTTTAAAAAGATAGGGATGCATTATGGAAATATCTAGAAGAGACTTTATGCATATAGCAGCCATTTTTGGATTAGGTGCAGCTACAAGCAGTATGGCAAGTTCAAAAACGCCTGCTCAGATATCTTTAAAAGATATTTATGATTTTAAGTCAAAAGGGAAGGTTACATTGCTTCATATGTGTGACTTGCATGCACATATAAAGCCCCTGTATTGGAGAGAGCCGTCTACTTTGATTTCTGCTCCGAACCTGGTTGGAACACCAGGTTTTTTATGCGGTGAAGCGTTTGCAAAACATTACGGATTGGAACCAAGCTCACTTGATGCTTATTTTGATACGCATATGGACTTTGACACACTTGCCAAAAAGTTTGGTAAAATGGGCGGTGTTGCCCATATGAAAACATACCTTGATCATGTAAGAGCAGAGAGAGGAAATGACAATGTGTTGTTCCTGGACTCCGGCGATACGTGGCAGGGTACCGGTGTTGCACTAAAGAGCGGCGGTGAAGCGATTGTCAAGGCGCAAAACTATTTGGGCGTTGATGTAATGGTCGGACACTGGGAATTTACTTACGGCAAAGAGAGAGTTAAAGAGCTTATCGAGATGCTTGATGCCAAGTTCATCTCTCAAAATGTTGTAGGGGATGACCCATTTTCCGAAGAGTATGAAGAGCTTATTTTTGAGCCTTATACAATTGAAGAAAAAGGCGGTGCCAAGATTGGTATCATCGGACAGTCCTTTCCGTTTACATCGACAGCAAATCCTAAAGAGTTTACGCAGGGATGGAGTTTTGGTCTTAGACTTGAGACACTTCAGGAATATGTGAATGAGTTAAGAGATGAACACAAAGTCGATTGTGTCGTTGTTTTATCCCACGACGGATTCAGCGTTGATCAGGAAGTTGCCCGTCAGGTTCACGGCATAGACTTTATCTTAAGCGGTCACACGCATGACCCTTCACCAAAGCCGATTACGATCAACGGTACAGTAATCGTAATAGCCGGAAGTCACGGTAAATATATTGGCCGTTTGGATGTAGATATTAAAAACGGCAAAGTGAAAGATTATGAGTATAAACTTGTTCCAATCGCATCCAATATGATTCCTGCGGATCCTGCTGGTGTGAAACTGGTAGATGAGTTATATGCTCCCTATGCAAAAGAATTTAACGAAGTGTTGGGTAAAACAAAGAATACTCTTTATAAAAGAGATACTTTCTTCTCGACATTTGATCAGCTTATCAATGATGCCATCATGGATGAGATGAAATGTGATATTTCTTTTACGCCAGGATACAGATGGGGAACTACGGTTCTTGCAGGTGATGACATTTTAATGGATAATGTCTATGAGATGTGCGGAATTACCTATCCGAATGTCTATACATTTGAATTAAAAGGCAGTAAAATAGCAACGCTTTTGGAAGATATAGCGGACAATGTCTTTAATTCCAATCCGCTTTATCAGCAGGGCGGTGATATGAGCCGTCTTGGCGGTGTTACATATGACATAGCCGTTGCAAACCAGGCAGGGAAAAGGATTTCCAAGCTTATGATCGGCGGGAAGCCTATTGATCTAGAAAAAACTTATATAGTCTCATCTTGGGGCGGTAACCTGCAAAATGCCGGAACTAATCTTCAAAAAGAGAAGATTAGAGCAGTATATGATGTTACCAGAGACTATATCAAAAGACAAAAAGTTGTGGACGTAAGCAATAAGGGAAATGTTACTTTGGTTGATTATGACTGCGGATGTCCCGTAAAAGGTTCAAGAAGCTGTTAGGTATTGGTGAGACGGCAGTAGCTGCTGCCGCCGGAATCTGAATTTGTAATAGATACAAAAACAAACTGTAATAGTATTACATATTTTAAATTAATAAAAAGGGAAAATGAAATGAAATTAGTGAAAATGAGTATAGTGGCAATCGCTGCAATAGCGCTCTCTACAAGTGCAAATGCAGAAGATACAAAACCAAAACGTGAACTTAAAAATAATATGATGGAAGTTTACAACACGCTTCCTCAAAATGCAGAAAACTTGACTGAAGCATTTTCAAAAGGTGTCTTTTACGGTCGTTTAAGAATGAACTCTTTTAAATGGGACTGGAAAGCTGAAGACACTGCTTCAAATCAGGATAATAACGGATTTGGACTTGGCGGCAGTATGATCTATAAAACTGCACCTCTATCAGGTGTGAGCGCAACGGCCGGACTTTACTATGCAGACAGTCCGTTTGCAGGTATTCGTGAAGATAACGCGGATGTTGGAACCGTAAAAGCCGGGAAAGATACTTTCAGCCGTTATGATGTAAAAACAAGCGGTAACTGGTCGATGGCGGTTCTTGGTCAGGCGTATTTACAATATGATGTGTCAAAAACAAGTTTTAAAGCCGGTCGTCAAATATTTGAGTCTTTTTTAACAAAATCAAATGACACAAAAATGATCCCAAATACCTTTGAAGGGTACAGTGTTGAGATAAAAGAGATCCCTAAGACCAAAGTGCGTGCTGCTTACTTCTATGCTCAAAAACTTCGTGATCATACTACATTTCATGATGTTATCACTTTTAAAGATGCAGCAGGTGACAGCTGGAACAATAATGATGATTCAGCCGTGCATAAAGGTCTCTCCTTTGCAAACTTTACTGCTGCGGGCAAAGACACCGAACATGCTCTCATCGTAGCGGATGTACAAAACAAGTCTGTAGAAAATCTTCAGATTGATGTGACATACGGTTCTGTTCCTGATGTGGTTTCTTCAATCACCGGTGAAGCAAACTACCAGATTAATGTATCTGAGAGTATGTCAGTAACTCCCGGTATCCGTTATATGAAACAAATGGATAACGGCGGCGGAGATATCGGTGGGGCAACACTCAAAGGTACTTTGGCCAGCTGGACAACTGGGGATACTCTGGGATACAAAGATGCAAAAACTCTGGACAGTTCCCTTGCTATGGCTCGTTTAGTGCTAAAACAGGGTCCTCTTAAAGTGCAGGTGGCTTATTCTGCAGTGGCTGATGAAGCGGATATCGTAGCTCCATGGAGAGGTTTCCCGACAGGCGGATATACTCGTGCAATGGCGCAGTACAACTGGTATGCCAACACTAAGACCACAGCTGCCGAAGTGCATTACGATTTTGGAAAAGCTAAACTTGTTTCAGGATTCAGTGCAATGGCGCGTTACGCTATGCAAGATTTTGATGAAGATAAACAAGCTGCAGGCGTTCAGGCAGACAGTAATATCCTGCACATGGACTTTCGTAAACAATTCGCTTCGGTCCCTGGACTTGACGCTAAGATCCGTATAGGTCTTGTTTCTGCAAATGAGCGTGAAGCAGGCGGTGACAAAGATTCATACAATGAGTACCGTTTCGAGTTAAACTACTTATTCTAGAAAGTATAAGTACGTGTAGGAGCAAGGAATCCAGCTTCCTTGCACATATTTAAATAGATATAAAGGTTGTGTTTATGAAGTCACTTTTAATGTGTATGGTTTTTTTTCATTCACTCCTCTCCTTTGAATACACATTAGAGGCAAAAAAAGTAGGTGCTACTACACACTGCTTTATCGGTTTGCCTGAGGTGATGGATAAACACAACAACGGTAATATGGTCAACTCCTGTTTTGTTGATATGGGGACGAGCTATTTAGTGATAGACAGCGGTCCTACATATTTGTATGCGCAAAATGCGTATAAGAAGATGAAAGAGATAAAAGAGTTGCCTGTCTCTTATGTGATCAACACGCATGTGCATGATGACCACTGGCTTGGAAACAGCTATTACAATGAACTTGGAGTAAAGATACTAGGTTCAAAACAGTTTGAATCTTTGGTGAAATCTGAAATGACACGTATGCAGAAAAATATATCAAAAGAGGCTTATGCAGGAACCTCAGAAGTGTTTCCAAATGAGTTTGTCAATGATAAAAAAGTGCTGATGATTAATGATATGGAAGTACAAATCAAAAGTATAAATAAGAAAGCTCACTCAAACAGTGATCTTTTCGTTTATATACCCTCCATCTCAACTGTTTTTGCAGGTGATTTGGTTTTTAATGAAAGAATCCCTTCTCTAAGAGACGGAAATATAAACACCTGGATACAAGTCCTGGACGATATTAAATCTTTAGATGCCGAGTATATTGTAGGCGGTCACGGAGCTATTACAAATATGGAATCGACAGATGCCACATACAAGTATTTAAGCGAGCTGAAAAATAAAGTAGCTTCTTTGATAGAAGAGGGTGTTGAGATTGATGATGCCCTCAATGAAGCGACAATGCCGTATTTTCAAAATTTTAAACTCTATGAGATGATGCATAGACAAAATATTGAAGTGGCATATAGAATGTTGGAGTGGGGCGATGAATAAAACAGTTTTTGTTCTATTGTTTGGCTTTTTGTCTTTGTCGGCAACACAGTGGCATAGCTATGAAGAGGCTTTAGAGCTTCAGAAAAAGAGCTCAAAACTGATTATGATAGATTTTGTCAGAGAACATTGTCACTATTGCGAGGATATGGATAAGGGCGTATTTGAGGATAAAGAGATGTCAAGATGGCTGGATAAGCGTTTTATCGCTGTAAAAATAAATCTTGACAAGGACGTGGTACCAGAGGGTGTTAAGGTGATGATGACACCGACCTTTTATTTTTTCAATACAAAAAAAGAGATAGTAAAAAAAATACCGGGTTCCTGGAATATAGAGGACTTTAAATCTCTTACGAAGGATTTAAAATGATTAAAGTATTGTTCGTATTTTTGATGGCTTGTACATTTGCACATGCCGATACCGAATTTGCCGAACCCAAACCATCTTTTGACAATCAGCGGGAGATAGTATTCTCTATCAAAAGTGCCGATGATGAAGATATTCACCATGTTCTAAGCAGTGCAAACAATGTCTTGAAGTTTTATGGACCAGAGAAGGTGCATATGCGCATTGTTGCGTACTACCATGGTATAAGAGCCTTGCTCAAAAAAGAAAAAGATATAGCAGTCCGCGTGGATGCTCTTATGCAATACGATGTTGAATTCGTGGCATGTGGAAATACGATGAAGACAAAAAATATCCAAGAAGATGAACTGATAGAGGGCGTCGAGATCGTGACGGCCGGAATAGTCGAAATGGTTGAGAGAGTAAAAGAGGGGTGGATCAACATAGTCCCTTAAACAAAATTTTAATTTAAAACAAGGAAATACAGATGAAAAAAATAGTTGTTCTGATAGTTGCATTACTATGTGCCGTATCGTTATATGCTCAGGGAGACCTGCACATATTCGATGTAAATAATAAAGAGGGGAAGATTACTACGCTAAAGATTGAAGAAGCCTTTACAAGCAAGGGTTTTACCCTGGGTGTCAACAGCGAGATGAATCTTCCGTTTAACAAACAGTTCAAACAGACTGATTTTAAAGTGTTTACACTGCTTACGGTATATCACACTGCTCTGGCTCAGGATTTGATAAAAAAATATCCCCAGGCCGGTGTTTTTACACCTATGGGTATAGGAATCTACCAAGGTCTTAATGAAGATACGCTTCATGTGTCCGCTTTAACATCGGATGCGCAGGCAAAGATACTCGGCATTGATAATGATGAAATCTTAAAGCAGATAGAAAAAGATGTGCTGAAGGTGTTAAACACGGTTCTAGAAGGTGCAAAACACAGATACAGCGAGGACTCTCTCAAAGAAAGCCGTGCGCTTGTGACTAAGTTTGAGTTTGTCTTGGACGGTGACGAGTGGGAGGATGCAAAAGAGGAGCTGGAGATGAATCTCGAAGCAGGTTTTGAGCCTTTTGGTTTTGTTATGCCTTCATTCTTGGCATATAACGACGAGCTTACACAAGAGGGTACGATAGAGAGTCCGTTTGATTTTTATGACACATACTCTATCTGCAAGTTAAAAGTTATCTATACCGTTTCTAAAAGCCGTCCTGAAGCTGCTGCCTTTGCACCGTGTACGCTTATGGTATATAAGAAAAAAGGGGAAAACAAAATCGTTCTTGGCTTCCCTGCTGTTTACAACTGGATGAGCAGTGCAAAAGTGCAAGACAAAGCAGCCCAAAAAGTCCTTCTTAAGGCGCAAAAGGACTTTGAATCTATCCTAAGAGACGTAACCGAATAATAGAATCAGCCGGCTTCGACTCTGTTTCTTCCCTTCTCTTTGGATAGATACAGGGCGTTGTCGACTTTTTTATACAGTTCTTCAAAACTGTCATTGCTGTTATACTCTGTCACACCAAGACTGATGGTGATGTAATCATATTTAAAGTTATGCTCTTGTATTTTTATGCGTAATCTTTGGGCTATGTTGAGAGCATCTTTGATATCTGTACTTGGGCAGAGTATCATAAACTCTTCACCGCCGATTCTGTAAAATTTGTCGTACTCTCTGTTTTGCTGTGTAATCATCTCGCAGACCTCTACCAAAATTTCATCTCCGGCCTGATGCCCGTAGGTGTCGTTGATATTTTTAAAATGGTCAATATCAAAGGTGATAAGAGAAAAACTGTTTTTGGATCTTTTTGCCAGTTCTATTTCACGCTTAACATTGGCTTCAAATGCTCTTCTGTTCAAACAGCCTGTCAATTGGTCTACATGGACGAGCAATTGAAGTTTTTCCTGCTTTTTGTCCAGTTTTTTCATGAGATAAAATATAATCAGGTAGATAAATACCAAACTGACGAAGATTATGGCCGAGACGATATTGTAATATTTGGATGCATTTTTAAGTTCGTGCTCAAGCGGGATCTTTATGGATATTATGGCTCGTATATCGCCTATTTTTTCATAAAATCCCTTTTTGTCTCCGTACATCTTAAGCATTTCCGTAGGTGCTTTATCGGGTGTGCTGTGACACTTCATGCAGCTTTGCTTGTTTTCTCCGACGGGTTTTGCATAGTATAAAAACTTCTTGCCATCTTCTTCAATGACCTTTTTATAGTCTTTAAGCTCGCTTGTATTGAATCTTTCAATGAGTTCTTTTTCAAAGTCATTGGCAATATTGAGGTCGTTTCTTGGATTGACGGAGGCTAGTTTGTAATACTTTTGCGTGCGATTGTTTTCCTGTTCGATCTTATTTTCTATCGCATGTATATTTCTGGCGATATATGTAAAAGACAGTATGTTCGGGTCAAAAAATTCATGATACAGCTTCTCGCTTTTTTTCAGGTTATAGATAACCGGTTTTTGCATATCCTCAATATAGGTATGCAGGGCTTTTTGATTTGTGAGTATATTCTCAAGTTTTTCATTGTTCTCATAGATAGCATACTCTTCTACCTGCTGTTTAAGTACAACCTCTATCACAATAAAAATTATGACAAAGATTATCAACAATAAAAAATATTTATTTATAAAATTTCTCAATTATAAGCCTTTATTATTTAACATATACAAAATCTTATCATATTTGACAAGTAAATTAGATTAAATGGGCCTCTATATGCCGCTTTTAATTATAGATAAAACATGCAAGTATTAAATCTGTTTGAAATAGAGACAATGCTTCTATTTAGAAGATAGATATTAGTTTTTTATCAGTATAATATTTTCAAATTATTCAATAGGTAAACAATGATGAAAAAACTGTTCTTATTCCTGCTTGCTTCTTTGGTTGTGCTTGCAGCGCCTCCTAAATTTTTAATGCCTGAGGAAGCATTTATTCCACATGCCAAGCTCAATGAAAATATGCAGATACAGGCCAGCGTGGAGATAGCGAAAGATATTTATTTGTATGCAGACAAGTTGAAGATGGAGATAAAAAAAGGTGATGGAATACATATTTCAGAGATAATATCACCCTCTCGGGTTGCACATGAAGGGGATATGGCATATCTTGAGACTCCCCATTTTGTAGTAAACCTGCAAAAAGAGAGCAGAGTCCAGGGAATGAAAAGTATCGAGTTTGAACTCTTTTATCAAGGGTGTTCAGAACAGGGGCTTTGTTATGAGCCCCTGAGTAAAGTTTTTACTTTTGAGATAGACAGCTCAAAGCTCTCTGTACTCTCTGCGGTAAAAGAACCTGCAGTGGCGAAAATCCCTTTAAAAACATCACAACAGAGTGTAGATACAGGCGAAGTTTCACAAACGGATGCAATCTCTGATGTATTGAAAAACAGCAGTGTCTGGGTGATTTTGCTGACCTTTTTTGGTTTTGGACTTTTGCTCTCTTTGACCCCTTGTGTTTTTCCTATGATACCTATAATCTCGGGTGTTATCGTCTCTCAGTGTAAGGACCAGGGCGTATGTCGGGCATTTAGCATGTCTCTTGTGTATGTGCTCGCTATGTCCGTAGCCTATACGATAGCAGGGGTCTTAGCCGGTATGTTTGGAGCAAACCTGCAGGCAGCGCTTCAAAATCCTTGGGTTATCGTTTCCTTTGCCGGCGTATTTGTGGCACTTGCAATGAGCATGTTTGGTTTTTATGAACTTAAAATTCCCGATTCCATCGTCGCAAAAGTAAGCAGTACGGGTGAGAAAAAAGGCGGCATGGCAGGTGTGGCGGTGATGGGATTCCTATCTGCTCTTATCGTCGGACCCTGTGTTGCAGCGCCGCTTGCAGGAGCCCTGGTGTATATCGGTCAAACCGGAGATGCATTTTTAGGCGGTGCAGCGCTGTTTGCGATGAGTCTTGGAATGGGACTGCCTCTTATCTTTATCGGTACGAGTGCAGGTAAATTTATGCCAAAACCGGGTGAATGGATGACTCTTGTCAATGCCTTCTTCGGTGTTTCTATGATAGTTATTGCTATCTGGATGTTGGAGAGAATCCTGGATAACACGGTCACTATGATGCTTTATGCCGTTACTGGTATAAGTTTTGCCTTTTATCTTGGACTCTTTGATACTGAAAAACAGCAGCATCACATCAAAAAATCGATTGCCATGCTTATTTTCCTGTATTCTCTTGCAGTATTTATCGGAGTGCTTGGAGGCTCTTCAAGTATGAGCAAGCCTTTGGAAGTTTTCAAGGGGGGCACACTCTCTCAAACCGCGGTTCAAAAGCAGCTCAACACTACGTTTGTAACAGTCACATCGATTGAAGAGCTGGATATTGAGCTGGCAAAATACAAGGGTAAAAAGATACTTCTTGATTTTAGTGCTAAATGGTGTACAGCCTGCAAGGAGCTTGAAGAGGTGACCTTTGCCGATGAAAACGTAAAAGCGAAGATGGCAGAGTTTGTGCTCATAAAAGCGGATGTAACGGATAACGGCGAGAATGAAAAAGCTTTGAGTAAAAAGTACGGTGTCTTTGGTCCTCCCGCGATTTTGTTTATAGATGAAACGGGTGAAGTGATGCAGGCAAAAACAATCATAGGGTTTATACCGCCGGATGAGTTTTTGACCCATTTAAATAAAATATAGGAAGAGAAGATGTCAAAGATAATACTAATAGCAAGTCTGCTTGTCAGCTCATTATTTGCAGAGATTCACTGGATGAAATATGATGATGCGATAGAAAAAGCAAAAAAAGAGAATAAGATAGTGATGGTCATGCTGAGCCGTGAAGATTGCCCTACCTGTGAATATATGGACGACATAGTGTTTGAAGACGACAATGTAGTCAATGAGTTTAACAAGGACTTTTTAGGTGTGCATCTGGATATACACAATGATTTTATTCCGGAAGGTTTGACGTATATCGGCACTCCGACTTTTCATTTTTTGAACAAAAGCGAGAGAAGACTCGACCGAATAGACGGCGGTGCGAATGCTAGAGATTTTAGAGACAAACTAAAAGAGGTAAAAGCGAATAACTGATTGTTTTTACCTCTGCTCAAGTATGGCAGCCACATTTTTTGAGCTTCCGTGCTTGAGATAGGCTCTAAGAGCCTTGGAATCATCCAAAAATGTACTTCTGTCAAACTCTTTATACGCCCTGAATAAATTATCCGCCGTGACATCCTTTTGAATAAACTCTGGATGCAGATCCCTTTCATTAAACTGTGTGAACATAATGTTGCTAAGCCCGATATGGTTTAGTTTCACAAGTTTGCTGGCTATGAAATAATCAAGCGGTTTTGCAATGTAGCTAAGCACAAAAGGGATGCCGATAAGCGCGGCTTCGAGTGTCGCCGTACCGCTGCATATAAACGCAAAGTCAGCTTCGTAGAGCGTTTTGTAGGTGTCGTGCACTACTGTAAATCCAGACAAATCCCCATAAAGATCTTGAATATCCGTTTTGCTGAAATGTGTCGGGATTATGATTGTCGCCTGAATCCCAATCTTTTCTCTTAGTTCTTTAAAAACAGGCATAAGATTGCTTATCTCACCTTTGCGGCTGCCGGGCATAAAAACAATATTTTTGACTTCAGGATTCAACTCTTGCTTGAACTGTGTAATAATGTCCAAAAGGGGATGACCTACGTAGGTGATAGGAGCATTTTTGGAGTAGTAATCCTTCTCAAAGGGCAATATGGAAGCCAGGTGGTCGATGGTGCGTTCAAGTACGGGAATACGCTTTTTTTTCCATGCCCAGGCCTGAGGAAGAATATAGTAGATTATCTTTTTTTCCGGATATCTTTTTTTTATCTTTTTTGCCAGAGGAAGATTAAACCCGGATGAATCTATCAGCAGTACCTTGTCAGCCTCGGATGCCAGTTCAGCCATTTGTGTGTTTAGTTTTAAAAAATAGCGTAATTTCTTGATAGCATCCACAAAACCCATAATGGCGAGTGAACGCAAATCTACTATCGAGTCACCGAGTTCACTGTCAAATATGCCGATAAATTCTATCTCACCGCTCAGCTCTTTTTTTAAAGATCTAAGATGGATATTCGCAGAATGCTCCAAGGCGCTTACTAAAACTTTCATGATCCACCATCCCCGTGTGTATGATAACTGTCATCATATCTTTGTTCATTTTCTTCATCGGCGTACTCATAGAGATACGTCGTCAAATCCTCTATATCCTTGTCACTCAGACCCACAGCGAAGGCTATCATCATATCCTGCTGCTGATTATCAGAGATCTTATCGCGAAAGCGTTTGAGTTTGTAGGCTAAATACCCCTTTGCCCGGTTTGCCAGACTTGGATACATGTGCATCCCCTCAGCCTTTGAACCATGACAGCTGTAACATGATTTTTGCATATAAAGAGCTTTTCCCGATTCATAAGAATTCTCGGCATGAATCAATAAAAGTGTTGAAAAAAGTAGTAGTAAAAAACGCAATCTAAGCCTTGATAAATTATAATACCAGCATTATATCAAAGGTGGTGGAAATATGGTAGTTTCAAATCTTATAGTTTGTGATGTCCGGGGTGAAAGAAATGCCGATGTTCGTATCGAAGATGGAATTATCACGGAGATAGGTTCAGGCTTGAGCGATTCGGAAGTTTTTGATGCAAATGGTGCTTATTTTATCCCTCTTTTGGTAGATACAAACATAAGACTGCAAGACTCTACGCTCAATTCAAAAAATATCAAATCCATATCCAAACAGGCACTTCAAGGGGGTGTCGGGCATATCGTCCTGAATGCGGATTCGACTCCCGCCATAGACAATGAGGTGGTTTTGGAGTTTGCCCAAAACGGACTTAGAGATATTGAAGGAGCAAAAGTCGATTTGATGCTCAACTCCCTAAAAGAGGATGCCACACTCAGCAATATAGCGATACTTTTAAAAAGCGGTGCCGTGGCACCTTATATGAGTACGATAGCAAAAAATGACGTGGCTATAAAAATAGCCGAGTACGTCCAGATGTACGGAGTGACACTTTTTTGCAAGGCTGAGGACAATTCACTTATAAAAAGCGGTGTGATGCTAGATGGCGATGTAAGTTCAAAATTGGGTCTGGCCGGCATCCCTGACCTTAGCGAAGTGCTGCACGTTTCGAGAATGATAGAGATTGCAAGACATTTTAAAATAAAGATACTTTTCAAATCTATCGCTTCACCACGTTCTATTTATTTGATAAATCAGGCAAAAAAAGACGGAGTAGATGTGAGATGCGAAGTTTCCATCCACCATCTTATATGTTCGGATGCATTGTGTGAAAATTTTAATACAACTGCCAAGATAAATCCTCCTTTGGCATGTGCAAGTGATGTACTTCTTTTGCAAGAAGCACTTAAAAACAATCAAATTGACACCCTCACAACCTTGCATCAGCCAAGTTCCCCCGTAAACAAAGAAGTGGCTTTTTACGATGCGGCATATGGTTGTGAAGCACTTGAAAATGCTCTGCCTCTTTATTACACCAAACTTGTTAAAAGCGGAATGATAAGCATGAGCGATCTGGTGAAACTGACGGTAAGAAACCCTTCAAGCTGTATCAATAAAGAAGCGGGAAATATCGAAGTGGGGCAGAGTGCAAATGCTTTAGTATTTAATCCACATGCCAAGGTGAAAGTTCGAAACAGACAATCTCTTTACAACCAAGAGGAATTAAGCGGAGAGATACTTATGAGTTTTCAGGGCAAAAAAGTGAACAGACTATAGTTCGCTTTTTGGCTCGCTAAAATAATACCCCTGAAACTCATCTATACCTATAGCCTTACAAACTTCATATATCTCTTTTGAATGGACGAATTCAGCTATCGTCTTTATGTTGAGCTCTTTTGAAAAAGAGACTATGGTCTTGACGATTTTATAGGCATTCTTATCGCTGTTTATATTTTTTATCAAAGAACCGTCGATTTTTAAATAATCGGGTTGTATTTTCATCATATAAGAAAAGTTTGAATACCCTGTACCAAAATCATCAATGGCTATTTTGGCACCCATCTTTTTTATATCGATGATAAAGTTTTTAATCTCAGGCAAATTGTAAAGATCATCAGATTCTACAAGTTCAAAGACCACCTTGGTCGGATCCTGCAGTGTCAGCATTTTATTTTTTATCAGAACTACGGTCCCCTCATTTAAAATATCATCCGCAGTAAGATTAATCGAAAAAGCTTTGCTGCACTCTTGGCATTTTTGAAAAGTTTTTTCTATAACGACTTTGGAAATAGCTGTGTAATGTTTGGTTCTTTTGGAGATGTCTAAAAAATAAAAGGGAGATAGAACCGTGTTTTCATCTCTCATTCTTACCAGAGCTTCATACTTGGTGATGTCTCCGTTTTTATCTATGATAGCCTGATAGTAAACTATGATATTGTCATTTTGAAGAGCTTTTGTTATTTTGTTGATAATCTGTATATTATTGATATGCATATCTTGCGTGTTTTCTTTTTCGCTGTAAATCACGTAATCTTTTCTGTCTTTTTTTGCCTGGGTCAAAGCCATATCCGCTTTTTCGAGTCTTTTGTTTTTGTCTAGGCATATGCCTGCATAGATATTGACACTGATGTTGATATCTTCATTTTCAAAGTCAAAAAAAGTATGTTCCACCTTGTCTATCATATCTATAATAAACTCTTTAAAAGCAATCTTTGAGATATCTTCAATGTTGTTTATAATGACAAATTCATCACTGCCGACTCTGTATGTATTGAACTCTTTTTGCTTCGTGTGGGGCACGAGTCTCTTTGCTACTTCTTTTAGGATATGGTTGCCGGCTTCAAATCCAAAGGCATCATTGATCTCCTTAAAGCTTCGAATATTGAAAATAGCCACAAAAGCGTCTTTATTCTTTTCAAGGTCTTTAAAGAGAGCATTTCTGTTTGCCAGACCTGTTACTTCATCGGTATAGAGTTGTTTGATGAGCTGTTGAGTTTTTTCCCGGTTGTCGTCTTCGAGGATTGTATATTGTTTTTCAAGCTCCAGTCCCATCTCAAGAATGTCTTTTTCAAGGTCTATAAGCGGTACTGCAACTGTTTTGGAATTAAAAGAGAGCTTGTGCAGAGGTTTGAAGTTTCTTTTTTTGATCTCTTTTGTAATCTCTTTTATAAAATGTATCTGTTTTAAAAGAGTGATAGTGCTTCTTCTTGTGATAAGAAAGATAAGCAAGGCAGTAAGCACTATGATAATGAAATTTTTGATTAGATTCGCGCTAAACCTTTCTTTGAACTCCTCTAGTTGCGTAAGTGTAAAAACATAGCCCATAGTCTCTTTGTTGAAGTCGATAATCGGGTAGGAATATAAGGTGTAGCTTTTATCGGCAATGACAATATCCTGAATATTTTTTGTGTAGTCTATCCCTTTGATGTCTTCAGCCGCTACGGGTATAGTCTTGTCGGCGAGAATATAATCGCCGACAACTTCCTTGTCCTTTATAAAATGTTCATAGTATTTTTTCATAAGAGAGTTTGTTGATTCTTTTGTGTAGATGAGAAAAGAATCATGTGTTGTTCTTTCTTTTATAGCCTCTGGAATCCAGTCAATCTTCTTGCCCAGAGACAAGCCGCCGAGCATGGTCCCATTATCGTCGATAATGGGATGGGTTGCTCTGTATCCCGCATAGGTTTTACACATAAGGGCGTGAGAGCTTGATTTGAACGAGGAGGTGATCCATAGGATATCTGTTCTGACGCTTGAGACGTCATTGCCGATGGATTTAAAATTGGAAAAATTTACAAAAGATATCGCCGGCGGTTTGAAAAAATGGATTTCATAGGTGATTTTTTTATCTTTTATCCTGTTCCAAATGGGAAATACATGTTTTTTTATTATTTCGGGATCGTTTTGGATATATCCCTGTTTGACCCTTTCATCTGAGGCCAGGACCTCGGCTAATGTCTCAATGTTTTTAGATTGTGCCGCAATAAGGTTTGTGAGGATAAGACGGTCTTTTTCATAAAATTCCGTTTTGGCTTTTTCCAAGCCGAAATAGTATGAAAAAGACTCATTGAGTATAAAAAAAGACAGAGCAAAAACAGCGATAAATATTAGCGGTTTATTAAAAAAATTCATACTGCTACCCTTATTTTAGTGTGATTGTATACTTTAAAAAATATAAAGAAACTTAATATCTTCTATTAAATAATTATTCCTTTCTTTTAGCATAAAATTCAGCTTTGTACTCGGCGAATCTGTCTTCAAGGATCGCTTGTCTGACCTCTCTCATAAGATTGAGGTAATAGTGCAGATTATGGATGGTCGCCAATCTGAAGTAGGTGATTTCTCGTGAGCGGAACAGATGATTGAGATAGGCTCTGGAATACTTCTTACATGTCAGACACTGACACTCCGGATCAACGGCTGTTTCGTCCTCTTTGAATTTAGCGCCTTTGATGTTCAGTTTTCCAAAAGATGTAAAAAGAGTGCCGTTTCTGGCATTTCTAGTAGGCATGACACAGTCAAACATATCTATGCCGCGTTCGATATTTTCTATAAGGTCTTCAGGTGTCCCCACGCCCATCAAATAGCGCGGTTTGTCCTTTGGCATATACTCAACCGTATGTGCGACCGTGGTATACATCTCCTCATTGAGTTCACCCACACTCAGCCCGCCAATGGCAAAACCGTCATAGTCCATAGCGCAAAGTTCCGTCGCACTCTTGGTTCTGAATGCCTTGTCCGTTCCGCCTTGGATAATGGCAAATATATTCTGTTCTTTCCCGATACCCTCTTTTTGCTTTTCTCTGAAGTACTCTATAGATTCTTTCGCCCAGGCGGTAGTCCTCTCAATACTTAGGGCAATTCTCTCCTGGGTTGCAGGAAGCGCGACCAAATCATCCAGAATCATCATAATATCAGAGCCCAGATTATGTTGGATATCTATAACTTTTTTTGGTGTAAAGAAGTGTTTTGAGCCGTCTATGTGAGAGCGAAACTCTATCCCGTTCTCTTTTGGTTTGCTGATATCACTAAGACTAAAGGCCTGAAATCCGCCGCTGTCTGTTAAAAAACTTTTAGCAAAGGTGGTGAAACCGTGCAGTTTTCCCATTTTTGCCACTGTCGCATCTCCGGGGCGAAGATACATATGGTATGTGTTTGCCAGGATTATTTCTGCTCCAAGCATATGCAAAACATCGTCCATATCCAGAGATTTGACACTTCCTAAAGTTCCGACTGGCATAAATACCGGTGTCTGTATAGTTGAGTGGGCTGTTTTAATCGTACAAGCACGAGCATTATTTGAAGTGGCATCGAGAGTAAATTGCATAGTTGTTAAAATCCTGTAAGTTGTAAATTGGGCGTTATTATAACATTCTAAGAGAGTTTTATGTAAAATTCCAAAAAATGTTTTGACAAAGGTGTATTTATGGCAACTATAGGAATGAGCGATATTAAGAAAAATGTTCGTCTAATTATAGGCGAAGTACCGTATAAAGTGGTTGAGTTTCAACATGTAAAACCGGGTAAGGGCGCTGCATTCGTTCGTATGAAGGTAAAAAGCTTTTTAAACGGCAAGGTAGTGGATAAAACTGTTCATGCGGGGGACAAGTTTGAAGTTCCTGAGATTACGTACACGACAATGCAGTATCTTTATGATGACGGTGAGATGTATCAGTTTATGGACAATGACACATATGAGCAGCTCGGTCTTTCGTACGAGCAGTGCGATGACGCTTCGAAATGGTTCAAAGACGGGATTAATGTGGATATCATTTTCTACAAAGGCAACGCGATATCCGTAAGTGCGCCTGAGACTATGGAGCTAGTTATTACAGAAACACCGCCGAACTTCAAAGGTGATACATCAAGCGGAAGCAAAAAACCTGCAACACTTGAGACGGGTGCTGTCGTTCAGGTTCCTTACCACGTCCTTGAGGGCGATACGATTAAAGTAAATACGGTTGAATGTGAATATTTGGAAAAGGTAAAATAAACTTTTTTATTTCCACATGCCGGAAGTTGTACCGGCATGTGGAAACTTTTATCTTATAGTTTTTATATTTGTAAGCCAGTCGCATGTCGCAGAATATGTCATTGGTCTTGAAAGTAAAAATCCCTGCGTCTGTATGCATCCTATTTTCTTTAGATAATCACGTTGTTCTTGTGTCTCAACACCTTCAGCCAGAGTCGTCAGTCCCAAACTGTTTGCCATGCTGATAATCGCATTTGCAATAGCACAGGCATCTTTTTCAAAGGGCAGATCCTGCACAAAACTGATATCGATTTTGAGCGTATCTACAGGCAGGCGTCGTAAATAGCTCAGGGATGAATATCCGGTGCCAAAATCATCAACGCTTATAGTTACACCGATTCTCTTTATCTCTTCAAGTATGCTTATCCACTGTTCGGGATTTTTCATAACCGTAGATTCCGTCACCTCAATTTCGAGCATAGAGGGTTCAACATTGTATTTATGCAGGCATTTTTTCAGAGTGCCTGCAAAATCTGAATGTTCTATCTGAATCCCTGAGACATTGACGGCGACCCTGCCGTCGCAAACTCCATTCTTTTTCCATTTTGAGATATCTCTGCATGCTTGTTCGAGTACGAACTCACCAATAAAAAGAATCATCTTTGTCTCTTCTGCAATGGGTATGAAACGATCGGGGGGTGACAATTCCAAGGCTTGGATGATTCCATCGCAGCAGGGCTTCAAAACCTATAATCGTGTCTGTCTGGATATTTTCCTGAGGCTGGTAATAGACCTCAAACTCATTGTTTATCACGGCTGTTTTTAGGGCATTTTCAAAAAGCATGCGTTCAAATGATTTTGCAGTCATATTGTCATTATAGTATTTGAACATGTTTTTTCCGTCGCTTTTGGCTTCGTACATGGCGGTATCTGCATTTTTGATAAGTGTTTCAGCAGATGTCCCATCCTCGGGAGATATACTGATTCCGATACTTGAAGTGATCCAAAACTCTCTTTCTCCTATATAGTAGGGCTTTTCAAAGGTATCTATAATATTTTGGGCCACTCTGTTTATATCATCTGTCGTTTTAAAATTATCCATGACGATCACAAACTCGTCTCCGCCTATGCGGGCGAGTGTGTCATCTTCTCTTAAGGTAGACAAGATTCTGCTTGAAACAGCCACCAAGACTTCATCTCCCACCGAATGACCGTAACTGTCGTTAATATTTTTGAAGTTATCCAGGTCCATAAACATTACGGCCGTCAGTAGTTTTTGACGTTTGTTGATACTGAGGGTATGCTGCAGTCTTGCTTTTAGTAAAATTCTGTTTGGCAATTCGGTGAGATGATCATGGTGTGCCATATAGTCGAGTTTTTCTTCAGACTCTTTGAGTGTCGTGATGTCGGAGAAGACGGCGATATAGTTCTCTATCTCCCCAAGAGAATTTTTTACACTGCTTATGTTGAGCCATTGGGGATATATTTCGCCGTTTTTACGTCTGTTCCATATCTCGCCGCACCACTGCCCTGTATCGGTGATGCTTTTCCACATGCCTTGATAAAAAGCCTTATCATGTCTGCCTGATTTCAGGATAGAAGGTTTCTGATGGATTGCTTCTTCTTTTGTTCTTCCTGTTATCGAGGTGAAGGCATCATTGACATCTATGATATAAACCTGTGCATCAGTAATCATTACCCCTTCTGAAGTATTTTCAAATACGGCAGCAGACTGTCTCAGGCGTTTTTCATCCTCTTTTAATTTTGTGATGTCTTTTTGAAAACCGACAAAATGGCTCAACTTGTTGTTTTCGTCAAATATGGGGTCCATACTGAGTCGGGATATAAACCTGGTTCCGTCTTTTTTTAGATTATTTAAAAAGACGGTTTTGGATATCCCTTTTTCCAGTGCATCATGCAAGCTGAGCAGTTCATTTTCATTTTGTGTAGTATCCTGTAAAAATGAGAGTTCTTTTCCAAGAATCTCCCGGGAAGTGTAGCCGGTTAATCTTTCAAATGCAGGGTTTACATAGACGGCATCCTGATTTCCGTCGGCTTTTGTGATGACTATACCCTCTGTGGATGCTTCTACTCCGCGTTTGAAAAGACGAAGGGAAGATTCGGTTTCTTTGAGTTTTGTATATTCCGAAACAAGACCGATACCGTTGCGTATTTTGCCATCGGCATCTTTTATTCCATGAAATATGGCATGTCCATAGCCGATTGCAGTGGTGGTCGAAGCTTCATACCACCCTTCATATTCACCATGTCCTGTTTCTATGGAAGATTGAAAGGCCTGTATGAAATTTTCGTTTTTTATTGTGTCAAAGATATTGATACCGATGAGTTTTTCGGGTTCAGTATGAAAAAGTTTTGCAAATTTGTCGTTGCAGTCGAGTAGAATACCCTCAGAGGTATAGTAGATAATCCCTGTAGGAGAGTCCTTGAAGATACGTTTGAATTTTTCCTCTTCCTCTTTTTGTTCGGAAATATCCGTATTCGTACCTGTTATTTTAACGGCTCTTTCCCCTTCATAGATAACCTTTGTCGCAATAGAGAGGATCCATTTGTATGTACCGTCCTTGCATCTGAGCCTAAAGGTGAGACGCAGACTTTTTTTGTTCTGCTGTATAAATCTCTCAACAGAAAATTGTGTATATTTTAAATCATCAGGGTGAACAAGCTCCAAAAAAGTGTCTAAAGAGTTGTCAAGTTCCTCGTCTGTATATCCGAGCATACTTTTGTAATGATGGGAAAAAAGTATCTCGTTGGTCTTGATATTGTACTCCCAAACACCGTGTCCGGCACTCTCAAGTGCCAATATCATCGTATCTTCACTCTCCTTTGCTTTTTTTTCAGCTTCATATCTTTGGGTGACGTCACGAATCGAGCCCTGCACTACGTTTTCACCGTCAATCTCAACAAGAGATGCAACCAGTTCTGCATGAAAAGGGGTTCCATCAAGTTTCAAAAGTTCCATATCGAGCATTATATGACCGGTTTTTTGAATCTCCTCAAAATGCAATGCCGCCAGAGGAAGATTTTCAGGTTTGTAAAATTCAATCACATTGTGACCGATGATCTCTTCTTTTGGGCGGCCGTGAAGCAGTTCAAGGGCGGGGTTTACATCCAGAAGTACCCCCTCTAAAGTATGAATAAAGATACCGTCTTGTGAATTATCCACCAAAGAGCGGTAGCGGCGCTGGGTCTTTTCATAGATCTCATTTTGCGCAATTGCATTGAGACTAAAGGCAATATCATCGGAGAGCTCTTTGATAAGCTGCTTTTCTTCATTGTTTTGCACAGATTCCAGCGGCACAGAGAGTCCAAGATGTCCGAAGTGGATTCCATTAAAGATAATGGGTGCAGTAATCGCTATTTGCTCTTTAGATGCCGTAGATAAGGGACATTCTATGCATTGCATCTTTGTATTTTCATAGATTTTTACGCCGGAGGAGGTATCACTGCAACACTCCGGAAGTATATGACTGTTTAGGTTTTGTTTCATCTTGGATATTTCAGATTCTTTAAAACCGGAACTGTAAAACTCGTTTTTTTGATTGGAATGCAGGAGAATCCACGCACCGTAAAAATTACGTACATGTGTTATCTCATCACATATTTTTTGTAAAAGTCTCTCAGGACTTCGCTCTTTTATGATAAGCTGATTGATGGTTCGAATAGACTTGAGCAGACTGTTGAGATGCTGAATACTTTTTTCAGACTTGACGCGTTGGGTGATATCCTGAAGCGTTCCCAAAAGAGCTTGGGTGTTTCCATCTTTGTCAATCTCTCTTTTCGCACGGCACTCTACCCATCGTGTCTGTTTATCATTTGGACGCGTGATTTCATAAATCACTTCATGCTCGGTTGCGTATTCTATTGCAGAAGCTAGGGAGTTGCTTATTTTGGAAAAATCTTTATCTTTTACGAATTGGCTTAAAATTTTCGGACCGCCAACCGTTCCCCTTTGAATGCCCAGAATATCGCATATCTCATCTGACCAGACCGCGTCCATCGTATTTGCATCAAGCTGCCAGTTTCCTATTTTGGCTATATGATACGCGTTTTCCAGTTTTTCAGAAGTGTTTCTAAGTTCTTTTTTAAGATGCTCGCTCGTGGAGATATCTTTAGCGATAAATATGTATCCTTCAAGTGTATTCTCGCTGTTGTAAATCTCTGAAATGCTTGTTTGAAAATAACAAAGAGGGTGTGTGCCGGTATTTTCTATCTCTATAATTTTATTCAGGGTGTATTTCAGAGCCAGTTTTTCCTGCCATTTTGAATCTTGCAGGAGTTCAAAAAGAGTATCGCTCAGGGTAGAAAGATTATCACCAATCTTTACATCGGGTATTTCGCAGGATTCATTCTTTTTTATATTGACAAACTGTACGTACCCTTCCTTGTCCGCTGCAAAGACAAGTGAATGGGGGAGTGCCTGCATAGCATTTTGAAAAAAAAGTTTTTCATCAAGCTGTTTTTTTGTCTTTGTGACAAGCTGTTTTTGATTTTCAACCATTTCGCGCAAGAGTTCGATATAGTAATTGGGTAGATTTTTGATAAGGTCATGACGTGTTATGATACCTTTGGTGTTACCTTCGCTGTCAACGACTATGAGTCTTCTCACACGCTTGTCCGCCATGACACTCTGTGCATTTAAAACGGTTTGTTTATAATGAATAGTTATAACGGGTGAGGACATAAACTCTTTTACGGCTGTTTGTAATACGCTGTTTGGCAGTTGAATCAGTTTGAGCGTGTCCCGTTCACTGAGAATACCGACCGGTTTCCCCTCTTTTTGTATCACCAGAGTGCTGACACGTTTTTTGTTCATGAGTTTTAGGGCATAAGCAACTGTCTCATCGGGAGAGCATGTAAGGACAAGCTTGCTCATCACCTTTTCTATCTCTTTGATTGCTAGAAGCTGTTCGGGGCTCAGATGGCGCAAAAAATCACCTTCATCCAGGATGCCAAGCAGGGTATTTTGTTCATCTACAACAACGAGATGACGAATGCCGCGCTCCACCATAGTCATATACGCATCTCTGTAATCGGCATCTTTTTGTACGGTGCAGACGGGTGCAGCCATCACTTCAGAAGCAGCTTTTGTGAGACTTTCCTCAGGCGATAAAGCCGCTCTGGCGATATCCCGTTCGGTGATAATACCGACAGGAGTATCGTCTTTGCAGACGACAACGGAGCTGATCTCTTTGCTTTGCATCAAAAGAACAACTTCTTGAAGCGAAGAGTCTATCCCTAAGGATGCCACATCTGTACACATAATATCAGATATATTCATAAAATGATTCAAAGGGAACCCTTTTTAAAGTGATTATCTCCAACGATTATAACGAAGCTATATAAAAAATCTATTAATCAATGTTTAAGAATCAGCGGGGAAGAGCTGTTTTGTGCCTTGGCTATTTGTGTACAGAAACAAAATCTATGATTTTTCTGACCTCGTCATAATCCCCGTCCTCTCTTGGCTCAAATCCTGTGGCCGACTCTTTTATAGGTTTTAATATCTCGGGGTTTTTTAATTCGTAAAGGGCTTTTTGTATCTTTTGGAGCAGTTTTTTATCCATATTTGCATTCGCCACAATCATAAAGTCATGCATATCCTTGCTCTGTGCAAGGACCTGCAGATGTTTGGAATATTTTTTTGCGACAGAATGCTTGATTGCGCCTGCGTCATATTTATTCATTATCACATACTTGGCTACCTTGTCGTGACGTCCTAAAAAATCATATCTTTTTATCTTTTGTATCATTCCTGATTTTATCAGCATCTCCATAGGGACATAATAAGAGAGTGTAGATTCGGGTGATCCAAAGGCAAAGCTGTGATTTTCAAGATCGCCGAGTTTTACAATATGCGAGCCTTTTTTTGCGATAAGAACGGTGTGAAAACACCCCTCCTGCGAGTTTTTTAAACCCGCAAGAATCTGTATAGATTCGGGATTCAGACGTTTCGCCAAAACATAAGGGGCAGGACCGATGTATGCCAGATGAAAGGTCCCGTTTGAGACTTTTTTAATAGCATCCTTATAGTCATATCCGCTTTGAAACTCTATGGGCCTGCCTATGCTCTCCTGCAGATAGTCGACAAGGGGCATGAGTCTTTTTTTCATCAAGGCAGTCTCGACGGTCGCCGCCGTACCAAAAACCAGGACCTCGGATGCCTGAAGTTGCAGTAGTAATATAAGTATAAAAAATACAGCTTTCATGTAGACATCATAAACAGTTTTATGTTAAAGTAAAATAAATGTAAAAATGGCGGAGGTTCCTTGATGCGTTATTATTTTATAGCTTTTATTCTATACGGGGTGTTTGCCGGTTTTTTCTTCTATGACCAGTATGTACAAAAAATGGAGCATTTTCATAAGAGTGTGCTGGCTTCTGTGAAAAGCTCTTTTAACAGTGCTATGAATGTGTTTGAACTTGCCAACGAGGATAATTACAGCCATCATGCGGATGAACTTTCAAAATTTTTGAGTCTATTGAATGAAAAGAACAAAGAATCAAGAGAAGAGGTGCGCAAAGAGATGATAGCGTATCTGATGAATTTTTATAATACCCAAAGCCTTGATCTGTTGGAAGGGGTGCATGTATTTGACAAAGAGGGGTATTCGCTTCTGAGATTTCATAATTTGAGCATGTACGATGATCCTGTCTATCAAATGCGTTTTTCTATAAAAAAGATCGTAGACGATTTGTCTTACAGCAAAGGTCTGGAAATAGGGACAAACAAAGAATCCTTCAGATTTCAGTATCCGTTATTCTATGACGGGAATTTTGTGGGAGCGTATGAATACAGCGTGAGTTCCGATGCTTTGATTCGTGAGATGAAGAAGTTGTACGGCAGGCAGTATGTCTTTTTATTCAAGGCAAAAGAGATAGATGCCAAAGTAGAACCGAATATCGTGCACAATCGCTATGATGATATACAAATAGCAGGGGAATCCTATTATTTTAAAAAGAGTGCATATCATGACAGTATTGACCAGAATCGTTTGAAGTATATTATCAGGCTCAAAGAGCTTAGAGAGGCTCTTAGAGTTGATACCCCTTGGGTTATAGAGTACAACTACAATGCGCACAGCTTTGCCCTTGCAGTCACAAAGATGTATGACATTCAGGGAAAACATATTGCTTATATGTTTACAGACATCACTGAGACTCCAAAAAGCGGCTATCTGAAGACGCTTCTCACAGAAATCGTGCTTGCCCTGCTTTTGGGTTTTTTTATTTATCTGTTTATAGTCAAGCAGATTATGAACAGGGCGTATGCAAGAGAACTGATAAATATGCAAAAAGAGATTCTTATCGTGTCCGATGGAATCAACATCAAAGATGCCAACGATGCCCTGCTGAAATTTTTCGGCTATAAGAGACTAAAGGATTTTCACAGGGAACACGCCTGTATATGTGATTTTTTCCTAAAAGAGGACGGCTATCTTCAAAAAGAGATGGGAAGCCTCACATGGACGGAATATATAGAAAAATATCCAGATATAAGGCATTTGGTCAAGATGAGTGATTTTCGCACGAATGAAATCAGAATCTTTGAGATAAGCAAGAAGCCTTTTAGAAACAGTGAAAACTCTTTTATAATCTTCAGGGATATCACAAAAGAGTTGAATGAGTTTGAAAAACTTGAAAACCGTGCCAACTACGATACTCTTACCAATATATACAACCGTAACCGTTTTAATTTTTTCCTCAACAAGGAGATAGAAAATGCTTCCCGTTACGGTGCGATATTTTCTCTGATTATGTTTGATATAGACCATTTTAAATCCATCAACGATACCTATGGACACGATGTGGGAGATATCATACTCAAAGAGCTTACAAAACTTGTCGCAGAACACACGCGTTCTGTCGATATTTTTGCAAGATGGGGCGGGGAAGAGTTTATGATTATCTCCCGTACCGAGATATTCCACTGCGAGGATTTTGCAGAAAAAATTCGTAAGGTTATCGATGAGAACACATTTTCACATGTAAAACATGTCACCTGCAGTTTTGGCGTGACGCAGTACCGTCATGAGGATACCGTCGACTCCATAGCAAAACGATGCGATGAAAATCTTTATTCCGCCAAAGAAAACGGAAGAAACCGTGTGGTATCGTTAAGCTAATCCATAGGCTTGATGTTTAAGTTTTTTCATAAACTAGATATTAAGTCAATTTTACTATAATCAAAAATTAATTCAAAAATATACAATTTTATAGAATACAGGCAATATATTATGAGCGTTCAACCCTTTACACATCTCCATTTGCACACAGAATATTCACTGCTCGACGGTGCCAACAAAATCACAAATCTCGTAAGCAGAGTCAAAGAGCTTGGAATGACGTCCGTAGCCATGACCGACCATGGAAACATGTTTGGCGCGATTGACTTTTACCAGCAGATGACGGATGCAGGAATCAAGCCCATCATCGGGATGGAAGGTTATATACACAACGGAGACACCCTGGATGACAAAAGCACAAAACAGAGGTTTCATATCTGTCTCTATGCCAAAGACCAAAAAGGGTATGAGAATCTTATGTATCTCTCATCCAAGGCATTTATAGACGGATTTTACTATTTTCCCCGCATTAACAAACAGGAACTCCGCGAGCACAGCGAAGGTCTTATCTGCACCTCCGCCTGTCTTCAGGGCGAAGTGAACTGGCATTTAAACCTCTCAAATGAGAGAAATGTAAAAAACGGCGCTCTTGGTTATGACGGTGCTTTGGAAGTCGCACGGGAGTATCAGGATATCTTCGGAGATGATTTTTATCTTGAACTTATGCGTCACGGTATCGGTGACCAGCTTTTTATAGATGATCAGGTTCTCAAGATATCCAAAGAGACGGGGATAAAAGTGGTGGCTACGAATGACACCCATTATACATATCCGGGTGATGCCCAGTATCATGAGGCTTTTATGTGTATCGGGATGAATAAGCTCTATGATGACCCAAACCGTATGCGCCATTCCGTACATGAGTTTTATCTCAAAAGCCCACAGCAGATGGCCAGACTTTTTGCAGATATCCCAGAAGCGCTTGCCCACACTCAGGAGATTGTGGATAAATGTAATCTCAAACTAAAACTGGGCGATCCGACTCCTCCGAATTTTAAGTTTACTCCCGAATATGCAAAAAAAGAGGGACTGGATATCAACTATGAAGATGACGCGCCTTTGCCCGAAGATGCTTCAAAAGATGACAAAAAAGCATGGAAGAGCGGGGCAGACAAAAACGATGCGGAATATTTTATCTTTTGCTGTAAAAAAGGTTTGCAAAACAGATTGGTGCATGTTCCACATGCCAAGCATCAGGAATACAAAGAGAGACTTGATTTTGAGATGAAAATCATAAACGACATGAAGTTTCCAGGCTATATGCTTATAGTCTGGGATTTCGTGAAGGTTGCAAAAGAGATGGGCATCGCCGTAGGACCCGGACGCGGTTCTGCCGCGGGGAGTCTTGTCGCGTATTCGCTTGATATTACGGATATCGACCCTATGAAGTATGATCTGCTTTTTGAGAGGTTTCTCAATCCTGAGCGTGTCTCCATGCCCGATATCGATATGGACTTTATGCAGGCGCGCCGCGGAGAGATTATAGACTATGTTGTCGAGAAATACGGACGTAATCAGGTGGCGCAGATCATCACCTTCGGTTCGCTCCTTGCAAAGGGGGTTATCCGTGACGTAGCAAGGGTTTTGGATATGCCTTTGAGTCAGGCGGACAAGATGGCAAAACTGGTTCCCGACGAGCTTGGTATCACTCTCAACGGAAAAGAGAAAAAAGGGGAGTTTATTGACGGGGCTTTTCAAAAAGAGCCTAAACTCAGAGAACTTATAGAAACAGACCCAAGTGCCGCAAGAGTTTGGGAATTTGCCAAAAAGCTCGAAGGGCTCAAGCGCAATTCCGGCATGCATGCAGCAGGTGTCGTTATCTCCAATGAAGAGCTCTGGTATAAGACACCTATCTACAAGCCATCGGGTGAGACGACATTTGTAACGCAGTATTCGCTTAACTATCTAGAAGATGTCGATTTGATCAAATTTGACTTCCTCGGTCTGAAGACTCTGGATGTTATCGATAATGCGATCAAGCTTATCAAAAGAAGATATAAAAAAGATATAGACTGGCACAAGATAGACGAGAATGACAAAAAAGTGTACGAGGTCATAAGAACCGGTGAAACTGTCGGGATGTTCCAGATAGAGTCCTCGGGAATGCAGGATTTGAACAAACGTCTGAAACCCGATAATTTTGAGGATTTGATTGCGGTCTTGGCACTGTACCGTCCGGGACCTATGGAGTCCGGGATGCTTGATAGTTTTATCGAGCGTAAACACGGGCGTGAGGCTATAGAATATACCTTTGAACCTATGGAAGCTATCCTTGGAAACACCTACGGGGTCATCGTGTACCAGGAACAGGTTATGCAGATAGTCCAGACTATCGGCGGATTCAGCCTTGGGTATTCAGATATTATCCGTCGTGCCATGGGTAAGAAAAAAGATATGAATGTGTACAATGCCGAGTTTTCAGAGGGTGCCCAAAAGCAGGGCTTTGACTATAATGAAGCCTCAAAGCTTTTTGACCTGATAGAAAAATTTGCGGGATACGGATTTAACAAATCACACTCCGCGGCTTATGCGATGGTCACCTTTCAAACAGCATGGCTCAAGACCTACTACCCCAACGAGTTTATGGCGGCTCTTCTTACCTCGGACAAGGACAACACGGACAAGGTTGTGCGTTACATCGATGAGGTGAAGCGAATGGGTATAGAACTCTCGCCGCCTGACGTTTGTGATTCTCAATTGGAATTTTCCGCCATCACCAAAGATGAGCAGGAGATTATCCTCTTTGGTCTTGGTGCGATTAAGGGTGTGGGAAAATCCGCTGTCTTATCTATCCTTGAAACAAGAAAAGAGGGCGGCAATTTTACTTCCATACAGGATTTTGTAAACAGAATCGATCCCTCAAAGGTCAATAAAAGATTTATAGAATCGGTTATAAAATCGGGCGGATTTGACAGATACGGCTTTTCGAGAAAAGCACTTCTGGATCAGTTGGAGCTTATCGTCGATACGGCAAAAGATGCTTCGGTGGCAAAGAAAAATGCGATGGGTTCTTTGTTTGGAGACGATGCCGAGATAACTACGGTAGAACTTAAACTGACAAATTCGGATGAATATACGCTCAAAGAGATTTTGGAGTTTGAAAAAGAAACCCTGGGCTTTTATGTATCGGGGCACCCTCTGGACGAATACAGAGACGCACTGGATGAGTTGACATATACGCTCTCTTCCGAGCTTGA
This sequence comes from bacterium, assembly GCA_018825665.1. Lineage (GTDB taxonomy): Bacteria > Campylobacterota > Campylobacteria > Campylobacterales > Sulfurimonadaceae > Sulfurimonas. Next base: position 24,056 of record JAHJEG010000033.1, on the reverse strand, counting down.
AAATATAAAAGACGGTTCCAGCGCCATCTTTATAGGCAAGGTTGAAGAGATACAAAAAAAAGTATCCAAAAAAGGGAACGCTTTTGGAATCGTTTCTCTTATGGACTTTCACGGAAATATAGAGATTATGCTCTTTTCAGACAAGCTCGAACAGCTGAGTGAGATGGATTTGAACGAGCCGGTCGCCTTTAAAGCCAAGATTACGCATACGGAGATGTTTACAAGAATCGGCGTAACAAAGATTATGACGCTCAAAGAAGCAAAAAAAGAGACGAAAAAAACAAAAACAGAAGTGCGTGAAAAGCCGCAGGAACCGCTGAATCTGGCTGTAAGGCTTGATACGAACATGAAAGTCCTTGAGGACCTGTATATGCTTGTGCGACAAAATCCGGGAAACAGACCCCTTAAGATAACCGTAATCTCAAAACTGCATAATGTTGTTATAGACTCAGCTATCAGAGTAGACGGAAAAATAATTTTGGCACTGGAAAATAATGAACACGTGGATATTATAGAAGGATAAAAAAGATGAACAAACAAGATTTTAATGAAGGCTTACTCGGTTTTTTGGATGCCTCGCCAACCCCTTTTCATGCTACGAAAAATATGTCGGGAATGTTTGAGAATGCAGGTTTTATAGAGCTTTTTGAGGATCAGAAGTGGAATCTGCAGGAGGGCGAAAAGTATTTTGTGAGCAGAAACGACTCTTCTGTTATCGCTTTTACCTATCCAAAGAGCAGAAACTATACTATGGTGGGAACACATACGGACTCTCCAAATCTCAAACTCAAACCAAATCCGATTATTAAAAATGACGGGGTTGTGAAGTTCGCGGTTGAGCCTTATGGTGGGATACTGTTGAATCCATGGTTTGACAGAGATTTGTCTTTGGCAGGACGGGTGAGCTATCTTGATACGAACAACCGAATCCGGGATGCTCTTATAGATGTCAAAAAAGCTATTGCGATTATCCCTTCTCTTGCGATACATTTGGACAGAGATGTACACACAGCCAAGACCATCAACGCCCAGACGGATATCTCTCCGATTCTGGCATGTGGAAACAGCTTTAGTTTTGAGCATTTTATAAAAGACCAGCTTCTGGCATGTGGAATTGACGAGGTTGTAGAACTTTACGCCAATGAGCTGAGCCTTTATGATACTCAAAATGCTTCTTATGTCGGAATAGACAATGACTTCATAGCGAGTGCAAGGCTGGACAATCTTCTGAGCTGTTATGTAGGGATGCTGAGCATTTGCAGTATAGATGCAAACAAGCCTATGCTCTTTATCGCGAGCGACCATGAAGAGGTGGGGAGTGCTTCGACTTCCGGAGCTGCCGGCTCCTTCTTGGAAAACACGCTCAGAAGGATGTTTGGCGACTATGAGGAATATATACAGATGGTACGCTCCTCAGTGATGATCTCTGCGGATAATGCACATGCCATACATCCAAACTATCCGGCGAAACATGATGAAAACCATGCCCCCCATATCAATGCAGGCGTGGTCATAAAGGTAAACTCCAATCAGCGTTATGCCTCAAACTCCAAGACAATGTCAAGGTTTATGAATGTTGCCTCTTCACTTAATGAACCGATTCAGAAGTTTGTGACACGAAGCGATATGGGATGCGGCTCTACGATAGGACCCATCACTGCCACAAGACTAGGAATCGAGACTTTGGATGTAGGTCTTCCTACTTTTGCAATGCATTCGATAAGGGAGCTTTGCGGAAGCGATGATGCCCATTCTTTGTATAAGATATTAGTGGGATTTAGCGACTGATGTCCGGTATCACGCCCCAGGAATTAAATCTTTTAATAGAGCAGACCTATAAGGTCGAGCGGGAATTTACGGACCTAAAAGAGTCTTACACCCATCTGCAGGATACTGTGGAAAAAGTGGTCGAATTCTTGCCAAATGCTATCTGGATCCTGGATGAGGAGGGGGAGGTTTTTTTACAAAATTCCCAGGCCAAATCTCTTGGAAAACTGCTTGAGCTCCTGGAATCCAAAAATGATGATTATGAAGTGAGTTTCAAAAAACGCTCCTATCTCATCAAAAGCTCCTCCTACCAAGACAAGTTCATGCTCAGCGCAACCGATATAACGGAACAAAAAAGAAAAGAGAACCTCGCTACCATGGGGCAGATGGCGGCACATCTCTCACATGAGATACGCAATCCCATCGGTTCCATTTCTCTTTTAAGTTCGGCTTTAAAAAAGAGGGTTATCCCGGAAAACATCCCCATCGTTGAAGAGATCCAAAAATCCGTGTATCGCATCGACAGGATTATCAAAGCCACTTTGATGTTTTCCAAGGGTGTTGAGGCAAATATCGCTCCCTTTATGTGGAGTGAGCTAAAAGAGTCTATAGATATGGCAATAGGCTATTATGCATACTCAAAAGAGATCCGTTTTATCTTCCCTGAGCAAAAGTTTATATTAAATGCGGACAAAGACCTTTTGGAGATGCTTTTCTCAAACTTCATTATCAATGCTATCGATGCCATTGAGCTTGATGAGAACGAAGAGGGAAGTGTTGAGATCGTGTATGAGAATGATGCCAGTTTTCACAGGTTTTACATCTATGACAGCGGAATCGCAATAGAAAACAAAAAAGAGCTTTTTGAAGCATTTAAAAGCACCAAAGAAAAGGGCAACGGTCTGGGACTGGTTCTAAGCAGACAAATCGCAGAGGCCCACGGCGGATGTGTGGAACTGCTCAAGGGTGAGAGAAAAGGTTTTGAGATAAGAATCGCAAAACAGTTTTCCTAATGTGCAGTGAGTAGAGTAAAAAACTCTTTTTTAGTATATGCAAGCTTAAAATAACATAGATTTTATCAATAAATTAATACAGATTGTGTTATAAATGGAGTATAAATATGTTTATATGAACAAAGGTCGGTACATTTTATGAAAAAGAAAGCCTCTTCTATTTATGTCGCAATAGGTTCGAGTGCAGGCGGTTTTGAAGCCTTATCTGAACTTGTGGCAAGCTTACCTCCAAAATCGGGTTTTTTTTATTTTTTGGCGCAGCATTGTGCAAAAGGTGAAAATAGCATGTTAGCGGGCTTGCTTGGCAGAAAAAGTAGTATAGAAGTTCAAAGTATAGAGTGTGGAACGCTCTTTAAGCCTGACATACTTTATATCCTTCCTTCAGAATTGGAAATATATATTCAAAACAACAAACCTTCTGTTAGAGAAGTTGTTACAGATACCCCTTTTCCTTTTCCAAATATTGATATATTATTCAAGACATTATGCACGATAAAAAACTCAAAGATAGTTGCTGTTTTACTCTCGGGTTCCGGAAGTGACGGTACATCCGGAATGCAAGCCGTAAAAAACAACAATGGGATTACAGTGGTACAGCATCCACAAGAAGCAATGTTTGCCCATATGCCACAGAGTGCAATTGAAGCGAAAGTTGTGGATTATATACTGCGCGTCAAAGATATTGCGCAAATGCTTATAAAATTTGCACATGCCGTAAACGAAGGAACGTACTACACTGAAGATATCCCTTTTGATGAGATCCGAAAGCTCCTTCGTACAGAAAAGCAACTTGATCTTTTCAAATACAAGGATGAAACAGTACTCAGGCGTATACAAAAGAGAATAGAGTTTTTGAATCTGGAAAATTTAGAAGCATATGCAGGATATATAAAAAAAAATAAGAAAGAGATTGAGATATTAAACCGTGAGGTTTTAATTGGTGTGACCGAGTTTTTTCGTGGAGAGGAAGCTTTTGAGGCGCTTCAAGCCAAATTGAGAATCAATCTTAAAATCCAAAAGGAATTTAGTGAGTTTCGTATATGGTGTGTTGCTTGTTCGAGCGGAGAAGAAGCGTACAGTTTAGCAATTCTTGTGAACGAAATAAGCCAAGAACTTGATAAAAAAATAAATATAAAAATTTTTGCTACAGATATAGATGATATTGCCTTGGAAAAGGCTAGAAAAGGAGAATATTCAAAAGAAAATCTCCAAAATGTAAAACCTGAATGGTTGCAAAAATATTTTACTCCGACACCTTATGGTTACGAAGTAATTAAATCCTTGCGAGAACAAATGGTATTCGCACATCATAATTTTTTACACAATCCTCCTTTTATCAATATGAATTTAATTAGTTGCAGAAATGTACTGATTTATCTTATACATTCTGTACAAAATGAGGTTTTTTCTTTATTTCATTTTTCTTTAAATAAAGACGGTTTACTTTTTTTAGGTCCATCTGAGTCTACTGCAAGCTGTACAAATTACTTTTTGACAATTGATAACAAGTATAAGATTTATGAAAAAAAAGAGGAAGTGTATCTATCTAAATTTCCACAGCATAGTATAGATAAATATCAAAAAAAATTGTCACCCTCTAGAGGAGAACGCATGAAAACTGTAAATGTTGAAAAAATCGAAGAATCATTAAAAAATACAATGTTTGAGTATTATAAAAATGCCTGCTTGATTATTGACCGTGATTATACTATCGTGTATAAAAAAGGGAATATCCCTTATCTGAACTATTCGGACGGGATTGTAAGCCTAAATCTGTTTATGAATCTGGATAAGCGGCTGCACTATGATATCCGAATGCTTTTAAATCATGTTTTTGTCTCAAAGAAACTAGAGAGGACAAAATTCATTCAGCTTGAATCCAAAAAGGAAGAAGTGCTTCTAAGGATTGTGGCACAGCCTTTTGAATTTGAATCAACTACATCCATGATATTGATGAGTTTTGAGGAGATTTCATCGGACGATATACAGTTTACAGGTTCTTCCCTGGCGTCTATGAATGAAAATAAAATCATTCATACTCTGTCTGTGCAATTAAATGAATCTCGAGATGAAATACAAAGCATGTTTGATGAACTGTTATTTTCCAAACAGAATATGTCCATGATAAATTCAGAACTTCAAGAATCCAATGAAAAACTTCAATCTACGGTCGAAGAGCTTGAAACATCCAATGAAGAGCTGCAATCATCAAACGAAGAGCTTCATGCATCTTTGTCCTCAAACAGGGAACTTCAAAATAAACTTTCTCTTCTTTTAGAATCTTCCATAGAAGGGATATTGGGACTTGATATTTTTAGCCGCCATATTTTTGTAAACAAAAAAGCTGCAAAAATGCTTGGATACTCAGCAGAGTATCTTCTTGGCAAAACAAGCCATGCAATATGGCACCATACAAAAGAGGACGGCTCTTATTATCCGGAGGAGGAATGTCCTATCAATGAAGTGATAAAGACAGGAAAAGAATCCAGAGGCGAGGATTATTTTTGGAATAAAGAGGGTAGAGGATTTCATGTGGAATATGTACGAAGCCCTATTATGGAAGATGGACAAATAACAGGTGTAGTTATGTTTTTTCATGATATTTCAGAGAAAAAAGAGTTGGAGAAAAAAGTTGAAAATGAACATCAACTACTTACTTCTTATCTTGAAGTCTCAGGATTACTCATTATGGTTTTAGATACAAAATCAACCATTGTATCTATTAATAATACCGGAAGTAAATTGCTTGGGTTAAGTAAAGAGAAGCTTATAGGCTTAAATTGGTTTGATAATTTTATAGATAAAAAGCTTCTTAAGGAGACGAGAAAAGTTTTTGTTTCATTATTGAAAAAAAAAGAAACAGCACATTATATCAATGAAATTATAGATGCCAAAGGAAATAAGCATCTTATATCATGGAACAATGTAAGACAAACAGATAGTGCGGGAAATGTCATTGGCATCATAGCAACCGGAAATGACATTACAAAAGAAAAAGCGCTGAGTGAAAAACTCAATGAAAGCCATATTAAATATGAAACTACATTTAAAGCGGCACAAATCGGAATCGCCCATGTGTCAGCGGATGGTTCATGGCTGGAGGTAAACGAATATTTCTGCAGGCTTGTCGGATATACCAAAGCAGAACTATTGAAACTGACTTTCCAAGACATCACCCATCCCGATGACCTAAGCAAAGACTTGAATTACGTGAAACAACTCATAGCCGGGGAAAAAGACACCTATAGCATGGAAAAACGCTATATTAAGAAGAATGGCAATATTATTTGGATACATTTATCTGTAGTTCTTATTCGAGATAGCAATCATAATCCTCTTTACTTTATCTCTATTATTCAAGATATTTCGCAAATTAAATTACTGATGTTAGAACTTGAATCGAAAAAGAATGAATTTGAAAACATTATTCGTTTTGCTCCAAATCCTATAATGCTTCATTCGGAAGATGGAACGGTTCTTATGGTAAATGAATCTTGGGAAGAGCTCAGTGGATATTCCATAAAAGATATACCTACGATTGAAGCATGGCACAAACAAACTTCTCTTGCTGAAAAAAGTTTAGACGTAGACAAACTTTTTGAGAATGGTACAAGGGTTGATGAAGGAAATATTAGTGTCACTACAAAAGATGGAAGAGAATTAATTTGGATATTTTCTTATGCACCCCTTGGAAATATATACAGCGGGATGAGAATCATAGTTTCTTCGGCTATGGATATAACGGATATGCATAAAAAAGAGGAGCTTATGCTTGCGCAATCGCGTCAGGCAGCAATGGGCGATATGATTGGGATGATAGCTCATCAATGGCGGCAACCCCTGGCCGTGATAGGGATGGTAGCCAATAATTTGAAAGCGCAACTTGAACTTGAAGAAGAGATTACGCCTGAAGATATCATTAAACTAACCGATGTATTAATGGAACAAACGCAGTATCTAAGTCATACAATTGATGATTTTCGTACATTTTTTAAACCGGAAAAGACAAGAGAAATAATCTCATTGTGTAAAATATATGAAAAACTTGAGAGTATGATTCATAAGATAATGGAAAATAACCAGGTTGAAATTCATTTTATAAATAGCTGCGATATTGAGCTGTATACTTTTCCCAATGAACTGATACAGGTACTGATTAATCTGTTTAATAATGCCAAAGATGCAATGAAAGAGAAAAAAGTAAAAAATGCTAAAATTGATGTCATTACCAGAGTTACTTCAGAGATCCTTACTATCGATGTAATAGATAATGCAGGCGGGATTGATAAATCTGTTATAACTAAACTGGGGGAACCTTACGTAACTACAAAAAGTCAAAATGGAACCGGTCTTGGAATCTATATGTCTATGATTATTTTACAAAAACATTTCAGCGGAAATTTAAAATGGAAAAATATAAAAGATGGAAGCTGTTTCACAATTGAAATACCTTTAGAGAATACAAATATAGAGGAGGAGACAGCATGGGTTCACTAAAAGAGTTAAAACAGCTTTGTTCAAGTTTGAGTGTTTTATATGTAGAAGACGATGCACAACTTCAGGCGATGGTATCGGATTATCTTAAAAATATTTTTGCCAAGGTGGTCAGTGCAAATGACGGTCTTTTAGGTTTGGAAAACTTTAAAAAAAATCAGTTTGACCTAGTTATAACAGATATTAAAATGCCAAATATGGATGGCATAGAGATGATTCGAGCAATTAAAAAGGAATCTCCAGATCAGGAGGTGATAATTTTGACCGCTTTTTCTGAATCTGACTATTTAATGGATGCAATCAAACTTGATATAAGTGGTTATCTCCTGAAACCTGTTGATTTTAACAGTATGAACAGTACTCTCTTTCGTGTTGTTGAAAAGATAATTGCACTACGTCAAAATAGGGAATATAAACTTCATTTAGAAGAGATGGTGAAAGAAGAGCTTCAAAAAAACAGTGAATTGGAGAGTGAAAAAATTGACAATTATGAGCAAACACTCATTGCTCTTGTAGAGCTGATTGAGCGAAGAGATACATATACAGGAGGACATTCCCAGCGCGTGGCTACGTACTGCAAAGCTATAGCAGAGCATATGAAATGCACTCTTGAGCAATGTGATCTTATATATAGAGCCGGAATACTCCATGACATAGGCAAGGTTGTAACTCCGGATGCCATTTTGCTAAAACCCGGAAACCTTGACGAGAATGAATATAAACTGATTCAAGGTCATGTCACGGCAGGAACACAAATGCTCGCAAAGATTCCGATGTATAAAGAACTGGTAACAATTATTCTGTCGCACCATGAAAGGTATGACGGAAACGGTTATCCTCAAGGATTACAAGGGGAGGAGATTCCATTCTTATCAAGAATTATGATAATAGCAGATGCCTTTGACGCAATGACAACAAACCGTATTTACAAGCCTCGTTTGAGTGTTGAGGCGGCACTGCAGGAGATAGCGATAAACAGTGCGAAACAGTTTGATCCGGAAATTGTCCCTTTTGCGCTAGAAGCATTAAATAGTATCAACACGAACTCTAAAACGACACAACTTCCCAAAGGAGAGATTGAACAGGAACGTTTTGCTTATTTTTATAAGGACCAAATTACAGGCTTATATAATCAGGAATATTTAGATCTGATATTGAATCAAAATGCAAATTCTAAAATTTACAACTATATTTCGCTCATTAGTCTTCATAATTTTACACATTTTAATCAAAATCATAGCTGGAAGGAAGGTGATAAGTTGTTGAAACGAGTTGCTCTTTGCCTCTCTAAGAGTTTCAAAGATGTGATATTGTTTCGTTTTCAAGGAGATGACTTTATCCTACTTTCGAGTAAAAAAACAACAAGTGATATCTCCAAAATAAAGGAAATACTCTCAGAAGCGGACCCGATGCTAAATGCAACTGTAAAAGATATAAATATATTAGAAAAACAGATTTTTTCTTTATCTGAATTTGAAAAAAATATTAAGGTCTGAAAATTGGAAAAAGAGTTAATAGAGGTAAAAAGAGCGACCTTGAAGTTCTACAAATATGAGCAGGAGGGTCTAGTGTTTTATGAGTTTGATGCTACGGAGTGCACTCCTCCCGAACCTATGGTCAATGCTATTGTCGGGCTGAGTCTGCTGAAAAATAAAAATGAGAGACTGGTGGGGATATTCTTTCATGAGCCTGCGCCGCTTTATGCGAGGATACCTTCGGATATTACATATGAAGCAACGGAACTTGAGAATAAAGACTACAGGATAGTATTTAAAAAAGCTTAGCATAGCGCGCCCAGAGCGGATTTGGAGGTAAAAGATGTCTGTGTATTCACTCAACTGGGCTTTAAAAGATGAGGCGAAAAGGGAATCTTTTACAAAAAGCAGATCCAGGACAAAGATAAAATTCTCAACAAACAACCTCCTTGTAAACGGGGATAATCTCGATGCTCTTAAAATATTGGCACAAGAGTACAAAAATAAAATAGATGTAATCTACATCGACCCTCCCTATAATACAAAAAATCACAAGTTTGTCTATGAAGATAATTTTGCGAAAGATTCCACATGCCGAGATCCTCACAGTGCCTGGCTTAACTTTATCTATCCCAGGCTCATTCTGGCATGTGGAATCTTAAGTGATGAGGGTGTTATTTTTATCAGTATCGACGACAATGAGGCGGCACAGCTGAAACTTGTATGTGATGAAATATTCGGTGAGGATAATTTTATAGCACAGTTTGTATGGCAAAAGAAAAACAAACCCTCTTTTTTGCACAAAAAAGTCTCAAAGGTGAGCGAGTATATCTTGTCTTATGCAAAAAATAGAGAAAGAGCACCCATGCTGAGCGTTGAAAAATCATCTCAGAAAAAAGCCTATCCTCTTAATTTCAAACACAATCCTCCAAAAGAGCTGCTCTTTCAAGCCGCAAGCGTAGATTTTAATCTGAGTGATTCTCTCATCAGAGCATCGGATATGTCGAGTAAAACAATAGAGTGTGTTTTACTCGATGATGTGCAGATAGTAAACGGAAAAAATGCAAATCAGTTCAGAATAAAGGGTTCGTGGAGATACACTCAGGAGTATATAGACACCCTGATACAAAAGGGTGAGAAATTCACGGTGGCAAAAGTACCCTTTAGAATAAACCTCATAAAACAGGAATCAAAACGAAAGTCTATGCGAAATATGCTGACAAAAGAGAGCTACAATACTCCTACATATGAGGACGCGACATCGGAGATGAATACACTTTTCGGATTTGAAGCATTTACAAAACCAAAGCCTCTTGGTCTGATAAAACTGCTTCTTGAGTCTGTTACGTATCAGAAAAAGGATGCGCTCATTTTGGATTTTTTTGCAGGAAGCGGAACCACAGCAGAAGCGGTTATGCGGCTAAACAGCGAAGACGGGGGAACAAGACGCTTTATTTTGGTGCAATCGAGCGAAGCGACAAAGAAAAGTTCTCCGGCATTTAAAAACGGTTATACGAATATATATGAGATCACTCTGAAGAGGCTTAAATATTCTGTTGAAAAATATAATCTATTGTTTGAAAATATAGAATTGATTAAATTGTAAAAACATAAACAATATGATAGAATCTTTGCAATTTTAATTTTAAGGCCGGCGCATGTCAGATTTATCTATCAGTAAAAAAATATATATACCCTTGTTTCTATCAATCGTAGTGGGGTTCATAGTTATAATCGGAAATTATTTTTATTCGATCAGTCAGATGAAAAAGGATGTATATACTACACAGTCAGAATCTATCCGTATGACGTATAATGAATTGATGAAATCAAAAGAAGATATAGGTTTGACAAATGCCATAAATATATCCAGAAACTACAACGTGATCAGATCCCTTATGGAAAACGACAGGGACCTCGCCATAAACGGGCTCTCGTCAATATCCAAAGAGTTTAAAGACAACACAAAATATAATAATATCAAGATACATGTCCACGACGCCGATACACGCAGTTTTTTAAGAAATTGGAAACCGGAGAAATACGGTGATGACCTAAGCTCTTTTAGAAAGACGATAGTGGATGTTAAGGTTATGAAAAAACCCTTTGTGGCTATAGAACTGGGCCGTGCAGGTCTGGTCCTTCGCGGAGTTTCACCTATTATAGAACATGAAAACTATTTCGGTTCGGTTGAGTTTATGCAGGGGCTGAACTCGATTATCAAAAGTGCCAAGAAAAACAACGGCTATGAGATGCTTATCGTCATGGACAATAAATACCTATCAACGGCAACTTCACTCCAGGATGCTCCAAAAATCGGTAAGTATACCCTGGCAGTAAAAGAGGAAGTGGTAGACAAAGAATTTTTAAAAGAGATACGAGAAGCTCTTGGCAACGGCAGTATCGATATAGCAAGCAGTGAGGACTATCAGGTTACAGATCAGCATTTCATAGTATCGGAGCCTATTTTGGATTACTCCAATGATGTCGTGGGATATGCGATAATCGGAAACAAAATATCCAATGTTGAGAGCATGATAGACCATTCTAAAAGCTCGCTCCTTCAGCAGATGCTGATCGTATTTATTATCGAGATGTTCATATTTGTATTTTTGATGCTGATAATTAAAAAAGCCGTAAGCGACCCTATCATCTATCTTGATAATGTTGTTGTAGAATTGGCACAGGGTGATGCAGACCTCTCAAAAAGACTCCCGGTGAATTCAAATGATGAACTCGGAAAGGCAAGCTCAAGCATAAATATGTTTTTGGATAAAGTTCAAACTATAGCAATAGATGCACAGGAGCAGGCCCATATAGCGGAAGAATCAGCCAGAGAAGTAAAAGCAAGTATAGAAAAAAACTTCTTGACTCTCACCCTCTCTTATGAGATGATAGGCGGTTCCATCAACAATGCCCAAAACCTTCGCAACAGTATGAAAAAAAATGTTGAAAACGTAAATGAGATAAATACCCTAAACGAAGATACGCAAAATGTTATCTCCAAAGTAACCCTCTCAACCGATGAGATTATAGGCACTATTTCAAACATCACAGAGATGATCAGTGATTCAAGGATATCTGCAGAACAGCTCAATTCGAATGTTGAAGAGATCTTTGATGTGATTTCACTCATCAAAGATATCTCAGACCAGACAAATCTTCTGGCTCTAAATGCTGCGATTGAAGCTGCAAGGGCGGGCGAACACGGACGCGGATTTGCCGTGGTGGCTGATGAGGTCAGAAAACTTGCCGAGAGAACGCAAAAGGCTACAAGCGAGGTCGAAGCCAATATAAGCGTACTCAAACAAAACTCTACAAGCATGTCGCAAAACAGTGAGCAGATTGAAAGCCATGCCATCTCTTCCCAGGAAAGATTGGATGAGTTTAAAAATATATTGCTTGAGCTTATCGACAATGCCCATAAAATCAAATCAGACAATACGGTAATCGGTCACGAGCTCTTTACGAATATGGCAAAACTAGACCATATGATCTATAAAAACACAGCATATTCCTGCGTATTTGAAAGAAATACGAATATACAGCTAAGCGACCATACGACATGCAACCTTGGTAAGTGGTACGCAAAAGAGGGAAAAGAAAACTTTGCAACAAGCAGTTCGTACAAAAATATTATAGAGCCGCATAAACAAGTTCATGCCAATATCTCAAAAGTGATAAGCATACTTGAACGGGATATCGATTCTAATTCAAATGAGATTATTGAGATGTTCAAAGGGGCTGAAAAGGCTTCGCAAGAGTTGTTTAGACATTTAGACAATATGGTAGAAAAAAGGTAATCGGATAGCGTCTATGCCGAAGGTCTTGATTTTATCCGGAGCAGGAATCAGTGCAGAATCAGGAATATCCACTTTTAGAGGCGGTGATGGTTTATGGGAAAACCATAATATACAGGAGATATGCACTGCCGGTTGTCTTGATACAAATGCAGAAGCAACAAAAAAGTTTTATGATGCAAGACGTGCAGACATCAAAGACAAAGAGCCTAACCATGCGCACAAAACCATAGTGGAGCTAAAGCAGAGATTTCCACATGCCATCTCGGTACTTACGCAAAACGTGGATGATCTTTTTGAAAAGGCGGGAATGCAAAGGGATGAGATCGTGCATCTGCACGGATTTCTTCGTGAACTTAGATGCAGAGAATGTGCAATGGTCCTGGATATCGCCTATGGAGCTCAGGATGCATTGACCTATAAGAGATGCCCGTCTTGCCACGGTGAACTCAGACCCAATATCGTATTTTTTGGAGAAGCGGCTCCCGAATATGAAAAATTGATACACGCCCTCAATGAATGCGATCTCATCGTAGTGATAGGCACAAGCGGAAATGTTCTGGATGTGACCTATTTTGCACAGCTCAGTGAGTATTCCATTTTAAATAATCTTGAACCAAGCGACGCTATAGACGACAGGTATTTCACCAAGGTATATTACTCTAAGGCTACGGAAGCTATAGACAGTATAGCTGAGTATATTGAGGAGTTTTTAAAGGAGTGAATCAATAGTTTCGCCTCTTTAACCTAGTATTAGCTTAATTTGATTAAAATATCCCTTTTTTAATTAAAGGCTAATTTATGAAAAACCTCTTATCCTTCTTGAGCTCTATGAAGACGATGGCAGTGCTTATGGGCATCTTTGCCGTATCAATCGGTTATGCGACATTTGTCGAAAATGACTATGGCACTATCACCGCAAAAGCAGATATTTACAATGCAGGATGGTTTGAACTCTTACTCGCTCTCTTAGCCCTAAACCTTATTCTCAATATCTATAATTTTAAAATGTACACTTTAAAAAAGGCTCCTATCTTTATTTTCCACTTTGCTTTTTTAGTTATATTGCTGGGTGCTGCGATTACCCGTTTTGTAGGGTTTGAAGGCTCTATGCACATCCGTGAAGGTGAGAGCAGTTCTACGATGCTGAGCCGCGATACTTTTTTCATGGTTGATGCTTCTGCAGGCGGTAAAAAAGTCTCGACAAGCGAGATTGTATATCTGTCTAAAAAAAGTACAAACAGCCTTTCATCTTCTTTGAGTATAGAGGGAAAAAATGTTGAAGTCGAGCTGAGAGAATATATACATGATGCGATAGAAGAGACGGTAGAGCTCAAAGAGGGCGGACAGGCCGTTGCCAAGATGATGGTAACTGGCGGCGGGCAAGGTGAGCCGATTACGCTTAAGCATGGTGAATACTATGAAGACAGCGATTTTGTTCTTGATTTTGGCTCCAATAAGAGCTTTGATAAAACCGTTATCTCTATGTTTATCGAAGATGATATCTTATATATGAATCACAGTATGCCCCTAAGCTATCTGAAAATGGATGATGGTTCAAAAGGTGAGCTGATTGCGAATGAAAAAGAACTCTTTACAAGCAGAACACTTTTTACAGCCGAAAAAAACAACTTCGTCCTACGTGAGTTTATACCCCATTCCACAACTAAGATCGTCTCAAATCCAAATGCTTCGGCGAGACAGCCGGGCTATGATGCCCTTCGTTTTAATGTGCGTGTCGATGATGTCTCAAAAGAGGTCTTGATCTTTGGAAGAAGCGGGGAAATGGCAAAAGAGTATCATAACGATATCAACGGTGTGGATGTACATCTCTCGTATGGGGCAAAAGAACTGCAGCTGCCTTTTGAGATAAAGCTTCTTGATTTTCAGCTTGACCGTTATCCAGGTTCTATGAGCCCCGCTTCTTATGCGAGCGAGGTTGTCTTAGTGGATAAACAAGAGGGCGTGGAGATGCCATATAGAATTTTTATGAACAATATCCTCGAACACAGAGGATACAGATTTTTTCAGGCATCGTACGACCAGGATGAGATGGGGACAATCCTTTCTGTAAATAATGACCCGGGAACCCTTCCTTCGTATATAGGATATTTTCTTTTGGCTCTTGGGATGTTTTGGTCATTATTCTCAAAACAGCACAGGTTTGCGTCTTTGGCTAAAAAAGCAAAAAAAGCCAGCGAATCAAAAGCATTGTCGTTCTTGCTCGGTCTGGGAGTTCTTTTTAGTATATCCCCGTCCTATGCAGAGGAGCTAAACCCTGCTATAAAAACGATTCTTTCATTTGACAATGCACATGCCAAGAAATTTGGAGAGCTTGTAGTCCAGGACAGCGGCGGAAGAATGAAACCCATGCATACCCTCTCAACAGAGATACTTGCCAAGATACACAGAGGTTCAAGCGTAAATATAGGGGAGTTCAAACTAAGTGCAAATCAGGTTGTCTTGGGGATGATGGTCAGACCTGACATCTACAGAGATATCAAAATCATTTTAACAAAAGATGGCGAAGTAAATAAACTCATCGATGCAAAAGAGGATGCCAAATATGTCTCCTTTTCCCAGTTTTTTACGGATCCTGAAAATATGCGCGGATATAAGCTCTCCCAAAAAGTTGAAGAAGCCATCAGAAAAGAACCAAAATACAGAGATAAGCTTGACAAAGAGATATTAAAAGTAGACGAGCGCGTCAATGTGGCTTATATGGTCTATACCGGAGCACTGATAAAAATCTGGCCTAAACCGGGTGATGTAAACAACAAATGGTTTGCGACCATAGAGGCACTTCAGAGTTTCACGCCCCAAAACGGTGAGAAGTTAAGAGCCATAGCGGTGGATTATTTTACATCTATAGACAGAGCTTTGGCAAGCGCAAACTGGTCTGAGGCCGACACGGCGATATCAAAGCTCGCAGAGTATCAGAAGTTTTACGGAGCAGAGGTATATCCAAGCCAGAACAGAATCCTCGCAGAAGTATTCTATAATGAGGCAAATATTTTTGAAAGAATTTATCCTCTTTATCTTTTGGTTGGTTTTCTTCTTTTGATTTTGAGTTTTGTAAAAATTCTAAAACCGAGTTTTAAGATAGAATTTTTTACAAAATCGACTCTGGCTCTTTTAATCTTGTTTTTTACGGCACATACCATCGGTCTGATAAACAGATGGTACATCTCGGGGCACGCTCCCTGGTCTGACGGCTATGAGTCTATGATATATATCGCGTGGGCTACTGTTTTGGCAGGTTTTATCTTCTCAAAACGTTCAAGTATGACTATGGCGTCGACGGGTATTTTGGCGGGGCTTATCCTGTTTGTAGCACACCTGAACTGGATGGATCCTCAGGTTACAAACCTGGTTCCCGTTCTTAATTCTTACTGGCTGAGTATACATGTTTCCATGATTACCGCAAGTTACGGCTTCTTGGGATTGGGAGCCTTGCTCGGGTTTATAAGTATTATTCTTTTTGTGTTAAAAACCAAAAACAATGAAAAACATATCAGCCTCTCTATAAAAGAGTTGAACTCGATTAATGAGATGAGTTTGATGGTGGGGCTTGTGCTTTTGACCATAGGTAACTTTTTGGGCGGAGTCTGGGCAAATGAATCCTGGGGAAGATACTGGGGATGGGATCCAAAAGAGACTTGGGCACTTGTGACAATCCTTGTGTACGCTATTGTTATCCACCTTAGATTTATAAAATCTATATACAGCGATTTTAACTTCAGTGTTATCTCCCTTTTGGCATTTACATCTGTAATCATGACCTATTTCGGTGTTAACTACTACCTTGCAGGTCTTCATTCCTATGCAAAAGGCGACCCTGTTCCAATCCCTGATTTTGTGCCCGTCACATATCTGATAATATTTTTGGTGATTGCCTTGGCTTTTAGAAACAGAAAGTTAGTCTAAGGCCGGCATGTGGAATTCAAAGGTTTTAGTAAAAAAACATTAACTTTTTTACGAACAATCCGCAAAAATAACAACAAAGAATGGTTTGAAGCACATAAAAATGAGTATGAAGAACTTATCCTAAATCCCTCTCGCGCCTTTGTGGTAGAGATGGGTGAACACCTTCAGGCCTTAGAACCCACTATAAACGCGGAACCTAAAATCAACAAATCACTTTTTAGGATCTACAGAGACACCCGAAGAATGGGTTCAAACAAAGAGCCTTTAAAAAGCAGGATAGGCATCATCTTTTGGCAGGGAAAAGGAAAAAGGCTTCAGAGCTCTTCTTTCTATCTTCATTTTTCCCCGGACGAACTTTTTGTCGCAGCGGGCGTGAGATGGTTTGAAAAACCTATGCTTGACGCTTACAGAGAATATATAAAAGATGAAGATAAAAGGCTTGAACTTAGCATGCTCCTGGACAAACTCATGGCATGCGGATATCAAACACTCGAACACGGATACAAAAGATATCCAAGAGGTTTTAACGCGCATATGTTACGTGCCGATATGAGTCTCTATAAAGGGATGGCAGCCTACAAAATTTTAGATCCGACTCTTATACAAAAGGGCGAACTGCTGATAGATACATTGTATAAGATGTATGAAGAGATGTTGCCCCTGCAGCAGATAATGTACAAAATAAGTCTATCTGCCGATTTTTAGGGAAGGTTTTGTTTAGGCGAATTTCGCGGAAAGCTCTCTAAGGATAGCATCACTTTTTTGTGCGTCACCACTGTATTTGACAACACTGACACCATAGTTTTTCATAGTATTTACAGTATTTTTACAAGCACGGCTTACGACGATATAGTTACAGTCTTCAAGAACCAGACCCATTTTATCATGTTGCGCGATGTGCTCTGCATCATCGTGATCATGACCGCACTGATGCTCTTCGTCATCATGTTCATGGTCCAAATCCGTACGAGGATTTTTTCTGATTTCATTTAATTTAAATGACTTGAACATACCGGTTCCGTTCATCTCGTATACGGCAAATTCAGGAGTGTGTCCGGCATTACCAAAAAACGTAAGACTCTCATCTTTAACAGGAATAGCAATTTTCATATTTTACCTTATAAATATTTTGCGATGATTATACCATTTAAAAATAAAGTGTATAATTAAGCTAATTGGATATGATTAGAGATTAATGAAATAGGACTAACTTGAAAAAAGAAGCGATAATCTTACTGAATATGGGCGGGCCCAACAACCTTGAAGAGGTTGAGATGTTTTTAACAAATATGTTCAGTGATAAAAATATTTTGACGATGAAAAGTAATCTCCTCAGAAAGCTTGTCGGGGGTCTGATAACTTTTACCAGAACAGAAAGTTCTCAGGAAATATACAGACAATTGGGCGGGAAGTCTCCTATAGTGGGTCATACGCAGAGTCTTGTGAAAAAACTACAGGAGAGGCTCGGAGAAAAGTATATCGTGGATTTTGTGATGCGCTACACTCCGCCTTTTGCCAAAGAGGTGATAGAGAGACTCAACAAAGAAGATATAGACAAGATCTATCTTATTCCTATGTATCCTCAGTATTCTACAACTACGACAAAGTCCTCCCTGGAAGATTTTGAAGAGTGTTACCATGACAGTACGGGGGATGCGCTTTTGGTTGAGATAAAACACTATTTTGAGAATGAAAGCTATAACAAAGCCGTAATCCAGAGAATAAAAGAGAGCATGGGAGAGGATGAGTACAGAGATTTCGACATAATCTTCTCGGCACACGGTCTTCCTCAAAAGATAGTCGACGCAGGGGATGTTTATGAAAAACATATTACGCGGCATGTGGAGATCTTAAAGCAGATGCTAAAAGAACAAAAGATGGACTTTTATGAAACGCATCTGGCATACCAGTCGAAGGTGGGACCGATGCAATGGTTGAAACCCTCTTTGGAAGACAAGCTCAAAACCGTCAGAAACAGGGGCGTGGTAATCTACCCTATAGCTTTTACGATTGACAACTCTGAGACTGATTTTGAGTTGGAGATAGAGTACAGAGAAATAGCAGAGGAACTTGGTTTTAAAGATTACAGGGTTTGCAGATGTGTCAATGACAGCGACTTGTTCGTGGATGCGCTTTGTGAAATCTATGAGAAGATGAAGTAGGGCAGGATGAAAGTTGTTATCTTTGATATGGACGGTACGCTGCTAGATTCCCAAAAAGACATAACCATCTCCATAAACTATGTCCGGGCATTAAACTATAATCTTCCCCCTCTCTCAGAAAAGTTCATAGTCGAGGCAATAAATATGGAGGTTCGAAACCTGCCTAAGCTTTTTTACGGAACAGATATTTACCACGACAGCGACAGAGATATCTTCGAGGCACATTATGAAAAGCAGTGTATCCAGAATCCTTATCTTTATGATGGGATAAAAGAAACTCTGCATGAGCTTCTGGCATGTGGAATTAAATTGTCCGTTGCTACGAATGCTCCGACCAAGTTTGCTCAAAGGATGTTGGGACACCTGGAGGTAGCGCATCTTTTTGACGTAATCATAGGAGCGGATAAGGTAAAGGCTTCCAAGCCCGACCCTCAAATGCTCAATGAGATATTAAACCATTATGGTTTTGACCGAGACAGACATAATGCCTGGATGGTCGGTGACAACTCAAAAGATATGCTGAGTGCAAAGAGTGCCGGCATCGGCTCTATGTTTGCTACATGGGGGTTTTCTCCATCAGGCGAGCATGATGTGCTCCTCCACATGCCAAAAGAGATTTTAGATATAGTTTTATAAAAATATATGATAGAATAATCAAACTTTAACACATAGGAGATATTGTGTTTGAAAATGATTTACTTCTGGCCTTTTTATTTATGGCCATACTCTTCTTAAGACAAATATATATTTTAAAACAGCCAAACAAGATTAATTATGCACCTTTGATGGTCGGCATCGGTGCTATTAGCTCCGTAGTGCATTTTATAATACATCCTGATGTGAGTAATGTCGTCATGCTTTTAAGGGAGTCGTTCTTCCCTTTGCTTGTGGGGTTGTTGCTTTATATCGTTATGAATATCCTTCACCAGACGCAACAATCAGAAAATGCAAGAGCGCAGAGTGAATTTACACAAACAATTATCTCACAGGTTGCACAGCTCAAAGAATTTATGAGTGAACTCGAAGAAAGGATAAGCATCTCTCAGCAAGAGGACAGGGAATCCCAAAAAGAAATACGGGAAAAATTCAGCAAAGATATCAAAGCACTGGATGCTATCCAGACAAATCAGGGAAAGTTTTTAGAAAAATTTGATGATTTGAGCAACTGGCACAAGGATGTGACGAACTCTTTTGAAGATTTTACGCATACGCAGCTTCCTGAACTCGACAATGTGGTTCACAAACATATAGACATACTCAGAGTGGCCGAACAAGAACATTTCAATAAACTCACGGCAGCCATCAATAAAGCCTTTGAAAACAGATACGATGTACAAGAGGATCTGGATTTTTTAAAAGAGAATCTCGATAAACTGAAAAATATGTCAGATACAATAGCCGGATTGATTACAAGACAGACCCTTCAGGAACTCGGAAGTGTCACAAAAGCCTTTGAAAAGCAGATGCTGGCGCTCAAGTCACAAACGGAGGGTGTAGGCACCTCCTTGTCCGAGAGTGAAAGCAGACTTGGCAGCATACGAGACCAAAGCGAGATAATCATGAAGCAGATGGTCCTTTCATCCAATAAAATGAATGAACTTGAAAAACAAAATCACGGCTTACACGATATTTATGCAACGATAAAAGAGTTGATGGTAGATATGGAAGTTATAAAAGCAGATTATGTCAAGTCTCAGGCACAGCTTAGTATTGTTTCTAAAGAGATTAAATACTCTGAAAATGAACAAATAACAGCTATGAAAAATCAGATAGACACACTAGGAGAAGCCCTTACCCGGAAGATTGACGATTCTCTTGCAAAGCTTCACGAACATTATCACATTGCCGGAGAAGATATCACCCAGAGTGTTCAAATGCTGGCTAAAAAAGCGAAACTTCAAAAAGGGTATACGCAGTTAGACAGCTAGTATGATTAAAACCGGATAGATGATAAGACCCAGATAGGGTAAGAAGTTATTTATCGGTGCTAAAAGAATCAGTCCCAATTCCTGAGAGAGTTCTTTTTTTATAAAAACCTGTTCTATAAGCATTATTTTTGTGGCGATATCCGCAGTCTTAATAAAAAGCAGCATCATAGCGGCAAAATTATACTCTGTAAGCATTGCAAAGCCTATACTGAAATAAAAGGTGGGATGCATGATTAAAAACAGCCAAATACTTTTATTATACTGTTTGTACATGCGCAAAAGCATACCCATCAGGCTGGGTGCTTTTTGCCAGCTTATCTCATACACCTCAAGCAGTACAAAAAGAAAGACATAGTTTAAAATCAAATCATCAATCATGCTGCAATCTAGTTTTTGTTTTTTGCTTTATAGAGTCGTTGGTCGACAGCTTCTATAACATCAGTAATATTCATATCTTTTGTGCTCTCATCACAAACGAAAACACCATAACTTAATGAAACATTGAAGAAAGTTTTTTCATTATGCATAAAGTTACAACTTGAAAACTCTTGATATATTTTTTCACATATTTTGCTTGCCTGCTCTTCATTCGCCTGCTTTAAAATTATGGCGAACTCATCACCGCCGTTTCTAAATCCGATATCTGATTCTCTGATATTGCTGTTTATAAGTTCCCCGATTTTTTCAAGAACTTTGTCACCGCTCCAATGCCCATAGGTGTCATTAATATATTTAAACTTATCCAAGTCGATATATACGACACTAAAATAAGAGTTTGAGCGTTTCAAAAAGAATAACTCTTTTTCCAGGAATGTATTAAAGGCGTCTTTTCTGTATAGATGGGTAAGCGAATCGATTTTTAAGTTTTTTACTAAATCATCGGCAACAGTGAGTGAAACGGAATTGCTCAGAATAAGCGTCAGTTTGTAAATATTTTGCAGTGATTCGTATAGTGGTAACATCTCAAGGTAGTTCCCATTTTCCAAAAAGTAGAACAGGTTTTGGGTATTGATATTTATTCTTTTTTCCAAATCCTCAAAGAAAAGTTTTTTTTCCATATCTATAAAAGTTGCTCTCTCTATCCATTCTTTGAATTCGGTATCATTTGTTTTTGTATCCAGCACAATACTATTCTTAATAGAAAGTATTAAAGTATTTAACCAATTGATACGGTTTAGGACTATTTTTTTGTCAAATTCATCATTAATCGTAGTGATGTTTTGTAAAAACAGCTGAATATCATGTTCGTCCGACTCCAGCATTTTATTTAAATAGCCTTGAGCAGTCTTGGACTTGATAAATCTGAAATATGAAAAAATCTCTCTCATAATTTCAGCAGAATCCTCTATTGAGGCTGAATACAAAAGAAAATGCTCTTGCAAAATTTCCATGCCCTTCATGTAATCAACATATGGAATCCTCATGTCGTAATGCATCTCACCTATTTTTATGTAAGATTTTTCAATCTGATCCACATCCAATTCAAAAGCTTCCAGGAAAAATTTCTTTTGCTTATCAATCAATGATTGTATCTGCGCATCACTCTCAAAAAAAGATGAAAGACGCACATCACTAAGCATAGTATTGTAAAACATATCAAACGCATCCTGAATATCGGGTGCGATATATTTTAACTTCGCATATTTGTTTTTCATCAAAACCTCAAATGTTTATTTATGTTAATGTGACATTATATCATTTTAAGAGTGTGAGGAATATAAATGTATATAAAATACTTATATTTGCATTTATAAGTTTGCTATCTGTGTTATTATATTAGGATTATAACGTTACAGGAGTTTTTATAATGAAACGGAAGATGGAATTATTTTCTTTTTATTTGCCGGAGAACACCTCTCTTGGTGATATTGAAAATGCACTCGATATTACCATGAAAAAAAGGATAGAAGCAACATACTACGCTGAGATAGGCGACACTATCCTGACATATACACAGTTTAATGTGCTGACCATGATAAACTTTAAAAGAGAGGATATTATAAACGCCCTCTCTGCTATAGGCCTCGATGAGGCGGAAGACTTTGATAAAGCCGGATTTTATCAGGAATATCCTCTTGTGATTGACGCAGGTATCTCTCAGGCTTTTTTGATAAACAATGATGTAATTACATTAAAAGAATATTCCCTCACAAGTATGATTATTATAGCACATGTGATTTCCCAGAGTGTTGCCTTGGAGATCTATGAAAAAAAGCTTGCGGAACATTATGAAAAAAGTCGTGATCTACTTGATGCATCAGATACATTCTCTATTTTCAAACGAACCCGTTTGGCTCGATTTGCCAAACAACTCGTCCTAATCCGTCATGATATGCTCATTGAGCTGCAATTACTGGATAAGCCGAATATTTTATGGGATAATGAAGATGTAGAGATGCTCTATAACAGATTGGCATCTATTCTTGAATTGAAAGATCGGTTTGATATCGTAGAATATAAACTTAACAGTATTAAAGATGATATTGTTATGGTTATGGATCTTACAAATCATAACCACAGTTCATTTTTGGAGTGGATAATAATAATTTTAATCGGTATTGAAATTGTTATGGGATTGTTTGAGCTATTCGTGCATTCATAAGCAAATAGGAGTGCAAACAATACCAAAGTACTATGTACATCTTGTCTTAGGCTATGTTATCATTACTGACAATTAGATTTGGAGGTGTGATATGGCTGCTGGAGATGTAATAGGAAAAGTTCAGGTTGCGTTGGGGAACGTAAAAATTATCGGGGTGGACGGTTCTGCCCGCAATGCGGTATACGACGGACTGATGTATGAAGGTGAGCAGATTGTAAGCAGTGACCCTGAGGCACTGTTTCAGATTAAATATACGGCACTTCCGGAAGCGACGGCATACGACGGTATTTTTAGAGTGCTGGCCGATGGTTCGGTCATTGCAGGAGTGGAAGCAATTGACAGTATAATAAATGATGCTGACTTATTTGATATATTTGAAACTGCAGCCGGTGAGGAAGGCTCTGAAGGAAACTCTGGTCCAATTGAAGAGAATCCTGTCGCCCAAGCATACGAACAAAGCTTTTCAAGAGGCAAAAGTGACGATGGGGAGGACGACTTTAGTGGCAAAAGAGCAGGTATGAATGATGAAGAATTATCCAGAAACGATAATTTAGAACTTGGTGGCGATACGGATACTGATAGCGACACAGATTCAGACAACGATACGGATTCTGATACAGATACAGACACTGATACGGATACTGATACGGATACTGACACGGACACAGACAACGATACGGATTCTGACACAGATACAGACAACGATACGGATTCTGACACAGATACAGACAGCGATACGGATTCTGACACAGATACAGACAACGATACAGATACAGACACTGATACTGACACGGATACTGACACGGACACAGACAACGATACGGATTCTGACTCAGACACTGACAATGATACGGATACTGACACAGATAACGATACAGATACAGATAC
>JAHJEG010000032.1 GCA_018825665.1 bacterium | reverse complement strand
TTTTGTAAGAGGCATATAAAATCTTTATGGATATAATTTTGCCTATTTTACTAAAAAAACTAAAAAAAGGTATTGAAATGTTAAAAAAATCCATTTTTGCCGCATTATTTATATTTGCACTTTTATTTCAGGGATGTTCCCAAGAAGACAAGATTATGGAGGCTAATGAGATGATATCCGTAAATGAATATGTTTTGACGGACCTCAATGCAAGCCAACATATCGTAAAAAAAGAAGCGAACGGTTTTATTTTGGAAAATGCCGACGGGAAGCTTGTAATCTTTGATATTTTTGCGACCTGGTGTCCGCCGTGTAAAGCTGCCGCTTCGCATCTCAGTTCACTTCAAGAAAAATATAAAGATGATTTGATTGTAATCGGCATCACTATAGAAGATGATATTTTAAATGAGAAACTCCAAGAGTTTCGAAAAGCCTATAATGCAAACTATACCTTGGTTAACTCAGCTCAAAATCGCCGCCTCGTAGATGCAATCGCTTCAGAGTTAAAGCTTGGCGAGAGATTTCCTATTCCATTGATGGCTATGTATAAGGACGGAAAACTTGTTAATCACTATCTTGGAGCTATCCAAGAAGAGTTTATAGAAAGTGATATCAAAAAAGCTTTGGGAAAATAGATGTTCGGTTTTATAAAAAACTCTCTTAAAAAAACTGTAGAAGCCATCAAGACAGTTGCTCCAAAGAAAAAAATCACTATTACAAAAGATGAATTGGAAGATATTTTACTCGAAGCGGATGTCGAATACGAGTTGATAGAAATTATTCTCAATGAGATTTATCAGGACAAGATAACCCGTGAGATATTACGCTCCAAACTACTTGCAACATTGGCGTATACCAGCTATAAAGAACCTGAGTTTACAGCTCCCTTTGTTGAGCTCATTGTGGGTGTCAACGGTGCAGGAAAAACGACCACGATATCCAAGCTTGCTTCAAGATACAAAAATGAAGGTAAAAAAGTGATGCTCGGCGCCGGAGACACATTTCGTGCCGCGGCAATTGAGCAGCTGACATTATGGGCCAAAAAATTAGATATACCTATAGTTTCCTCCAAGCAAGGGCATGATTCGTCCGCCGTTGCTTACGATACAATTGATTCGGCCAAATCAAAAGGTTACGATAATGTCATTATTGATACTGCCGGCAGACTTCACACTCAGACAAATCTTGCAAATGAGCTTAAGAAAATTAACCGTATCTGCGATAAAGCGCATGCAGGAGCCCCGCACAGAACGGTTCTCATCATTGACGGCACGCAGGGAAATTCTGCAATCGCTCAGGCAAAAGCTTTTAATGAGATGATAGGGATTGATGGGATCATCATCACAAAACTAGACGGCACGGCAAAAGGCGGAAGTGTATTTAGTATAGCATATGCGCTCGAGCTGCCAATACTCTACGTGGGAACAGGAGAACAGCCGGAAAACCTGACTCCGTTTGACAAGTATGAATTCGTAGATGGTTTGCTCGATGCCATATTTACAGATGAAGATGCACACAAATAATAAATCAGATTGATTTTTCTTTTGTGCAGATCTGTACCAGCACACTCTAAGAATTGCTTTGCTGTAATTATATGACACTCTGCAATATTATTAGTTTCCACATGCCAAACATACTATAATATCTTTACTACCAATATCTTTACTATCATACAAAAGGGTATCTTTATGGCTAAGCAAAAAATTCTTTTTGAATGTCAACACTGTGGACTTACAACCCCTAAATGGATGGGAAAATGCACTAACTGTGGCTCTTGGGATTCATTTATAGAACTTAATCAGCATCAGCAGGAAGTTGTAAAACAAACGAAATCAACATCGGGCGCTGCTTCAAAAGCCCTCAGCATCAATGAAATCGTAGAGAATGAAGTGTACAGATACAGCTCTTTGGATCCCGAACTTGATGGAGTTCTTGGCGGAGGAATTGTACCGGGCTCACTTACCCTCATCGGGGGAAGCCCGGGTGTCGGAAAATCTACCTTACTCTTAAAAGTGGGCTCAAATATAGCATCACTTAAGAAAAACGTTCTTTATGTCACAGGAGAAGAATCAAGCGGACAAATAAAGCTTCGGGCAAACAGACTTGGTTCCAATCAAGACACACTCTATCTTTTAAGCGAGATTAGATTAGAACAGATTTTGGTTGAACTTGAGCACAGGACCTATGATTTTTTGATTATAGACTCCATACAAACTATTTACTCAGAAAACATAACTTCAGCACCCGGATCGGTCACGCAGGTACGTCAAATCACATTTGAACTTATGCGCATAGCCAAAGAAAAAGATATCGCCATCTTCATTATAGGCCATATTACAAAAGAGGGTTCAATTGCAGGTCCTCGCGTACTTGAACACATGGTGGATACCGTCTTATACTTTGAGGGCGATTCTTCCCAGGAACTCAGAATACTCAGAGGATTCAAAAATCGATTCGGCCCTACGAGTGAAATAGGTGTTTTTGAGATGAGAGGAGACGGACTCGTATCTGCCACTGACGTGGCATCGAGATTTTTCAGCCGAAATTCCACGCAGCCTGGTTCTGCCCTTACCGTAATCATGGAAGGTTCCCGACCTATTATTCTGGAAGTACAGGCTCTAGTCTCAGAATCGCATACAGCCAATTCAAAAAGACAGGCAACAGGATTTGACACAAACAGGCTAAATATGCTTTTAGCCTTGCTTGAGAGAAAGCTTGAAATTCCTTTGTCGGGATATGATGTATTTATAAACATCACAGGGGGGATTAAAATCACGGAAACTTCAGCGGATTTAGCTGTTTTAGCAGCAATCATCAGCAGTTTCAGGGACAGAGCCATATCAAAAGAAACCGTCTTTATCGGGGAAGTCTCTCTTGTTGGAGATGTCAGAGAAGTTTACGGATTGGATGTCAGACTCAAAGAAGCGAGTATGCAAAATATATCAAAAGCCCTTCTTGCAAAAAAACCTTTGGAAAAAACAAAAATCAAAACATTTGTTGTCGATGAAGTAACAAAACTTCTAGAATGGTATTGATTAAAACATAACAAAAGCACATTTAAAATATAATCAGTGTAAAATTCTACGAACGACATAAAAAGGAAGCCGATAATGGATGCTCAATTTAAAAGTGAAGAAAAATATTCAAAACTATCAATAGCATATGAAGGAAAAGAAGAGGGACAGCTTGTATGTTCTACTGTAGAAAAAATAATCAAAAAATATACAATTCAGCCCGAAACATATACCTGCGACATCTCACATGGAAAAAATGTTCTTGTTATCGAATATCACGATGATATAGACCGTGAATCAGGTGAGATATTCGAAGAGATAATCAAAGCTTTAAATATTACAGAGTGCAACTAAAAATTCTTATATTCAAGGAAGAGTTATGAATTTAAAAGAATATGCCGAGGGTAATATCCTCTTTAGAGCATACTTTAAAGAAAATAAAGAATCGCTGCTTAAATTAGTCAAAAGCGGTCAATCTCCCAAGGCTCTATTTATAGGCTGTGCTGACTCAAGAGTGATACCGGATTTAATTGTTCAATCAAAACCGGGTGACCTTTTTGTGATAAGAAACGTGGGAAACTTTGTACCTCCTTATAAGCCGGATGTAGACTATCACGCAACTGCTTCGGGCATAGAATACGCCGTGAGTGTTTTAAATGTGCAAGAAATTATAATATGCGGACACTCACACTGTGGGGCATGTAACAGTCTATATGAGACTATAGAAGATCCTTCATTAATTCATACAAAAAAATGGCTGGAACTCGGTGAAAGTGCAAAATCTGCGGCAATACTGAGCCTTGGCGCGAATGCTCCAAAAGAAGAACTTTTAAGATTAACAGAAAAACTTTCTATCATAAAACAGATAGAAAGCATCTTGACTTATCCGAGTGTTAAAAAGCGATTTGAAAAAGGTGATTTGCACATACACGGATGGTACTATGACATAGAAACAGGTCAAATAGACTACTACAATGCAGATACATACGAATTTTCACCCTTAAAAGATTTGGCACAAGACCTAACACATATATAATATTTTATAAATTTTGATATACTAACACAATTAATTTATTGAAGGAAACACCATGGCTGAGAAAGAAAACACTGAAGAAAATGATGAAAAAGTAGAAAAAAAATCCAGTAATATGTTGATGATAATCATCATCGTTGTTCTCATACTTATCATACTTGTAGGTGCTGTCGTTACTATTTTGCTTGTAGGCGGAGATGATACTCAGACACAAGCGCAGAATGCACCTCAAGCCAAAGAAATAAGTACTGCTAAGCCGCAAAGAACCAATTCTAATTCGGATGAAGAAGATTCAAGACAACTCAGCGAAATCGGTATTTTATATCCTCTTGATACCTTTACAGTAAATCTTAAAAGTGATGCAGGACGCCGTTATTTGAAAGTAACTATGTCACTGGAGCTTGAAGGTGCGGAGCTTAGTCTGGAGCTAGACAGTAAATCACCTGTCATCAGGGACCGAGTAATCAGAATTTTAACTTCTAAAACACTTGAAGAGATCTCTTCTAAAAAAGGGAAACAAAAAGTTTCCAACCAAGTTATGGATACGCTCAACGCTATGATTACAGACGGGCAGATTAAAGGTATTTACTTTACAGAATTTGTCATTCAATAATACAGACATACAAATAAGATAATTGTGAGGAGCTTGCATACTTACACGGCTTTCATTGTGAGCTAAATTAGTTTTTTTGCTCCCGTTATTTAGTTATAATGTATCCAAAACAGTTTTAATTTAAAAGGTATTTTATGGCAACAGTTGAAGCGAATTACATGCGTCGTGCGCATAGAGTTGATATTCCAATAATAATTGTGATTGACTCTGTTGCCTATAAATCAAAAGATTGGTCCATGACCGGCGCTGGAGTTGAGAACTTTTCAAAAGAACTTCAAAAAGATGAGATAATCCCTGCTTCTATTGTGCTTGCATTAAAAGAAGCAAAAATAGAAATGCCCATAAAACTGCAGTTTAAATTAAAAAGAGGTACCCTCAGCGGATTTGAATTTGCCGAAATATCCCAAAAAAACAAGAGAGTATTAAGAGAGTTTTTGGAACTTTCCATCGAAGGTAAGCTTGAAAATATCGATGGTCTTTTAAGTATCTATAATGAGCCTATAGTAGACACTCCCATAAAAGAATCTGTAGTTTTAAGCGATGAAGAAGAAAGCGTCTTAAAAAAAGAGTTCGCTAAAAGGTCCAAACTATACATTAAACTGGGTATTATCCTTTTTATAGTTTTAATCCTCACTATCTATTATAATACAGCCTTTGTATACAGGTCCATAGGAACAGTCTCAGGAAATTTTGTAAAAATATCACCCAGTGTCAGTGGTAAAATCAACAAGATTAACGTGCATACAAGAGATAAAGTAAATCAAAAAACATTATTATTTGAACTTGACGATAAAATGATTTTAAATCAAATCGATATCATTGACGAAAAGCTGGCTGATTTAAACAGCCGGTACAAAAATGTAACAACAACATTCAGTCCGGATACTCAGGTATTAAACATACTAAAAAAAGATATGGATAGAAGTTATAAAGCATTTTCTTCGGCAAATAAACTCTATGAGAGAAGAATAATATCCAGTATTGATTTGGACAGGGTATCTGCTGATTATTTAAAAGCCAAAGTAAAATATCTGCAAGAAAAAAGCAATCTTGAAAGAAAAAACATAGCACAGGGTTCAGAATCAAATATCATTAGTTTAAAAACTGAACTAGAACTAAGAAGAGAAGAGCTTATAAATAAACTAAACTATTTAAGAGTATTCAGTGAAACAAACGGAATAGTCTATGCCATTAAGTCACATATAGGAAACTATGTAGGTTCAAGCGATGAAGTCATGGTTATTGAGACAGACGAACCTTCATTTGTTGTTTGTAAACTAAAGCAGGAAGAATCTGTAAACATACGAAACGGCATGAGTGTAAAAGTTTATTCTGCAAGCAAAGACAAAACCTTTGACGCCCATATAGAGACTATAGGAAATCTTTCTCTTAACACGGAATCAGAGATTACAAACGAGGTGAGTTTAAAAGAGGTTACCATAAAAGTTGTTTTTGATGATGACAATATAAGACTCCCTCTTAATGAAAGAGTAAAACTGTGGTTTTATAAACCATTGGTATAGGATATTCAATGGCACTTCCTAAAAAACGCTTCGGAAGGAGGGATGCCCTTTTAAGCTTAATTGAGCCCAGTTTCGTTTACATTACTACCGGTTCCATATTATTATATGTGATGTGGCCCTATGTTTATTATGCAAAAAATGAAACGATCTTAGTCCTGGGGCTCTTTGCAGCTTGGAGATATGGCTGGCTTGTTCTTAATTTTACAAGAGCTTTTATTTATGCAAAATTTGCATACCCTTCATTGTTGAATCAAATTAAGAAGCTTGATGAGAGTGCAAAATATCCGTCTCATATTTATTTTTCAATACCTTCGTACAAAGAAGAACCATGGGTAAGTATTGAAACTTTTAAATCAATCATGAATGAACTTTCTGTCATTCCCTCCAGCGCTACTATCATTGTTTCAACATCCGGTAATCCTGATGAGGATTCTATAATATATCAAACATGTAAAGCCCACTATGCCTTTAATAAAGTAGAGCTTGTATTTCAGCATCAAAAAGAGGGAAAACGTATTGCAATGGGTCATGCAATGCGTGCTATAGCAAGAAGATATCTAA
The DNA here is from genome assembly GCA_018825665.1 of bacterium. Lineage (GTDB taxonomy): Bacteria > Campylobacterota > Campylobacteria > Campylobacterales > Sulfurimonadaceae > Sulfurimonas. The sequence continues at coordinate 3,004 of JAHJEG010000032.1, read as the reverse complement.
AGAAAGATACAGACTACAACAGTGTTACCTTCTTTATGGATGGAGACAGTTATCTTGAGAGAGGTTTCTTTCAAAAATTATTACCGCATTTTGCAATAGACAAAGAACTGGGTGCCGTTACTACAAATGAGGCAGCTTTTATCCATACAAACTCAAATTGGTACAAGGACTGGTTCAATTTGAAATTTGGACAAAGGCACACTTTATTTCAGTCACATTCGCTCTCTAAAAAAGTTTTAACATTGACAGGCAGACTCTCAGCATACAGAACAGACCTTATTATTAGAGATGAGTTTATAAAGCGGGTTGAAAATGACATCATTTCAACAGTAATGCATGGCAAGTTCAGGTTCTTAATGGGAGACGATAAAACGACCTGGTTTAATCTCTTAAAAGACGGATGGAATATGAGATACCTTCCCGATGTGTTATGTTATTCTCTAGAAAGCAGAGATGCAGATTTTCTTGAACTAAGTCGTTCCCTGCCCTACAGATGGTACGGAAACACATTGAGAAATTCCAACAGAGCTTTAGCTCTTGGACCAAAAAAAATAAAAAGTTTTTTTATTTGGTGGGCTATACTGGATCAGAGAATATCTATGTGGACATCTTTGGTAGGAATAACAGGTGCCGCTATACTGGGACTGTTTAAAGCCTATTTTTATTTTATATTTTATATTGTCTGGGTTTTTTATGTTAGAACATTTCAGTTAGCTGTCATTTCTTATAATGGGCACCCTGTATCAATCAGAACAATTCCACTAATGCTGTATGGGCAATGGATAGGTTCTTTTGTTAAAATCAAAGCTCTATTTAATCTATCTGACCAAAAATGGTCCAAAGGAAATGAGGTTCAAAAAAATGATGATAGTATTGCAAAAATACCACATCCTCTGTTTGATTTTATGCCGGACTTTTTAATGTCAATGGCTTATGTACTTTTCTTTTATATTATGCTTTTATCACATGATGCTCTAGCCTTTCCCGACATTGATATATTAAAAACAGAAAAAAAAGTAAAAGAAATAGACAGACGAGTATTTGCGGCTGATGCAGGAGTGATTGCAAACGATGGAAAAGACGACTCCCTTGCACTTAATACACTGATTAATGATATAAAAGATAATAGTATTATCATTTTACCAGAGGGTACAATTGACTTATTTAACCCTGTTTATATCAAAAGATCCAATATAACAATCAAGGGCTTGTCACAAAAGGGCACTGTAATCGTATCGCATTTAAAGAGTGAGGATATTGCTGCAATTTATATCAAAGGTGAAAAGCTAAAGAAGATTGGGCGCATAAAAAGAGGACTTAAATATGGGGACAGTGTCTTGGATACAGATTTAAAACACAGTATTAATCTAAAGTGGATACAAATCAGAGAACCCAATGATGTAGATTTTTTTGATGAGATACATTCAGTTGTCTGGAGAAAAAAATACCCTTATCTTCGTCAGGAAATTATAGAAGTTGCTTCTATGCATAATAACTTAGTCTTTCTAAATAATGCTCTCACGACAAATTTCGCTCCGTATAAAAGTGAATTGTACACATTAAAAATGGTTGAAAATATAACTCTACAGGATTTTACTATCTATCAGAATATTGAAGGACATCATATCCAAGAGAGTGTTGGCATCTATGAAAATTTATTTCCGTCATCTATGGTGGACATGATAAGACTCGAATATGCTGCAAACTCTCATGTCAAAAGTCTAAATATTTTAAATGCAGGACGACATCCTCTGGTGTTTGAAAATGTCTATGGTTGTGTCGGAGAAGACCTATACATAAATGGCGCCTGGAATAAAGGAAAAAATGGAAATGGATATGTAAAATTCTCAAGAGCTTTTAGTTCAACCTTGAAAGATTCAACAGTTAAAAATATAAGGCATGTAACAGTACAATGGAGCAGTGCGAACAACATACTTCAAAATCTGGATATGCATGTTGATATTAATCTGCACGGCGGATATTCACATGATAACAATATTAACGATATAAGATTTGACATCCCTTCATTTCACCACTGGAAAGGAATAACCTTAACACCAACAGATGCTAAATGGGCCCCACCTGACGGAAAAAGAAATTTTGTTCAGAATGTAGTACAAAAATAATTATTATTCCTCTATTGCATATTGCAAGATATCGCTAATAGTGTCTGCATGTATTAAATACATTATAGTTACCAATTCTTTGTATGTTTCAATCCTATCTTGTTGAATTTGGGTATATTTATTGAGGTAAGTATTGATACTTTTTTGCTCATCATAAAAACTCAAATTCGCATAGGATGCATATGCGGAATTATTGATAATGCTTAAGTTCTTAATATGCTTTTTAATTCCTAAAAGCTCATATTTGTATGTTTTTAATTTTTGCTGCTTGTATTTAAAGGTTGCAATACTGTCTTTTAATATTTCTTTTGTCTGACTGTGCTGAAGTATCACCTGACTGGATGCAACATTATTTTGAACCTCTTCAAGCTCTTTTGTTCTAGTATAATTTGAGAGAGGTATTTTTGCTTCAACTCCAATAAGATTTTGATTTTCAGAAAGATACATTTTTCTTTGACCCAGGTATAAATTTACTCTTAACTTATCACTCCACTCGTCTAACAAAGGCTTTTTTTCCTGCAATGTTTTGGCAAGTTTCATATCTATACTGTTTTCTTCCAAAATACTCAAAAGCTTACTGTCATCGACTAGTCTTATATTTTCTATTTGATTTAAAAGTATCCATAAATCTTTTGGAATTTTTAGTAATGTCATATTTTTAAACAACAATAACTCATCTTTTATTTGTTGCATCGAGAGCGCATATGCTTCATATTCATAATGCGTTATTAGTCCGTTTTCCAGTCTTCTTTGAGCACTGTATAAATTGCCTTCTAATATTTTTAATTTCAAAAGCAATGATGAGGCGTTAATGGAATTAGAATATTTTTTTACTTTTAATAGTTCCTGTTCTTTTTTTAATATTTCTATATTTTTTA
>JAHJEG010000031.1 GCA_018825665.1 bacterium | reverse complement strand
TATTATAACTTTAAAAATATTTTTTCAAACACCCCATAAAAAGGGAGTTTAGGAGTGTAATTTTTTATTTTTGTTTATTAATGTTATGCAAGTTGCCAAAAAAAGTGTATACTTTTGAAAATCCAAATAGAATAGGAACATATTATGTCAAATTTAGATCTAGTTCAATTAACCACACAGACTAAGAAACTAACAGCAATGATAGTTGAGGATGAAAAAGTAACGAATGAGCTTTTAAGTTCAACTTTTAAAAACTTTTTTTCAGATGTTCACTCATGCTTTAATGGAGAAGAAGCATTAGCTACATATAATAAATATCAGCCGGATGTCGTTTTTGTTGATATTATAATGGCTGGCATGGACGGTATTGAGCTTTCGCGTAAAATTCGTGAAATAAGCCCTACTCAAATCATTATTGTTATTTCTGCAAGTAATGATATTGAAAAGATCTCAGAATCTATTGAAGTTGGTGTAAACAGTTTTATTCAAAAACCGATAGATACCAAAAAAATTATAGAATTGCTTACAAGCGTTGTTGCTATGGTGACAAAAAAGAAAAAAATTGAAACAAAAACTTTTTCAATTTCTCTTCCTTTAGACCTGTATGAAGTAGTAAATGATAATGCTAAAGCTGAAAGTATTTCAAAGAATGCCGTGATTATTAGAGCTCTTCGCAGCTTTTACGAATAAATAAAAAATTTACCTGAGTTGCTTTTGATTTAATCATTTTTTAAGAATTAAATCTATATAATTTCAGCTCAGGAAATAAAGAGGTCTTTTAAATAAGATTTTCATCTACTAAAGTACTGAATGTGGCCCCATCGTCTAGCGGTTAGGATCCATGGTTTTCATCCATGTTACAGGAGTTCAAGTCTCCTTGGGGTCACCACTTACCTTCAAAAATAAAAAATCAAAAAAGAACTTTATTAGCAAACATCTGTTAAAATTCCCAAAAATAATATTTAGGATTTTTAATGTTAAGATTTGCACCTAGTCCAACCGGTGATATGCATATTGGGAACCTTAGAGTTGCCCTGTTTAACTACATCGTATCAAAGCAAAGAAATGAAGATTTAATTGTAAGAATAGAAGATACGGACAAAGAAAGAAACATAGAGGGAAAAGACCAGGAGATTTTGGACATACTTGCTCTTTTTGGTATCGAATATACGCAGGTTATTTATCAAAGTCAAAATGTTCGTTTCCATACGGCTATGGCTCTACAACTCTTACATGAGATAAAAGCATTCAACTGTTTTTGTTCTACTGAGTGGCTGGATAAAAAAAGAGCTGAAGCAAAAGAGAATAAAGAAGCGTACAGATATGATGATGCCTGTGCGGATTTGCCTGCCGAACTTGTTATAGACAATATGAATCCTTTTACAGTTAGAATCAGAAAACCGCATGATGCCATAATAGTAAAAGATCACATCAAGGGTGAAATCAGTTTTGATCCGAATGAAATAGACAGCTTTATAATATTAAGACAAGATAAGACTCCCACGTATAATTTTGCCTGTGCAGTTGATGACATGCTTAGTGACGTAACGCTGATTATTCGCGGTGAAGATCATATGAGCAACACACCTAAACAAGACCTAATCAGAACATCACTTGGCTATGATAAGAAGATAGAATATGCACATTTGCCTATTATCTTAAATGACCATGGTAAAAAGATGAGTAAAAGAGATGATGCTTCTAGCGTTAAATGGCTTTTAGAAGAGGGTTACCTGCCCTCAGCTATATCAAATTATTTAATATTAATAGGAAACAAGCCTCCTTGCGAAATTTTTGAGATGAAAGACGCTATAGAATGGTTCAACTTGGATAACATTTCCAAATCCCCTGCTCGCTTTGATATAGATAAGCTGAAGTTTATCAATCGTGAGCATCTTAAAAATCTGGATCCAAAAGAACTTTCAAGATATGTTGGTTTTGCCGATACGGAGATAGGTAAACTTGCAAAAGTTTATTTGGAAGAAGCCGGGACAACAAAAGAATTGAAATCCAAGATAGCACCTATTTTTGCAGACAAGATTATTCCCTCTGAATTTGAAGAGCAGGCAAAAATAATGGCTGAAACTATCAAGAATGCACCCTATTTTGAGGAGTATGAAGATTTCAAAAATCATATTATGAAAGAATCTGGACTAAAAGGTAAAAATTTCTTTAAACCTCTTCGTCTTTTATTAACAGGAGCAGAACATGGTCCTGATGTCGCTGAGATCTATAAATATTTAAAAAACTATATTGGTGAGATTGTAAAATGAGTGCAGTAATTGAGATTGTTCAGGGAGTAGGAAGTATTTTTCTTACATTGGTTAATGTGTATGTATGGGTGATAATCATAAGTGCCCTTCTTAGTTTTGTGAATCCGGATCCATACAATCCGATTGTACAGTTTTTGAATCGTGTAACACATCCCGCCTATTCATTGGTGAGAAGATTTATTCCAACAAACTTTAATGGAATAGATCTCGCGCCGCTTGTTATCGTGGTAGCGCTTCAGATCGTTATAGTATTGATTAGTGTTCTTCTAAACTCACTACACTAAACACGGATACAAGATGGGCTTTTACTGCTCATCTTTTTTATATAACAGCGCATCGGAAAGAGAATCTCCACTTTCCAAGACAAGACTTAGTTCTTTGCCCTCTTCCTCAAAAGCTACAAGATAGTAACTGTTCCATTCACTTTGCGTAAAAGCCAAATGAGAAAATCTGTTGGCATGTGGAAGTTGTTTTATTTTTATTGGGGGTCTGCCGTTTAGCTTTAGCGTCAGTTCTGCGTCATTCAAAGCATTTGGATTATGCATAATCTTTTTTTCTTTTAAGTACAAATAAACGAAAAAATACTCTTTTTGATTAAAGGACTCCGGATATACCTCATTTAAATAAATAGCCGAGAAAATACCTCTTATATCTTCACCTGATTTTATTTTGCTGCTTTGCAGACTTGAAGCACTTAATTCCTGCTTTTCGTCCATTTTGAATTTGCTAAAAGCATTTTGATGGGAGCACCCGCTAAAAAAAAGTATTAAAACCAAAGACGTAAAAAAATATTTCATTATTTTCCCTAAAAGTAAGTGGGAGATTATAACTTTAAAAGCATTAAACGGAATTTTAATGAGTATTTTGTATAATCACTCAAATTTTAAAATAAAGATGCATTTTGAATAAAAGACTAGCGGTCGCATTTACAGGGCCATCAAACAGCGGTAAAACTACACTTATCCTCAAAGTAGCCAGAAAGCTTATCCATGAACATGGAAAAGAAGTCGCTATCATCAAGCACGACCCAAAAGACAAGGCTCGTTTTGATGTTGAAGGCAAAGACAGTTACAAATTTGCAGATACCGGCGCAGAAGTCATTGTAACCTCTCCGAGCCGAACAACGTATTTTTCCCAAAAGAACAAAGATCTGGATGAAATGGTAAGACTTTTTGACAAGTTTGACATTTTGCTCGTAGAGGGTTTAAAAAATCTCCCCCTGCCTCGCATCAGCATATTTAGAAATTTACTCGATAGTGACTATTTTCCCTATATGGATGCCTTGGCAATTGATGAAAGTATAAGTGTTAGTGATTATAATATGCCCGAGGGTGTTGATATTTTAGATTTAAACGATCCGGATGAAGTGATATCATGGATATTAAAAAATGCAAAGGAAGTGTAAAGATGAAAGAGATATTTTTAGATACGATTCAAACGATTGCCATTAGGATTCAAGATGCAATTGATGTTAAAGACATAGGTTATTCGCAACAGGAAAACAGTTCCGGAGAGACTCAGCTTCAGCTTGATATTCAGTGTGATTTGATTATTGAAGAGGAATTGTCTAAAATTCCTTCTGTTCATACTATTGCAAGTGAAGAAAAAGAACACGAGATGCTTATCAACGAAAACGGCAAGTATTTTATAGCCTATGATCCGCTTGACGGCTCATCTTTGGTGGATGTAAACCTGAGTGTCGGTTCAATCTTTGGTATCTACAAAGATGGCTGGGGTGCAAAAAACATGGTTGCTTCGTGTTATGTGGTCTATGGGCCAAGGGTTGAGATGATATTCGCTCAAACAAAAGTGAAACTTTTTTTACTTCAAGGCGGGCAGTTTGAGTATGTCAAAGAGATTCGTTTAAATGAAAAAGGCAAGCTTAATGCACCGGGCGGTACACAGCAAAACTGGAAACCTTACCATAAAGAACTTGTAGATAGTTTCTTTGCCGAAGGCTACCGTCTGAGATATTCGGGCGGTATGGTTCCTGACTTGCATCAGATACTGCTTAAGGGAGGCGGATTGTTCAGTTATCCGGCTACATCCGACAAACCGGAGGGAAAATTGCGTAAGCTGTTTGAGGTCTACCCTTTTGCATTTATCTTTAAAATGGCTGGCGGTGACGCGATTGATGGCATTCATGATGATCTTATGAGTCTTACGCATGACCATATACACGGAACATCTCCGTGTTTTTTTGGTTCAAAATACGAGATTGCAAGAGTAAAAGAAGTGTATGCTAGACAAGGATAAATTCGAACTGCATCTTGATGAGATGATTATCAAGATACAGCAGTGTCAAGAAGATAAAAACTTAAAAAGCTGCAGTGACTGCGAGCACTACCTCTCCTGCGAGCTAAGAACAGACTATGTTAAATCTGTGTACAACAGCATGTCTAAGGGCGAGACAGGCGGATTTGAGTTTTAAGAGCTCAAATCCCTAAAAATGAAAATATATAATCTTCCACCTGAGGTAAAATAACTGTGCCGTGACCGTCTCCGGACACGATGATAACAGTACCCGCGATCGCTTTTTTACCGTATTCAATTGTTCTGCCCGTTGCACCAAGAGGATCATTCTTCGAAGCTATAAAAAGAGTTTTTGTCATAGAGGTACCAAGAGCCATGTCGATATCCGCTCTCAAAGTTTTTGGCTCACCGGCAGATAATGCCACAAGAGCTTTGACATCATAATCGTTTAGAAGCACAAGTATGCTTCCCCCTCCCAAAGAGGAACCAAACAAATAAAGTTTGCCGGCATCGATTGTATCATCTTCACTTATCAGCTCAATCCATGCGCTCAAATCTGAGGGGATATTTTCAAAACCTATAATTTTGTCACTTTGCACAAGGGCTTCTTTTATGTGATCAAGTCTTGTATTCGTTATCACTTTATTTGTTTTGCCGTTTTGCATAGTAGATTTACCGTGACCGCGAAGGTCTATATTCAGGGTGGCAAATCCTTTGTCATTAAATTTTTTGCTCAAGTCGTTCCAAATGGTATGGTCTGAACCAAATTGATGAGCAAAAAGTACGACAGGAGTTTTCTTCTTGGTCTGAACCGGTTTATCTAGCCATCCGTAAAGTTTGAATCCGTCCTCAGACGTAATTGTAAGCTCCGCGGCAGACAAAGTAAGCACAGAACCAAGCAATAGTATAAGTTTTTTCATGAAACACTCCTCTTTTTACAAAGTCTACAACAGAAGTATAAAATTAGTGTAAAACATTCAGAAGTATTGCAGCAATAGCAAAAACTTCTTGGCATGTGGAAACTTTTAATTAAGACAATTTAGGTAAAATAACATCAAATATTCTGAGGATAAAAAATTGAGTAAATATATTACAACACCTATATACTATGTGAACGGCGAAGCTCATATCGGGCATGCGTATACTACCTTTATAGCAGATACAATGACTAGATATGAAAAGCTAAAGGGTGAGGATACATACTTTTTAACCGGAACAGATGAACATGGACAAAAGATAGAAGAATCAGCTGCAAAAAACGGCAAACCTACTCAGGAATTTGCTGATGAGATAAGTGCTTCATTTAAAAATTTATGGGATGAGTTTGAGATAAGTTACGATAGATTTATCAGAACAACGGATGAAGAACATAAAAAAGGTGTGCAAAAGGCCTTTGAAGTGATGTATTCCAAAGGTGATATTTACAAAGATTTTTATGAGGGTCACTACTGCGTAAGCTGTGAGACTTTTTTCCCGGAGACTCAGTTGATTGACGGTGAGTTTTGCCCGGACTGCGGCAGGAGTACGAGTATAGTTAAAGAAGAAAGCTATTTTTTCAAGCTTTCGAAATATGAGGATGCTCTACTCAAACATTACGAGCAAAACCCTGATTTTATTCTTCCGCGTTCTCGTGCAAATGAAGTCATCAACTTTGTAAAAGGTGGCTTGAGAGACCTGTCTGTAACAAGGACATCGTTTAGCTGGGGCGTAAAAATGCCTGAATCCATGAACGATGACAAGCATGTGATGTATGTTTGGCTCGATGCGCTTATGAACTATATCACGGCTCTTGGATACGGTAAAGACGATGCAAATATGCACTATTGGCCGGCATCAGCGCAGTTTGTGGGCAAAGATATCTTAAGGTTTCATGCGATTTACTGGCCTGCATTTTTAATGAGCCTGGATCTTCCTCTTCCAAAAACAATAGGTGCGCACGGATGGTGGACGAGAGATGGTGAAAAAATGTCTAAATCCAAGGGAAATGTCATCTCTCCAAAAGAAGTTGCCGATGCTTATGGTGTTGAAAACCTGAGATATTTTATGCTTAGAGAAGTTCCTTTCGGACAAGACGGAGATTTTTCACAAAGAGCTTTTATCGATAGAATAAACTCTGAACTGAGCAATGATTTGGGTAATCTTTTAAACCGTATCATCGGTATGAGCGGGAAATATTCCGATTATGAGATAAGCAGTGCGGATGTGGAAAAATACCATAAAAAAGAGCTTGATGCTATGAATGATGTTTTGGATTCACTGGACTCCTTGATGGAAAACCTGCAGACACACAGATATCTCGAAGAACTTTGGAAGCTTTTTGCCATTGGAAACAAGGCTATTGAAGAGCATGCTCCTTGGGTTAAGATGAAAGAGGATAAAAAAGAGGAGGCTCTTGCTACTGTCGCGCTTGTTGCAAATATCTTGGCCAAAGCTTCCATTATGCTTCATCCCGTTATGCCTCGCACCACAAATATTGTCGCTGACGCTCTAAATTTTGAGATAAACAACGGGAGCTACAGAGAGCTTGTGCTTGATAAAAAACTTCTAAAATTATTTAATATCAAAGTTGTTCCCCCTTTATTTCCGCGTGTTGAAGAGCCTTTGATGCCTGAAGCGCCTGCATCTCAGCCAAATGCGCCCAAAGAAGCTCCAAAACAGAGCAAGGAAGCAGTAACAGCCAAAGAGAAAGACAATCTTATAGAGATAGGTCAGTTTTTTGAGACTTCATTAAAAGTGGGCGTTATTGTAGAAGCGCAAGAGGTTCCAAAAAGCAAAAAACTCTTGAAGCTTCAGGTTGATTTGGGTGAAGGCAAAAACAGACAGGTTGTTGCAGGGATCAAAGAGTTTTATTCTGCTGAATCACTTTTAAACACACAAGTCTGTGTCGTAGCAAACCTAAAACCTGCAAAACTTATGGGTATGATGTCTGAGGGTATGCTTCTTGCTGCAAAGGATGAAGAAGGTCTATGTTTGATCAGACCTGAAAAACCTAAAAAAGCGGGCACACCTATTGGATGAGACTTGAAAATATCCTTGCACTTACTCATGGAAAACTTATAAATGAGCCATTTGTAAAAAGTTTTGAAAATATTGTTTTTGAGGCGAGTAAAGTAAAAAGAGGCGATCTTTTTATAGCTTTTGAGGAAAAAGCGATACAAACGGCTATTTTAAACGGCGCGTATGCTGTTGTTTTTGATAAGCCGACACAGATAAGTGATAATGAGATCGCATGGATAAAAGTTCAAGATACAGAGGATGCTCTCAAAAGACTGCTCCGTTTCAGACTTATAGAAAAAGAGATAATAGCTTACGAATGTAATGAAATAACTTTGAAACTGGCTTTGCAAGTTATCACCGAACCTAGTTTTATTGCTCTTAGCGGAGATATTAAATCTATTTCGAAGACGCTTTGGCACGCACAAAACAACTCTTTTGTACTTTTTTGCCCTACTCTTTGCGACAAAGATTTGTTTACCAATATCAAAAAATTTCCAAAAACGGCCATTGAACCTATAACAATAATGGAACAGACACTGTTTGAGACCTCTTTCATCTATGATAATACCTTTTATGAAAGACAGCTTATCTCTCCGTTTTTTATTCCATTTTTAGAAGAGTTGCTCCATCTTTTTAAAAGCATAAAAATCAACTTCAGACTGAGAAAATTTACACCTATAGATCATTTTGAAGCGGTATTTACAAATAAAAAGTTTGAGATAAAAGAGTTTGGAACAAGCGACAAGGTATTGATCTTTGAGCTAAATACCCAATTGATAAAAAATGAAATAAAATTTTTGCAAAAACAGGCCAGCTGGGCAAAAACTATATATATAGTCCCGTATACAACAGAGTGTGAAGACAGTAAAAACGTATTCAGATACAAAAATAAAAATGAGATAATCGATATACTCAAGAACAATATCTTTCACTTCGCACTTGTCGTAGGGGTAGATAAGTCTATTCTCTCCAAGCCACTGGTAAACCAAACTCAACTGACTTTATTTTAGGATATTTTTATGAACAGAAGAGACTTTTTAACAACTGCCACAACAGCTTCTGCTGCATTGGCACTAGGCGGATGTAATGAAAACAACCGCCAAGCCATAGACTATTCAAAACATCCGGATGCCAAAGCGGATGCAAAAAAGCATGTGAATATAAACAGAAATAAAAAAACAATCATTAAATTGGCAACAAGCTGGCCTGCACATTTTCCTATTATGGGTACGGGTGTTGAAAAATTCGCACAAAGAGTACAGGATATCAGCGGAGGTTCTTTAGAGATCAAGCTTTACCCCAAGAACGTACTCGTACCTGCGCTGGCTGTTTTTGATGCATGCTCCAGCGGTCAGATAGATGCTTTTCACTCAGGCCCATACTATTGGAAGGGTAAAAACTCCGCTTTTTCACTTTACAGCGGTATCCCTTTTGGGTTTACTGCTGAAGAGATAAATTCATGGATGCTTTTTGGGGGTGGATTGGAACTTTGGCGCGAACAGTACGCAAAATACAATCTTCATCCCTTTATGGGCGGAAATACGAATATTCAAATGGGCGGATGGTTTAGAAAACCTATCGCCTCTCTGGCAGATATGCAGGGGCTTAAGATGCGTATACCCGGGCTTGGCGGTGAAGTTTTTGCAAAAATGGGCGTCAACCCTATTCTTCTTGCTGCCGGAGAGATCTACACTTCTCTGGAGCGTGGTGTTATTGATGCTACGGAGTGGGTTGGACCGGCACTTGATATAAAGATGGGCTTTTACAAGGTAGCACCTTACTATTATTCAGGATGGCATGAGCCGGGTTCTATTTTGGAATTAACTTTTAACAAGCAGTCCTTTGACAAGCTGGCATTTGAGCATCAGGCAATGATAGATGTAGCTTCAAGCGAGATGAACTCAAATATGACCTACGAATTCCATGCCCAGAATATCCAGGCGCTTCAGACGTTAAAAGAGCTGAATGTTACATTGCTTCAGTATCCAAAAGATGTTATAAGCGCAGGGAAAAAAGCTTTGAGCGAAGTGATAGAAGAGCTGAGTATAAAAAATGATGATTTTAAAAAGGTATACGGTTCTATAGAAAACCATCTAAAACTCTCAAAAGAATGGAGCGACACAAGCTTAAGGTACTTTTTAAACGAGAGGTAACAGATAAATCCAGTATAATCCCTCTCCTAAATTAAAAAAAAGAATCTCCTTGATACAAATAATCTTTTCCATACTCTTTCTCCAAACACTGCTTTTTGCTTCATTCAGCGGTGTTATCATTGACCAAAAAACATCTTTACCCATAAACAATGCTATTGTCAGCGATTCAGTTCACAGTATAAAGAGCGATGAAAACGGTTCTTTTAGCATCAACAGCGATGAAAATATTTATCATGTCAAAGCCTATGGATACAGACCCTTGTCTTTTAGCACAGACAATTCCAGCCGTGTAATTCAAGTAGAGCCCATTACGGTAAAAGCGCTTTATCTTACCTTCTGGGCGGCTAACACAACATCCGACAGAGTCAAAAATATAATAGAAATAATAGACACGACAAATATTAATGCCGTCGTTGTCGATATAAAAAATGAATACGGGTCCACTCTGTATTACACCTCGTTCAAGCAGGCAAACAGCTACGGTGCCCATAAAAAAAGGACCAACAGGGACATACAAAAATTTATGGACTTAATGAAATCAAAAAATGTTTACACGATAGCCAGAATCGTTACATTCAAGGATGAGATACAGGCCTTGAACAATCATGACTATGCCATCAAAAAAGAAAACGGCAAAGTTTGGAGAAATGCAGATAACATGGCCTGGGTCGACCCCTTTGATACAAGAGCGCATGAATATGCTATTTCTATGGCGGAAGAAGCTGCAAAAGTAGGATTTGACGAGATAAACTTCGACTATATTCGTTTTCCTGCAAAGTCCGGACTTGTATATTCAAAGGAAAACACTCAGGAAAACAGAATAAAAGCTATAGGGGATTTTTTGGATTTGGCACAGATGAGACTCCGAAAATATGGTGTTTTTATATCTGTCGATACCTATGGGAACATATGCTGGAGTGTTGATTCGGACAACAACATAGGCCAGAGCGTCGAATCTTTGGCGCAACACGCCGATTATCTGGCCCCTATGCTTTACCCATCAGGTTTTGCAAGCGGATCTTTTTATTTTAAGCATCCCTCGGAACATCCACATGCCGTAATATACAGAAGCATAAAAAATATCCAAGACCAAATTGATCCAAAAAGAATCAGACCCTGGCTACAGTATTTTAGAGATTATGCACACAAAAGAAGAGAATATAAAAAATTTGAGGTTCAAGAGCAAATTAGAGCAACCCAAGATATAAATACCAGCGGGTGGATGATGTGGTCACCCTCAAGCCGATACCACAAAAGTTATTTTGAAGATTAAAAAACACGGGTATTTTTAATCTCTTTTCTGATTAGTTTTGAATTTTTTATGTATTTGTCAACCAAGTCGTGAAATGATTTTGAATGGTTCATATGGACCAGGTGGGCCAGTTCATGGACCAAGACATAGTCTATAAACTCTTTTTTGACTTTTATCAGCTCTGTATTGAGCGTAATCACTCTTAAAGAGCTGCAGCTTCCCCATCTGCTTCTCATTTTTTTAAATTTCACTTCATTGTATGGAAGACACATTATATTTGAAAAGTATTCGAGTCTTGGCTCCAAGTAATTTTTTGCGTACTGTTTGTAAAATTCATCGTAGCATCTTAAAATCTTTGTTTCGTTTGTGGTTTTAATTTTTTCCAATCTCTCTCTTAGCAAGAATGCTTCGTCGGTATCGATGCTGTATATTTCGCCAAACAGCTCCACTTCATCTTCAAGATTTATCTTTTTTGGTGGATTTTTCTGCACCTTTAAAAGCTGCTTGCGTATCCATGATTCCTTTTCCTGAAGGAGGTTTTGTATAAAAGATTGTGAAACGAGCGGAGTTTTTAATATTATTTTGGAATGATTCAGCTCTTCATTGAGAATCGGTTTAACGCTTATATAACTGTTTTTAATCCCTTTTTTTACTATATGCTCTATCGTTAAGCCATTAAATACTATGTTGCTGTTCATATTTTATAGGGTCTTGTACTCCGGCTAATTTAAAACCATTAAGTCTGAGTCTGCAGCTATCGCAAACTCCACATGCCGAATCTTCGTTTTTGTAACAACTCCATGTAAGCTCCAGCGGAACATTCAGCTCAAGAGCTTTTTGAACAATCTGGGATTTTTTAAGATGTACCAGAGGCATTGTAATCTCTATGCATGTTTCATCTTTGGTGCCCAAATTTATGGATTCTTGCATGCTTTTTATATAGGCTTCCCTGCAATCGGGATAACCGCTGCTGTCTTCTTCAACTACACCTATGCATATGCGTTGTGCGCCCTCTTTTTCGGCTATGGCCGCCACCATACTTAAAAATATGCCGTTTCTAAAAGGGACATAGGTTACGGGTACACCCTCTTCTATACCCTTTGTAGGCACTTCTATGCTTTTATCGGTTAAAGCTGAAGCTCCCAGCTGTTTAAAAAAATCAAGATCCAGTACATATTTGTTTAGAACTCCCAAATCTTTACATATCTTATGGAAACACTCAAGTTCTTTTTTCATGGTTCTTTGGTCATAGTTAAAATGAACCCCGATGAGCTCATAACCCTCTTTTTTCATCATATATGCACTCAGAGTCGAGTCCATGCCGCCGCTCATAACGCATACGGCTTTTTTATTTTCAGTATTATTCTTCATAGGGCAATTCTAACATATTTAACTATTTTTTTTAATCTCTTTAACAATTAACAGTGATTATAATGAAGTAATTTATATAAAAAAGGAGATATTTATGGATGTAACATCTTCAAGTAACTCGTCGATTCCAATCGAAGTTATGAAAAAAGCGACACAGGTTCAGGAGCAGGCTGTTATGAAAGTTCTTGAGAGTGCTGAGGAACAGTCTAAACAGATAAATACTGCGCAAAAGACCGGTATGGGAAAAAATTTAGACTTGATGAGTTAAATATTTTCTTATTACTATAAAATACATATGCGTCATGCGTATGTATTTACAAACTATAAGCCTCGTTAGATATAATTCCACCTATGATTGAACTAGATAACAGAACTTCTTTGGAAGTCGATGAAACCTTCTTAAATAGTATTGCCAAAACTTTTTCAGACAAAGAGATAGAGCTTATTATTACAAGCAATGAAGAGATACAAGAGATAAACAAAGAGTATAGAGGCATGGATAAGGACACGGATGTTTTAAGCTTCCCCTTTGAAGATATGCCTATGAGCCCTCTTGGAAGTATTGTTATATCATCATGGCATGTGCAAAACAAGGCAAAAGAACTTGGCCATACAGACAAGGATGAGCTGGCTCTGCTTTTTATTCACGGCCTGCTGCATCTTGTCGGTTTCGATCACGAAGTGGATAAGGGTGAGATGAGAGAAGAAGAAGCCAGGCTTATCGAAGAGTTTAATCTACCAAGCAGTTTAATAATAAGAACACAAGGATAAGTATGGATTTTGGAATTTTCGTAGTTGCGATGGCAGCTTTAATTTACGGCGCTGATTTTATTATAAAAGAATCAGAGAGGATAGCCCTGCACTTTAATATCTCACACTTTGTAATCGGTGCCACTTTGGTAGCCTTTGGGACATCCCTTCCGGAAATGGCTGCATCCATGATGGCCTCCGCACAGGACAAGAGCGATATGGCTGTAGCGAATGTTGTGGGAAGTGTTATTTTTAATATCACCCTTGTTCTTGGAGTTGTATTTTTTATTTCAAAAAAAATGGTTCCAAACAGAGAACTTTTTTCATTAGACAGCGGATGGGTCGTCATCCCTCTTGTTTTATTTTTTATTATGGTTCAAGATGGCGAGATCGGAAGATTTGACGGAACTTTATACCTGCTTTTAATGGTTTCATACCTTATCTTTTTGTTTCAAAATTCCAGAGAAGACCTTGAAGGCGACATTGACGAGGAGCTTATAAAAGAAAGATTCAGGTGGGGTAAAACAGTTCTGCTCCTATCTGTCGGATTTGTCTTGACCATAGGCGGAGCACATTTTGTTGTAGAAAGCGGAACCAGCATCGCAAGAACTTTTGGCGTAAGTGAATGGCTTATAGGGATCTTTCTTATTGCACTCGGGACATCCCTGCCCGAACTTGTTGTCTCTCTTGTCGCTATCAAAAAAGGAAATGCAGAGATGAGTATAGGAAATATAATCGGCTCCAATGTTGCCAATTTTTCTATGGTTTTAGGCTCAGCTTCACTTATAAGCCCTCTTGCGATTGATTTGCTTGCTACAAAATTTGATATGTTCATTATGGTAGCCGCTTCGATAACCCTTGTATTTATCTTGGCCAACAAACTTTACAATAAGGCCGGAAGCATATTTTTACTTATCATTCTGGCTCTATTTATCCAAAACTCTCTGCTTTAAGAAACAATTGCTATGCAAAAGCATAGCTTGTTTTTTTTGCATTTCCACATGCCCAATCTATTTTTTGATATACTCCAGCTCCAGGAGTTTGTCGTAAATATCTGAAACCATCTTTCCGGCTGCGGTCCCGCCGTGTCCTCCGTGTTCAACCATCGCCAAAACTATATATTGGGGATTTTTATAGGGTCCGTATGTGGTAAACCACGCATGAGAGCGCGTATAATAGGACATCTCATGTTCAAGAACCCTGTCCTCGATATCCTGCATAATGGCGATAACCTGGGCAGTACCTGTTTTACCCGCTATCTCAACTTTTGAGCTTATATAGTTTGTAGCAGTTCCCTTTGGATAGTTGCAAACCTGATACATCGCTTTTTGTATGATTGGAAGTTTTTTGATCTCATCTTTGTTTAAAACTTCCGTTATCTCGGGCTCAACCGGTTCATCTCCAATCATTTTTGCAAAATGGGGAGTGGGGAGTTTTCCTGTAGCCATCAGTGCTGTAAACTGTGCCATTTGCATTGGTGTTACCAAAAAATCACCCTGCCCTATAGAGGTGTTGACAGTCTCTCCCATGTACCATGGACTATTATATTTTTTTCTCTTCCATTCACGCGAGGGAACCGTTCCCACAAATTCGTTTGGCAGGTCAACTCCTGTTTTTTTGCCAAGTCCGTATCGCAATAGACCATCACTCATCTTTTTAATACCCACAATAAGGCTGCCTTTGTAAAAATAGTCATCGCAGCTCTCTCTGATGGCTTTTGTTATCTCGGTTTTTCCATGTCCTGTTTTTTTCCAGCATCGGAATATCCTCTTTCCAAGAGGCATTGATGCTGTACATTCCACATGCCAGTTCGTATCAATATCTGTAGTGATATACACAAGACCCAAGCCTGTTTTTATGGTAGACCCCGGCGGATACAGCCCATTTACAAGTTTATTCGTAAAAGGCTTATCCAAACTCTCCGAGAGCACATTCCACTCATCATGGGATATCCCTGAGACAAAAGTATTTAAGTCATACTCCGGAAAACTGCTCGCCGCCAGAATGGAACCGTTTATGTCCATAACAATTACGGCACCTGCTTTTTTCTTAAAAAGTGAAGCTATATATGCTTGGAGTTCAATATCAATGCTCAATGTCAGCTTGGAGTCTTCTTTTGAACTTTTGTATGAAAGCTCCTCTATTTCCTGATTGTTAGCATTAACCTTAATCTCTCTGGAACCTGCTTCGCCCTGCAGATAGGTGTTATAATACTTTTCAACTCCAGTTTTTCCCGTGTATCCGATCAGCTCAAGAAGATCATTATCCTTGATATCTTTTTTATTTGCACGAGACACATACCCTATAATGTGTGCTCCAATCTCTTCGTACGGATAGTATCTTCTGGGTGCGGAGACAATATTTATATTCTCTCTTAAATTCAAGATGGAATAAACCGGAATGATCTCTTCGTAAGAGATAAAATGGACTATATCTATATAATCATGATTGTAATATGAATCCTTCTTGATGTAGTTCTTAATCAGTTTGTCGCTATCGAGATTTGGCAAAAGTTTTGTAAGTATCTGTATCTCTTCATTAAAAGTATCAATTTTTTGTTTGGATCTCAAATGCGGTCTTAACTGTATTTTAAACCCAAGCTTGTTAATCGCTATCGGCTTGTTGTTTCTATCTACAATCTCCCCTCTGACTGGAGCTATTTTTTCAGTCTTGATCGTATTGTTCAATGAGAGTCTTTCATAGTAGGTGTTGGATTCAACCGCAAGAAAAAAAACCCTTACGATAAGCGCCAGCCATATGGAGATGAAAACAGCCAAAATGAATTTAATCTTCATAAAATGCTCACTATAAAAAATTCAATTACTATATAGTAAATTATATAGTAACTTATGCTTGGCACAGGCAGCAAAAAGATATTTGAAAGCAGCAATGAAAAGATAAAAAAACCAAGATACACCAGGAGAATCTTAACAAATTTTATACAGGAGAGGCAACTGAAGTTTTTAAATAGTTTGGGTATGACAAACCTATAGATAAGTGCAAAGTAAATGACAGAACTAAAGAGAAGATATCCTTTTTCAGCCTCAAATAGAATAAGACAAAATACGAGTGAGAAAACCGCCAGCGAGTCTTCTTTTTTTAAAGATTGGGAAAACAAAACAAACAAAACACCAAGCAGGGGCGGTAAAAAAAGATAGATACTGCTTAGACTCTCATATATTGCAAAGAGTGCAATATATAAAAGTGGAGCTAAAGATTTTTTATGAGTGATACTTCGTTGCATACAGGAAAGTGTTTACATTTGATACAGTCAGCCCAGATTTTGTGCTCCGGCAAAGACTCTTTTGGAATTTCAACAAATCCCAGTCTTTCAAAAAAAGATTGTCTGTAGGTTAGACAAAGAACTCTTTGAAGTCCAAGATTACGGGCCTCATCAAGGGAGTTCATCACAAGATTCTCTCCTATTTTATTTCCTCTAAAACCATCTTTTACAATCAGGGATCTAATCTCTGCAAGATATGCGGTATGAATGTGCAGGGCACAAAAACCAACCAGTTCGTCATCCTTAAAAGCTAAAGTGTAGGACCTGATATTTGTAGCAATTTCATCACTGCTTCTTGCGAGAATAATTCCGGATTCAACTTCAGGCATTACAAGTTTTTGCATGTTTTGTATATCTGAGAGTTTTGCTTTTTCGTATCTAATCTTCATTTGTGTTCTCATGTAAAATATCGTAAATAATTTTTATTGCTTTTGCCAGCCCCTTCTTCTTGGAACTTGAGACCATTATGGCATGTGGAAACTCTTTTCTAAGAGCATTTTGCTCTTTTTGGTTCAGTTTGTCTATCTTGGTGAATATTTGCAAGATATACTGATTTTCCCTGCTGTTGCCAACCAAAAAATCACTCACGGATTTGTCTATTTCCAAATCAGGATGTCGACAGTCTACGAGATGAATAAAAAGCTTTATCTGCTCTCTTTGAGATATATAGTCTGTTAAATTCTTCTCCCAGTCGTACTTGATCGACTTTGCGACTTTTGCGTAACCAAAACCAGGCAGATCGACAAACTTGGCATAGCTTTTGAGTGCGCTGTCCCTATCGATAAAAGTAACGTCAAAATAGTTTATAAGTCTTGTTTTCCCCGGTGTTGAGGAAACTTTTGCAAGACCTTTATGATTTGTCAGCGCATTTAAAAGTGAGCTTTTTCCAACATTGGACCTTGCCATAAAAACAACTTCATTTTGTTCTTCCGAATCCGGAGCCATCGCAATATTCGGAGCAGATGTTACAAACTTGGCATCAACTATTTCTACCATCACTATTCCTCTTTCTCTTTCATTTTGAAGATCATAATCACAGGGTCTTTTTTAGCGCCTTTTGCATATGCCTTTCCTTCGATGGTTTTTAAAACCACTTCCTCGCCTATAATCTCTTTTTTATCGTTAACCTGCTCCAGATGCACATTTTTAAAAAAATGATACTCTTTTGCCTGTGGAATATAAATTACTTTTTGTGCCTTGCCTTTATAGGTAGCGCCTTTTTGTGTTTGTATAAAAAAAGAAACATCACCGCTAGCCGTAAACTTGGTTGGCTGATGTTTATCGTCTGTATAGATGGTGACTTTCGTAGCATTAAGCTCATCCGCACCCTTGATAATATTCACGTCCCCTTCAAAGACGGAAATACCCGCTTTTTCGTCCGTATTAAATAGGTTTGCCTTTATTTTCAGCTCTTGAGAAAGCAGGCTTGAAGTTACAATACATGTTAAAAATATTAAAAATTTCATTATTCATCCTCTTGCAATTGATATACAGCGACAACATTTGTCGAATAGGCTTTACCTAAGAGATTGTTATATTTAAGTGAAGTTCCCTCCACTCTGTCATCATTTCTGTAAGAAACATAGTCCTTATCCGTATATGCTATCTTTGTTTTTTTATTATACACCGCACTTTGTGTTTGAAATGTCAGTCCGTCTTCTCGCGTATAGACTACATTGCCGCTTATTTCTACTATCTCGTTCTTGTAGATACCGTCACTCGCCTTCATATTGGCTATATAGGTTCTTGAGTTATCGGTATAGTCTATATCTTTTACCGTATACCTATCGCTGTACCTAGTCGCATTTGT
Organism: bacterium; assembly: GCA_018825665.1. Classification (GTDB taxonomy): domain Bacteria; phylum Campylobacterota; class Campylobacteria; order Campylobacterales; family Sulfurimonadaceae; genus Sulfurimonas. The sequence continues at coordinate 19,460 of JAHJEG010000031.1, read as the reverse complement.
GCCGCTCATAAGCGTGGAGAGACCCTTTTGATTCAACTCATGCAGATTAAAAGAATCCAGTTGAAAAAGAGGTACGTCTATAAATTTTTGCTGCTTGATATCCAGGGGTTTAAAGAGAAAAAATATCATCAATAATCCGGAGGCTATAATCACAAAAAAAATATTTATATTCATATCCAAAAGGCCATGAGTTCTTTTCTTTGATTGTTTTTATCAACCAAGATGTCTATCATCTCTCTGACAACCGCATCCCCGCCATTTCTGGACAGAACCGTCCCAACCATATCTTTGATCTCCTGCACTCCGTCTTTTGGAGTAAAGCTCTCACCGACGAGACTCAGCATATTGTAATCATTTAGGTCATCGCCTATTCCTGCAACTTCATGAAACCCGAGACCCAAAGAATCCACAAGGTCTCTTAAAACCTTTTCCTTATCTTTTACACCCTGAAACAGATACTCTATACCAAGCTCATCCGCTCTGTTTTTGACTATTTTCGAATTTCTTCCCGTAATAATAGCCACTTTGTTTCCGAGTCTTATCCAATTTACAATCGCAAAACCGTCTTTGACATTAAAGCTTTTTATCTCGACCCCGTCCTGGGTATAAATGATTTTTCCATCACTCATACAGCCGTCTACATCCAGAATAATCAGTTTAATCATAAAACGTCTTTCGTGCTGGGAATCCCAACTCTTTTATTTTCTGCAGTGGCGCGACGTATGGCAACGGCAAGAGATTTAAAAGATGCCTCGATAATATGATGCTTGTTTCTTCCTCTAAGTGCGACAATATGCGCACTTATCTTTGCATTGAGTACAAATGCTCTGAAAAATTCTTCTACAAGCTCCGTATCAAATGAGCCCACTTTGCCCTCAAGTTCAACTTCATATACCAAATAAGGTCTGTTGCTCAGGTCCAAATCACAAGACACACAGGCTTCATCCATGACAATGTTAGCACTTCCGAATCTTTCCATATTTTTAACAGGGTAAATAGCTTCTGCGACCAATGCGCCAAGCACAATTCCGACATCTTCAACGCTGTGATGGTCATCTATGTGTGTATCGCCCGTGCACTCTATATTCATATCAATCAGAGAATGCTTGGAAAAGCTCTCAAGCATGTGGTCTAAAAAGCCTACACCCGTGTTGATGCTGCTTTTTCCCGTTCCGTGTAAATCTATCGAGATTGTAATATCTGTTTCTTTTGTTTTTCTGCTTTTGCTAATCATCCTAATCCTCCATAACTATAAATGCGTTTTCAAAACTACTCTGTTCTTTGTAGTCTCTTGCTTCTTCTTCACTCTTAAAGCCCTTGAGACAAACCTTAAAAATTCTTCCGTTATCATTTGTCGTATCTTTTATTATTGTTCTGTATCCGTCCGTATTATCATACTTTTCCTGCGTTTTTATCGCTCCGTCTATATTTGAAAAAGATGCTATCTGCAAGGCAAAGACTGCGTCCGACTGCTCTTGAGGACTTTGTTTCAACTCCTGATTGTTGGGAATTGTTTTTTTGCCCTTTGTTTGAAAACCTAAAATCTCAATGGTCACAGAAGCCGTGCCGTTACCTATCATTTTGATCTCTTTGGCGGCAGACTTTGACAAGTCAATAATCCTTGTAGCGACAAAAGGACCTCTGTCATTAATTCTGACTACGGTACTGCGTCCATTTTCATTATTTCTTACCTTTACGATTGTGTTCATCGGCAGTGTTTTATGGGCGGCCGTCATATCATGCATATCGTATGTCTCACCGTTTGAGGTTAATTTACCGTGAAAATCGGGACCGTACCAGCTTGCGTTTCCTTTAAATCTGTCACCCACACTAACGACCGTAGGGCGATAGCGTATTCCTCTCACCACATAAGGTCTCATAGTGGGATGCGTATATCTTTTTGTCTCCAAAGTGCTGCTGTGATCGCCGGCACTTGAGGAATAGGTTTTAGGTGCAGGGTGGTTGTATTTTGTATAGGTGCCTTTTCCCCGGGTACTACAGCCGCTAAAGACAAGTGCAAAAATAAAAATAAATGCAAAAACAAACTTATTCATACAGTTTCAACCTGTCCCCAATTTTAATAAGACTGCCGGTGAGGCTGTTTTGAAGTTTTATATTTTGTATGCTTATTTTATAGGCTTTTGAAATAGACTCCAAAGTATCCCCTTTTTTAACCATATAGTAAAACTTGCTATGTATTTTTTTAGTGCCCGATTTATCTTCTATGGGAATAATCAGTTTTTGTTTAAGTTTTAGATTTGAACTTTTTAAATTATTAAAATCTTTAATGACTTTATACGAAACTCCGTATTTTTTTCCGAGATAGTAGAGATTGTCACCGCTTGAGACAACATGGATCTTATAAATATTTTTTATTTCGTCTTCATAATATTTTTGTTTAAACTCAGAGAGCTTGATATACGGGATATAGATATTGTATCCGTCGGGATACGGCGGTACAAAATCATATTTCAGGTGTCTGTTGAGTTTTTGCAGCTCTTTAAGAGGAATCCCCACAAGCTTGGAAACTCTTTTGAGTGAGGCGCCGCCGGAAACTTCTACCGTGGAGATTGAATAGGCATTTGCTCTGTTTAAAAGGTGTTCGTATTCACTTTGAAGTAAAAATTCTTCATCATGTCCCACCAAGGCAAGAGCTACGATTTTTCTAATATAGAATCTGCTCTCTCTTGGGATATATTTTTTATTTTCGTCAAGCAAAACAGAAAGTTCGTCACTGTTTGCTTTTCTGATGGCACTGTTGAGTCTGCCGCCGCCGCAGTTATAGGCAATTGCGGCCAAATACCATTTACCGAATCTCTTATGCAAAGAGGAAAGATATTTGGCGGCAGCTCTGGTTGACTTTACCAAATCTCTTCTCTCGTCCACATATTCATCAATGTTCAAGCCGTAGAGCTTTCCGGTCTCAGGCATAAACTGCCAAAGTCCGGAGGCTTTTTTTTTGGAGTAGGCCTTGTTGGAAAAATTGGATTCTGCCATTGCCAGATATAAAAATTCCTGAGGAACTCCATACTCTGCCAGGATATTCTTTATGGCAGGAATAAACAGGTAAGCGCTGTTCATGGTTTTAAAAAAATGTTTATTTTTATAAATTGAACTGTCTTTGCTTCGCATCTTGTTCATAACGGGATCATAAAGAAAAGAAGCCTCAATATCGAAAGATTCCAGAAGCGATATCTCCTTATTGTGATTGGAGATAAGCGTTAGGTTTGCACTCAGAAGAATAGGAAAAATTAAAATTAAAATATATTTATACATTCACTACTTTTTATGTTGAATTTGAAGATTAATTTTATCTAAAATTCTATTAATTTAAATGTAAAACCGTATTTATGCTCTTTGCAGAATATCATATTATAAAATATGAAAGAGCTTCAGGGCATTGTCCGTTGTTATATTTGCAATCTCTTCTTCGCTTATATCTAAAAGTTCAGACATCTTTTTTGCAACAAGAGTTGTGTAGAGAGGCTCATTTCTCTGCCCTCTGTAAGGCATTGGCGTGAGATACGGCCCATCTGTTTCTATGAGAAGTCTGGCATGTGGAATCTTTGGTAAAACATTGAGAAGTTTTCTTGCGTTTTTAAACGTCAACACTCCTCCGATACCGAAATAAAAACCTTCATCGGCAAGACTTAAAAGTTCTTCATCCGCATTGTAGCAGTGCAATACTCCGCCGACTTTTTTGGCATCATACTCCTGCAGCAGCTTTTTGGAGTCTCTAGAAGCATCTCTGATATGCACGATAAGCGGTTTTGCATATTTTTTTGCCAGTTCGATTTGGGCTATAAAAACATCTTTTTGCCTGTTTTTCTCCAGCTCTTTTTCCTCTTCTGTTCCCTCAAGCCTGTAATAATCAAGACCGCATTCCCCTATTGCAACACATTTTTCATGCTTGACATAATCCTCAAAATTAAACTCTTCAAAAGAATCCATATCATAAGGGTGTATCCCTACGGCAAAATACACGTCATCATTGTTTTGGGCAATAGTAATGGCCTTGTCAAGCGTCTTTGGATCGGCACCGGGGATGATAAACCTTTGGACCCCATTTTCTCTTGCACGGTTCAGGACTTCATCCAGGTCATCGTCATATCGCGCATCATCGAGGTGTATATGTGTATCAATTATCACTGTCTTCTCTCTTTTTGTTCTTTAAGTTTCTTACGAATAGTATATTTTTTATCATTAAACGTACAAAAAACAGAGCAGCTAAAAAGGATGCTAAAGCCAAAAGTATGTTTTGGGAGATAAAAAAATTATAGCTAAGAACAAAAAGAACGATAGAGACTATAAAACACACTTGTTAGCCTCCAGCAGCTCTTTTGCAAATTTTTTGGCTTCATTGGTGATACTTTCTCCACTTATGATTCTTGCTATTTCATCTATTTTTGCATCAAAATCAAGCTCTTTTGCAAAAGACTCATCGCCCTTTTTATAGATTAAAAAATGCTGATCACCCATCGATGTCAGTTGCGGCTGATGTGAGATGACAAATATCTGAAAATGCCTTGAGAGATGTCTTAAGACCTTGGCAACACTCATAGACTCTTCCCCGCTTAGATTTGCATCTATCTCATCAAGCATCAAAACACCGCCGTTTTTATTCATAAATTCGGATTTTAGGGCTAAAACGGCCAGTCTGAGCCTGTTAAATTCACCCGTACTTACCTTTTGCAGCTCTGTATTGTTGAGCTTGAGGAAAATCTCATCTTTTCCCAAATGTCCGTATTCACCCTCTTGAATCATCACATCCGCATCTCTTAGATAAAGGTCTCTGAGATATCTGTTCAAATCTTCTTTGAATGATTGTGTTTCCACATGCCGGAGTTCGCTGAGTTTCTCTGAGAGTGATTTTATTTGTTTTCTCAAAGCATGGTGTCTTTTTTCCAGGTCGCCTTTGACTATCTCTATGTTTTCATATTCCGCCAACTCTTTTTTCTTTTTTTCTTTATATTCAAGCGCCTCTTCAATGCTTCCGTATCTTCTTTTGAGATTGCTAAGCTCTTCAATCCTGTTAAGAACCTCTTCTATATCTACGTCATCGAGTGCATTAAAACGCTCTTGCGCATTATCCAAAACCGCTCTGAGCTCATTCATCGCATCATCAAAGAAGGAGCTCTCTATGTCCAAAGAGTCCAACGCGGCAGAAACGCCGTACTCATAGGCAAAAATCCCCTCTGCTGCCGAGATTTTTTCCAATACCTTCTCTTTTTTTGAAAGTTCTTTTTTTATTTCCAAAAGTTCTTCATCTTCTGATTTCAGGGGGTTGACCTCTTCTATCTTCGTGATCTCAAAGGTTGCAAACTCTTTGAGTTCCACTATCCTTTTTTCCTCTTCCTGAAGTTTTGTAAGTTCCGATTTCACCTGTTTGTGTTCAAAAAAAACAGATTTGTATTCATTTTTCAGGTCCGATATAAGTCCTGTTTTATTTTGAATCCTGCTATCGAGGATGGAGAGAAGGTTGTCGTTTTCAAAATCGCTGAAGTCTTTTAGGCTTAAATGTCTCAGGTAGTCACCGCTTAACCGGTTGATGACTTTTTTAGAGACGCTTTGATTGTTGATAAAATACCGTGATTTTTCTTTTTTAATATGCCTAAAAACATTGGGATCGTCATTTTCTATCCCTGTTTCCTCTGCGTTAAGCTCCCAGGATACCTGCGATTCACATAAAGATGCTTCACAGCTGCCCGCTCCAACCGATGAGAGTATGGAATTCATCAGGATTGATTTTCCGCTTCCGCTTGGTCCGGTAAAAACCACAAGTCCACATGCCGGATGCAGCTCCACTTCTTTAAAACTAAGATACTCTTTTAAGTAAAATCTTTCAATCAACTCTACTCTCCCCAGCTTAATTTCTTTTTCAGCACGTCAAAATAGTTAAATTCTTCTCTGTGTATCAGTTTTGCGGATTTAAGAGCAAGCCGTATATAGACACTCTCTCCCTGCTCCAGCTCATGCTTATCCTGTCCGTCGATTATCATCAGCGCTCTGTTTTTTGGCGTTCTCATCTCTATGGAATATTCACCCGGAAGAATCACCGGTCGCTGTGTCAAAGAGTGCGGACAGATAGGTGTGAGCGCAAAAACTTTTGTCAAGGGAAATAACACGGGTCCGCCGGCCGAGAGGTTGTATGCGGTAGAACCTGTAGGTGTGGAAACGATGACTCCATCACCGTTGTAGGTGTTAAAAGCCTTTGCGTCCACCAGAGTCTCTATGCTTATCATATTGGATATCGAGGGTCGCGTAAGAACAATATCGTTAAAAGCATATAGTGTCAAATATTCCGAGTCTTTTAAGATTTTGGCTTCCAAAACGGCTCTCTCGTCAATACGGAACTTTCCACATGCCAGATTCTGTGCAAAGGCATCAAGCTCATCCATACTCACATCGGCTAAAAAGCCCAGGTTTCCCGCGTATATACCAAGAACCGGTATCTGATACTCAAAAGACCTTCTGACGACCGATATAAGGGTCCCGTCTCCGCCAAGCGTAACAAGGATGTCCGACTGCTTGCATAAAAGGTCGAAGTCCATCCCCATCACATCAATCATGCCACCGCTGATACTGTCTATAGAGACCTCTATTTTGTGCTTTTGAAAGATTTTTTCAAGTTTGAAAAAGCTATCTCTAAGCTCAGGGGTCGATGGTCTTAAAACAACACCGATTTTTTTTATGCTCTTGTTTTTCAAAACTGCTCTTTTTTAAATATTTTAACGATTATACAATTTTTGCATTTAAAAAATAAAAATATTGCAAAATGTCATGTAGAATGTTTTGGATATCATTTTTTTGACTCTTTTATGATGGTGTCGATCATCACGTCAAATATGTATTTGTGAACAAAGAACAAAGAATACCAGTAGATATACCCAAGAATTCCCGACGGACTGAAAAACGCTCTTATCGTAAATCTCCACCCCTCATCCTCCTGTATCAGCGCAAACTGCAGCCATGAATCTCCCGGACTTTTTATTCTTCCTTTTAATGTCAGAACTTTTTGTTCGGGTTTGTTCAAATACGCAGACACAATCCAAAAATCAAGTCTTTCCCCGATTCTTATCTCATGGCTTGCCGTCTTTCGTCCGACTTCAAACCCTGGTCCGCCGATCAGCTTGTCAACAAATGCACGAATTTTCCATAAAAAATGGGGAGACCAGTACCCGTGGCTGCCGCCGATTTTTTTGATCTCCTGAAATATAGCATCTACATCTTCATCCTGCACATTTCTTTCACGCAGTTCAAATAGCAGACCGTGTTTTTTGTATTCCTTGACAATATCAGATTCTTTTGCCTTGGAGCTCACATAGATAAATGATTCCTTGTCCTTGGACAAGACCTGTTCAGACATAGGTATAGACCAAAAACTCTCAACCATACCGCTTTTTTCCGATTCAGAAGCCTTTTTTACGGATGCTATCAGGTCCAGTGGTCTTATCTCGGTATCAATGTGTAAAACATCATACCTGCCCTTTACGGCCATGGATTCAAACCCCTCGATAAGAGGTCTTGAAAGGGCGTAAGGAATTGCAGAAAAATAGGACACGATTCTTGAGACGATATTCTTATTGAGAATCAAGCCCAACATATGCGAATCGTATATTTTTAGGTTTTTATTTAAGATCACCTTGGAAAACAAAGAGATAAGTTCATCGTATCTGTAGGCCACGGGCATCCCGATCTCAATAATTCTGCCGGCATACGAGGCGTTATTTCTGGCCTTAAGCAGATAAGCGATGACATCATCAATATCTATGGGATTGCAGGCTCCCTGATGGTATAAAAGCTTGGGAATAAAGGGGAGCTTTACCCCTAAAGCCCGTATGATTTCAAAACTTGCAGAGCCGGCTCCAATGATGACACCTGCTCTTATCTCGGTAACGCTCACTCCGCTGCGCCTAAGAATATTACCTACCTCATGTCTGCTTTGCAGATGGGGGGACAAAGGGTGCGTCGAGGTATGAATCCCCAGGCCGCCCAAATAGATAATCTCCCCAACCTTGGCTTTAAATGCGGCTTTTGCTACGACATCGGCAATCTCCAAATCAGCCTTTGTAAAGTCTTCGCCATTCTTTGTGTCCATAGAGTGTATAAGATAGTAAACCGTATCCACACCTTCAAGTTCGTCGACTATCTTTTGTGTATTTTCTGTCTTGAGTTCAGTGTCGCAATATCTCAGGTTTTGAACATTTTTTAAATGCTTCACGCGCTGCTTGTTGCGGACAAACAGCCGTAAAGGGGTATCAAGCCGTATAAAACGATTCACGAGTATCAGACCAACATATCCCGTCGCTCCAAAAACAGCGACTTTTTTATTTTCCGTGATAATAACCCTTTATAGACACATTGCTTTTTATCTGATTTAAAAAGAGGACAGGAAGAACGAACAAATCCATAAACAGTGAAAGGATTGTCAGCATGGAGCTGTATATACCGATATTTGACACGGTTGTATCCGGAACAAAGATAAGTGAAATAAAGGTCAGAATAAGCATTATATTGCCCATGCCAAGAGGCGTTCCTATATATAAAAATGAGTTCTCCAGCACTTTTTCAGAGCTTCTTGGTTTAAGCCTGTTTCTGTAATAGTAGTAGATAAAATGCATGGTCGCATCGCTTGAGAGCGCTCCTGTAATAATCATGGCGACGAGCATCTCTGTAGACAAGGGAATATCAAGCATCATAATAGCGGCAAAAAACCATGATAAAGGAATCGCATTTACAATCAGGGCTATCCACATAAACTGAACTGTTCTGGTCATATAATATATAATCGCCATAATTAAAAACAGGACAAAAAATACGACAACAAAGAGTGTATTGATACTGTCTGCCTTTGCTATTTGAAGCAAACTTTGGTTGTCCTGGATTAAGATCTCTTCATCTCTGAGGTATTTTAGAATCTCCGTTTTCCTGTCTGTATCTTTGAGATAAATGCTTAAAGTAAGATGATCGCGAGTCATAAGATCTTTTGTTATGTCGTAAAGGTCAAACATAAAAGAATACGCATCGGCATCAACATCGGCAAGGTTGAACTTTTTATCCGGATGCTCCTGTTTGTACAGTTTTTCAATCTCGGTATAGGCGGATTCAAAAGAATCTACGTTTTCAAATTTGCTTTGAATAAGATTTTGTATGTTTTGCAGTTCCAAAAGCGTATCGTTATTCATCCCCTTTTGCGTCAGTGCTATTTGTATTTTCGTCGCCGAAGTGTCAGTGACAACATTCATCGGCTTGTAAAAATACATAAATATTCCATAGACAAAAACAAGGGCGCTAAAAGCCAAAAACAGGTTCAGCCACTGTTTCTTGTAGTGTGCTTCCTTATCGGCAAAGTACTTGGAGCTGTCTTTTGTGATTATCTGGGGGTTCTTTTGCCGAAAGAAAGAAAGCATCACAAAAAGAAATGTAAAACTAAGCACAAAACCGACCAAAGAGGAAAGAAGAACATTTAGACCGATAGACTGCAGTATATGCGAGTCTACAAATACAAGCGAACCGATTCCCACAACAGAGACAAAGGTCGTCCAAAATATAGGAGTGACGGTTTTTACAAAGACCCTGTAGAGAATAATCTTTTGGCTTACGCTCCTTTGAAGGACATGCCACTTGTAGTATATGTATACAAAGTCCATGACGGAAACCGTAACAGCCAGCAGAACTATGGAAACATGCGTGACACCCACGGGCGATATCAGCTGAAACAAGGCCACGGTTAAAAGTGTGGTCGTAGCTATAAACAACACACCCAGAAGTGTCGGGAGCACACTCTTGAATGCGATAGTAAACGAACTTGCCAGAATAATAAAAAGGACCAAAAACAGTAAGAGATCTTTTGTATGCGTGCTTCCCTGCACTTTGGAGCGCTCATAGGGGTAGGAGCAGTTAAATTCACTCAGAGAAATATCGCCATCAGAAACGATATAGAATGTTATCTGATTGCCATCTACAAAGTTTTTGAAGTTTTGCGGATTTTTAAGCACTGAAGTGTATGTTACGCTGTCATCGGCATCGAAAAGCGAAGTTATCTCTATCATAGACTGATCTTCGCTCAGTGCATTCTTGAAGATGCTTGTCTGTTTAAAAAGCGTATTGAGTGAGACTACGTCATCCTTGAGCATAAGCTGCTGCTGTAAAACCTTGAGTTTTGATACAGCTTTTTCACTCCAGCCGTCTTTTGATATATCTATAACAACTTTTTCCACATTATACGAAGGATGCTTCAGTGCAAGCAGTTTGGAATACTCCTTGCTGCCCTTTAGCCACAATGATTTATCACTGTAGACAAATCCGTTTTTTACATAAACAGCACAAATAGCAACAACAACAAGTATTATAAAAAGCAAAAAAATCCTATAGCGCTTTAAAAGATCTATGTATCGGTAGTATGGCAGTGTATTTAGTTTCATTACTTCACCTTTCCGTTTATAAGTATATAAGGTCGTTTAAAGACGCCTATCTTTTGGGCAGCCTTTTTAATGCTCTCAACAGCTTCTTGAGATTCCATGCTCTCCTCATCCTCCAGGTCTTCATGATTAATCATAACGCTCTTTAAGGATATCTCCTTAAATTCTGAAGAAAGAATAGTCGTAATAATATCAGAAGAGTCTTTTCCCCGAAGCTCCAAAAGATAAAAGTGGAAGGTGTACTTGGAAAACATACGCTCTTTTTTATTGAAGATAAAGGCCATATATCTTTGAGAGAGTTCACAATAAGGGTCTACAAAAGTGTGTATTTCATTTTTTCCCTCACCAAATGTTATGGCATATTTTTGAATCGACTCCATCACCTTCAGTGTGTCTTGCGGAGACAGAAGCTGTTTTTTATTTACAGGTTGAGACAGAAGCACCAAGGGCAGCAACAATACTAAAAACAAAAGAGAGAATAACTTTTTCATACCTTGCATTTTACAGCTCAAGGATTACATTGTAGTTACAATTATGATTAAGTTTTCATCATAATTACTTATATATATTCGGGAAGCAGAAGCTTGTTCGGATAAATAAATCTTCTCTTATACTGGTTCTAAGTAGATTTTAGATATAATCTGCAAAAATTTTTTATAGGACTCTATTATTTTGAGAAGTCATTACTGTACAGATTTAAGCGAAGAAAATGTTGGACAAGATGTTGTTTTAACTGGTTGGGCGAATAATTATCGTGACCACGGCGGGATTATTTTTATTGATTTAAGAGATAAAACAGGTTTGATTCAACTCACCTGTGACCCAGAAGACAGCGCAAAAGCACATAAAGTTGCTAACAGCGTCAGAGATGAATTTGTTTTGATAGTAAAGGGAAAAGTCCGCCGTCGCGGTGAAGGACTGACAAACCCTCGTCTTAAAACAGGCGCTATTGAGATCATAGTTGAAGAACTTACGATAGAGAACAAAAGCGCTCCGGTTCCGTTTGTAATCGGAGATAAGAATGTCGGTGAAGAAACAAGATTGAAATACCGCTATCTTGAACTAAGAGACCCTGATTTGTATGAAGCGTTTCGTCTTCGTTCAAAAGCGGCAATTGCAGCAAGAAACATCCTCGATGAAAACGGTTTCTTGGAAGTTGAGACTCCAATTCTTACCAAATCGACCCCTGAGGGCGCAAGAGATTATTTGGTACCCTCACGTGTTCACAGCGGAGAGTTCTATGCTCTTCCTCAGTCTCCTCAGTTATTCAAACAGCTTTTAATGGTTGGCGGATTTGACAGATATTTTCAGATAGCAAAATGTTTTCGCGATGAAGACCTAAGAGCCGACAGACAGCCTGAATTCACTCAGATAGATGTTGAGATGAGTTTTTGTAACCAAGAAGATGTAATCAAAGTAGCGGAGGATTTACTTGCCGCTATGTTCCTGGCATGTGGAACTGAAATAAAACCCCCTTTTAACCGTATAACATATCAAAATGCCATGGAGTGGTACGGATCTGACAAACCGGATTTGAGATACGACCTTAAAATGGTTGACGTTATTGATATTTTTGAGAGATGCGATAACGAAATTTTTACAAATATCGCTAAACATCCTCACGTAAATAGAATCAAGGCTCTCAAAGTTCCGGGAGCCGATCTGATTTTCTCCAAACGTGAAATGAAAAGCTTTGAGGATTTCGTGCGTAAATTTGGCGCACACGGTCTTGGGTACTTTCAAATGAAAGAAGACGGACTTAAAGGTCCCCTTATCAAATTCTTTTCTGAAGAAGATATCGCTCTTATCATTGAAAGAACTGAACTTGAGGTGGGCGATGTAGTCTTCTTCGGTGCAGGCGATAAAAAAACAGTCATGGATTATATGGGACGCTTTAGAATCTTTATAGCCGAACATGAAAAAATGAACCTTATCGATAAAGACAGATTTGAATTTGTATGGGTTGTCGATTTCCCGATGTTTGAAGTGGAAGACGGAAGAGTAAAAGCGCTTCACCATCCATTTACTATGCCTAAAGACACAGATAAGGACAACGTAGAAGAGATAGAATCTATTGCCTACGATATTGTTTTAAACGGTGTTGAACTTGGCGGCGGAAGTATCCGTATACACAAAGAAGAAGTACAAGAAGAGGTATTTAAACTTCTTGGTATCGAGGAAGAAGAAGCACAGGAAAAATTCGGCTTCCTTCTTGACGCTCTTAAGTTTGGAGCACCTCCGCATGGGGGATTTGCTATAGGTTTTGACAGATTGATGATGCTTATCACCAAAAAATCAAGCATCCGTGATGTTATCGCCTTCCCTAAAACGCAAAAAGCTTCCTGCATCCTTACAAAAGCTCCAAGCGCTGTTGACAATACTCAACTTCGCGACCTCCACATCAGATTACGCGAACAAGCAAAATAGTGAAAAAACTATTTTTAATTATCGGAGCCCCTGGTTCCGGTAAGACGACAGATGCGGAATTGATCGCTCAGCAAAATGATGCGATAACACACTATTCTACCGGCGATATGCTGCGCGCAGAAGTTGCAAGCGGCAGTGAACTTGGTCTTGAGATAAACAGCTACATCTCAAAAGGCCTCATCGTTCCTATCAAGATAGCAATAGAGACTATCGTAAATGCTATCAAAAATGCTCCTACGGATATCATCATTATTGACGGTTACCCTAGAAGTATGGAACAGTTAAACGCTTTGGATACATATCTAAGCTCAGACGCATCTTTGGAACTTTGCAGTGTTATAGAAGTTGAAGTGAGCCAAGAGACGGCAAGAGACAGAGTTCTGGGTCGTGCCCGCGGCGCTGATGACAACACGGAAGTCTTTGACAACCGCATGAAGGTATACACAGAGCCACTTGCAGATATCCAGGCTTTTTATAATGCCAAAAATATTTTAAAAGTGATTTCCGGTGAAGGAACTATCGAGGAGATAGTTGCCGAGATGGGAAGTTTTATTAAAGCAAAAATCTAATTGAACCCGAGAGGTTCAATTAGCCTAATTTAGAAACTATAGCCGCTTCAACATCAGCAATGTCTGCTGTACCGTCAACAGTAATATATGTCAAAGCGTCAATCTTGGCTGCCAGCTCTTTATAGTAGCCGATAAGAGGCTGCGTAAGTTCATGATACACTTTAAGACGATCCAATACCACAGATTCCTTATCATCATCACGCTGCACCAAATCTTCACCTGTCTCATCATCTTTACCTTCGACTTTTGGCGGATTGTACACCAGATGATACGTTCTTCCCGATGCCAGGTGAGCACGACGACCTGCCATACGAGTTACTATTTCAGAATCCGGAACGTCTATCTCGATAACGGCATCAATAGCTATTCCGGCATTAGTAACGGCATCCGCCTGAGGAAGCGTACGAGGAAAACCATCAAGGAGATAACCATTCTTACAATCATCTTCAGCGATTCTATCTTTTACAAGCCCTATGATAATCTCATCAGTTACCAGCTGACCGGCATCCATAGCTGCTTTAGCCATTTTGCCCATATCCGTGCCTGCTTTTATAGCCGCTCTTAACATATCCCCGGTAGAGATTTGAGGAATGTTATACTTTCTTGTTAAAAATTGAGCCTGAGTACCTTTTCCTGCACCAGGAGCCCCTAGTAATATTATTCTCATACGTATCCTATTTAGTTTAGTAGTGAGATTATATATAAATGAAGTTAAAACTAACTATAAATATAAAAGCAAACGGAAGAATCGGGGTAGAATGGATGGCATGTGGAAACTTTTTATATATACGGGCTCGGTTTTCCTATATAGTATCCTTGCGCATAATCAATCTCCAACTCTTTGATTATGTCGTATATCTCTTTGGAGTGTACAAACTCGGCGACAGTTTTCATTTTTAATTTCTTTGCGAAGATAACCAAAGTCTCTACAACCAGACGTGCATTTTCATCTTTATCGATAATCTTTATCAAAGATCCGTCAATTTTTAAGATATCCGCATTTATACGTGTGATATGCTGAAAATTTGCAAATCCGCTGCCAAAATCATCTATGGCAATGCGTATTCCGTACGATTGTGCTTTTTTGATAAAGGAGTTCACGACAATATCATCTTCGAGACTCTGAGTCTCCAGAATCTCTATGATAAGCCTGCCGCCGACTCCGTACTGCTCCACACTCTCAAATAAATATTTCTGCGTTCTTGTGTTTAATATATCACTTATTGAAAAATTGATGCTGAATTCAAAGTCATTATTTTGAAACTTTTTACAAGAATTCAGTATTACACTTTTTGTAATCTCCGGATACAAGCGAATTTTTTGTGATATATCCAAAAACTTGAGAGGCATAAGGATCTCTTTATTTTCTTTTACCAAACGAACCAGAGATTCGTATTTTTCTATTTTTTTACTTTTCATATTTACTATAGGCTGATAATAAAGAATTATATTTTCATTGCCAAGAGCTATGCGTATGCTCTTGGCAATCTCTATGTTTTCTTTATTTTTTTCATAGAGGAGCATATCCTCATTAAAGACAAGATATGGCTTGTTTTCTCTTCTGGCTCTTTTAAGTGCCATATCTGCATTGGCCAAGACCGTACCTGCTTCATTAACCCTGGATGCTGCGGATGTCATTGTTATATGTATCAAATCATGCTCATAGTCCAAAACAAAATTATTAAATCTTTTATAAAGCTTTTGCAGCGTGCCCGATATGTTTTCATCCGTACTTATAATCGCAAATTCATCGGAGCCAAGCCTGTAAACATTGCTTACACAACCCTTGTCGCACAATAAAATCTCTTCCCCCAGTCTTCTTAATACTTCATCTCCCGCCTTATGTCCGTAAAAATCATTTATCGAGGTAAAGTCATTTATGTTAATGAGGATGAGATAGCTATTTTTAAAGCGCCCCAAATCATTCAGCAAACGCAATCTGTTTGGAAGATCTGTCAGTCTGTCTTTGTATACCTGTTTCAGAATATAGCTGGTACTGTCTTTTACACGTTTTTCCAAAGTTTCATTGAGCTGTTCAAGCTCCTTGGAGACCGTATTTGCCAAATGGGAAAGTACATGTAATGGATTTATCCTAAAACTGAAGTTTTTAACAATATTGCCACTGCATCCGATATGTGCGGATTGTGGACTCTCGCTCAAAGCTAAAACAGTCATCGTCTCATTTAAAAGCTGGGATTTTCCCCGAGCGTAAAAAAACTCTCCATAAGTAAAAAATCCTGCCGTTGTTGCTATTTTGTTGAGAGGCTCCAGTTCTGTTTCTATATAGGAACCCATAAAGCGTCTGCGTGCCATACATGAATAGATAAATATGGATTCTGCCGGACTCTGGGAGAGCTGTTTTGCATGATACTCGCTGTCTCGCAGAATCTGCTCAATATTACCGATTCCAAAACGAACATATTCCCCCTCGTAAATATTGCCCGCAAATATCAGAGAACCGTCCTCTTCTTTATCTAAAACAGCCCTTCCAATCACTATCCCCTCCCGTTCAAGGATAAGAGGAAACTCTATTCCGATTTGCGGAAGTCTCAGTGCCAGCTCTTTGCTCATATATTTTTCATAAATACTAATGGCAGACTGACCGTCAAGCTCATAAAGATGATTGCCCTTTGCTTTGGTAACAAGCATTTTTTTGCCAATCGGAATCCAGTTGAAACTATAATCACTTGTGACCTGCAGACTTTTGCCGTAGAGCCCTACGGCTACTGCGCCATGACTGTAAATCCTGTTTTTGGTAAAGATATAGGTTTCTCTGAGCAGACCGTGATCGCCTGCCATCCCTCCTGCAATAGTCACCTGGGAATTAACGGAGCTTAAACCCTTGATATATTCCTCTCCGTTTGTCAAAATACCGTCAGAGAAAGTTATAATTGCTTTTATATCGCCGGCGTTTAGCCTTTTTGCAATTTTAGATCCCGTTTCGTAGGATTTGTTTGAGGGTGTTGAAGTGATATACGTTTTTAAATCCGTATCAAGGAACTGTGTGAAAGAAACAACAGTCTGATCTTCATCTGTAAGTTTACCCTCCATAATGGCACCATCATGCGTGGCACCGATCAAAGAGGCATCGGGGAATTTTTCTGCAAATATCCTCATCAGTGATGCTATATCATCTTTGAATGTCAAGGCAGTAAAAATCTGTATCAATAATCTGGAATTATCTGTAATCAGACTCTCTCTTAAGAACAAGTCCAAATTTTCAATACCGGTAAAAATATGTGATTTACTTTTCATGTTCTATGCTAATATCAATATTATTAAATACACCTTAAGAGCAAAAGAAAAGCACGAGTTAAAGCAAAATATGTTGAAATAAGTTTGGTTTAATCCTCTTCAGTAAAACCAAAATCATCCTCTTCGTCACCTTTTTGAGCTTCCAAGATATCATCGATGAGCTCTTTGCATTCATCCTCTTCTATATCCCCGCTCTTGATGTCTTCTAGAACATCCTGCAAGTCAGCTTTGAACTCACGAAGCTCTTCGATCTCTTCTTTTGCATCCTCGCTTGCTTCCTTGTTGTCGGCAATCTCTTCAAAAATCTCGTCCAATCTTTCATCAATATCAGGAATGACGCTCTTTGTTATCAATTCCTCTAATTTTTCCATATACGACATAACATACCTTTTTAGTTTCATTTATGAAATAATACTATAATTTATAAAAAAGTTGGGATATGAATTTTTACGCGATAATCATTGGAACGGAGATTTTAAACGGCAGGAGAGAGGATAAGCACTTTACATTTCTTCAAGCAGAACTAAAAAAATACGGGCATGAACTTTTTGCATCCTTTATCATCAAAGATGACAGGGAACTTATCACAAAAAGCTATGAACTTGTCAAGAGTGATGAAAGATCTGTTTTGTTTTCCTTTGGAGGCATAGGCTCCACTCCGGATGATCTGACAAGAAAAATAGCAGCGGACGTTTTCACGTCAAAACCACTGTGTAGACACTCAAAGTTTGAACAGGATATTTTAGATAAATTTAAAAAAGAGGCTTATCCGCATAGAATTCATATGTCAGATTTGCCGCAGGGCTCAGATCTTCTTTTTAATCCGATCAACAATATGTCGGGCTTTAGTCTGCAGAACAGATATTTTTTTGTGCCAGGCTTCCCGCAGATGGCACATCCGATGATAAGTGACGCGATACAAAATTATTTTTCAAAATCTGTAAAAAAATTCAGATACACCCTTCTTGCACAAACCAGCGAGAACACCCTTATCTCTGTTATGAATAAAATCCCCTCAAGCATCGAACTGTCCTCTTTGCCTATCTTTAAAGACAATATTCCTTCTGTCGAATTATCCCTAAGCGGAAAAAATGATGAAGAAGTAAGAGGATGTTTTAATCTTTTTATTGAAGCACTTGATAACTCAAATATACAATACGTTCTAATATAATAATTATTTATGTCGATATATTAATATCGAAAGTCAAGGAATTTAATTATGTTAGTTTGGTTATTGGTACTTTTATTGCTTATCGTTGCTATATATGTTGTTTACAAATTCTTTTTCATTCATGGAAAAAAAGAGACGGAAGAGTCCCAACAGCATTTTACCTTTAAAATATAAGAGATTACAATGATACCAAACAGAAACAATCATGCATTCAAAGGACACCGTACATTGCTTGGAGCCAAATATGTCACTTATGGTGAAATTGAGCTTCCTCTTAGATATGATATTTTTCCCCAGTCAAAAAACGGTTTTGACTGGGGCTACAGCGGATCAGCAACCATTCAACTGGCTTTTTCTATACTTTATCAATTGAGCGATGAGGATTTTGCAAAGAATAATGCCACCAAATTCAGCAATGAAGTCATAAAGACTTTAAACAGCAGAGACTGGATACTGCACTCCTTCGATGTCTTCAAATGGATAGATGAAAACCGCGATAAAACGCTGACAAAAAACAATCAGCAGAGTCCAAAGAACATGGCCAATACACGGGAATACAAGACAGACACACAAAAAGCAAAAAAGCAAAAGTCAAATATAGTCAAAGATATATGCAAAGAGCTGAATATTACGCAAAAAAACCTTGCGGAAGTTTTGGAAGTTCCCGAGGGCACGATCAGCAGCTGGGCCGTAAAAAACGAAATACCGAGACTTGGAAAAAAAGCTATAGAATTTTATATGCTTAATAAAAAAAATCAAGAGATAGTCGACAGTTACAAAAACTTTGTTCAATTGCTCAATGTTTCTTAAATAAGACCTTAAGTATATAAAAAGCCTAAACACATTACTATATAACAAATTATATAGTAAAGGTGTCTTATGCAACCAAAAGATGAAATAACAAGAAGTCTGTTGATAGATAGAAAAACCTGGGATGAATCCATGCTCTATTCAAGAAATCGGTACAAAATGAGCCTTAGCAAGGTCATTGAATCTCTTTTGCAGGAGTGGCTTGCCAAAGAAAAAAGAAAACCCTTAGACAACGAAAAACAGGGCAAATTTTTCGATTAGATTCTATCTTGCATAGGCCTTGTTTTTAGGCTTGTTCTTATCATAATGCAGCAGTTCCAAAACGCTTTTTTTATTCATCTTTCTGGCAAAGTCTATGGCTGAAAATCCTTTTGAATCCACTGCATTTTGGTTTACCCCTTCTGCTATGAGAATTTTTGCTATCTCAACTCTTCCATAACATGCCGCTGCCATCAAAGATGTAAAACCGCTTTTTCTGTTAGTTTTATTGATATCAATCCCTTTTTCGATAAGCAACATGACTATATCAATATTATCATATGTTACAGCCATATCAAAAATACTGACTCCCTCTTCGTCAAAATCATATATATCCGCACCGTTTTGTATAAGCAAAAGGAGGAGGTCCATGTCACATCTGCTTCTGATTCCACATGCCAGGACAGACTCCCCGTTCTCATTGGCATCGTTTACGTCCCCGCCCTCTTTTATATATTTTTTTGCATTCAAATAATCATTGTTCTTTAATATTTCCAGCCATTTATTCATCGGATTGCCCTTTAGTAATTATTTAGTATATATAAATTG
>JAHJEG010000030.1 GCA_018825665.1 bacterium | reverse complement strand
TGTTGGTCTATAAGTTTTAATTGCCATATTAAACCGCCAAACTTTCTATTTGTGCACCCTCAGGTAAAGTAACATAAAACTTTTTAAAGTCATTTTGTTTACCTTGTACACCACGGAATTTTTTTGCTTTTCCGCTTTGATTAAGTGAGTTAATGTTGCTTGGAATAATTCCAAAATACTCACGAAAAACCTCTTTAAGACCTGTTTTAGTCATACGAGGAGATGTTTGAACAACGATCACACCATCTTCTTGCATACCAAGAGTCTTCTCTGTATATAGTATAGATTTAATATCTGTAATATCTGCCATTACTTAGCCTCACTTACAAGATTTTCCCATACCGCTTTTTCGATCACAACTGAACGATAATTTGCAGCTAAGAAAGCATTTAATTCATTAGATTCTATTACATACGTAGCTTGAATATTATCAAATGCCAAGAATGTGTTTTCATCTAAAATAGACTTAACAAAAAGTGCATCTCTTTGATTAAGAGCTTTAAACATTGCGTTTGCATCTTTAGTTTTACCAGATGCGATTTCAATGCTGTCAACTATAAAAAGAGTACCATTTTGTGCATGCTCATTTAAAGCAAAGTTAAGAGCAAGTTTTTTTTGCTTTTTATTAACTTTTAAATCATAGTTACGGTTGTTTTTAGGACCAAATGCCTTACCCCCGCCTACGAATACTGGTGAACGACGAGAACCAGCACGAGCACGTCCGCCACCTTTTTGAGCCCATGGTTTCTTACCACCGCCTCTTACTTCTGCACGAGTTAAAGCTGTTGCTGAATTTGCACGTTGTGCAGCTTGAGCAGACTTTACATACAGGTAAAGGTTATGTGGGTTAATACCTTGGAAGCTCTCAGGTAATGCTAACTCAGATGCTTTTTCCATTTTTTCATTTAGAATAATTGCGCTCATTATTTAGCTACCTTTACACGACCTAAAGAACCATTCGCACCAGAAACTGAACCAACAACCGCTAAGATTTTGTTTTCAGCATCATAAGAGATGATTTCATTTTTAACACTATTTTTTGTGTTACCGTATTGTCCAGGCATCTTACGCCCTTTCATTACACGACCTGGCCACTCAGCATTACCGATTGAACCTGTTCTACGACCAAATCTGTGACCGTGAGATGCAGGACCGCCACCAAAGTTCCAACGCTTCATAGCACCGGAAAAACCGCGACCTTTTGTAGTAAATGTAGCTTTTACAACACTAGCTTCTGCTAATGGAGCCAAGTCTATATCACCAGCTTCAGTGTTTGCTACTTCTATAGTAACAAAACGGTTAAACTCAGATGAAAGGCTATACTTTTTTTGTTGACCTTCAATTGATTTATTCATTTTTTTACCGCTATTGTAAGCAACAATTGCAGTACCTTCGTTCACTTCACATACTTTCATATCTAGAACTCTTAAAAGAGTAACAGGTTTACTTGGTACTGTGATTGTACGGCTCATACCGATTTTTTCAACAATATATTCCACGATATCTCCTACTTATCCATAGAGCGAACTTCAACGTCCACTTCCGGTGCAAGATCAAGTTTCATTAATGAATCAACAGTTTCCGGCGTTGCAGATACGATGTCGATAACTCTTGCGTGCATACGAATTTCAAACTGCTCACGAGAACTTTTGTTAACGTGTGGAGATTTTAGTACCGTATATTTACGAATTTTTGTTGGTAAAGGTATCGGACCACGAATTACCGCGCCTGTACGCTTAACAGCCTCAACGATTGATGCTACTGATCTATCAAGTACACGATGATCGTACGCTTTCAATTTTAAACGAATTTTTTCCATGTTTTTCCTTCTAAAGAACTCGTCAGGTCTTGCCTAACTATATTAAGGGAGCGGAATTGTATCCAAATCATCTGTGTTATTCAAGGAAACAGGGGGTAAAATTTGATTTTTGCATAAATTCATTTCCTTTTTAAAAGGAAATGAATAATTTAAAATGGTTTAAATTGATCCATATAATATTTTTTTACTCTGTCAATATCGGGCTCTTCTTTTTGTATTGTTTGTATCAATAAATCCATATCCTGATTTTTTTTGCTCTTAAAAACACATATTCCATCTGCTATGCACAGCCATAGATAAATACCGTATTTTTCTTCCAGTTGCTCTGTATTCATTGTATTTATATCTTTATAGCTTATCTCTATATAGTTTTTGTATTTTTTTTCCATTTCTGATGCTTCAGAAGTATTTTTTTGACTCTTGTTTAAAGTATTTTTAGAATTTTGTTTATACTCTTTTAGTTTTTCATACTCGGCATTTGCAGATCCAAAGAGCATAATAAGCAGTAATAGTATTTTATTCATCTTGTATATCCGTGTATTTCAATTTTTATATTTTTAAGCATACCCTGGTCATGCTCCAGTCTGTCGGTAATTTCAATTTTCCACATGCCAAGAGAATCTTCATCCACAAAGGCAACGCTTCCAAATCGAAAACCCCCGTTATAGCCTGCAAAATTAACTTCATTAGGAGTTATGATAGATGTTTTGGTGCCCATAGGAGATGTCAGACTAATCTCCAAGTCGCCTGCAAAGGGATGGTCTGTATCAATCGTCAAGCCTATCCATTCAATGCTCAGGTTCTCTTGCACCTTTACTGTTTGTATTACTGTTGTATTTGTATCGGGGATAACGGTATTGATGTCTGACACG
The DNA here is from genome assembly GCA_018825665.1 of bacterium. Classification (GTDB taxonomy): domain Bacteria; phylum Campylobacterota; class Campylobacteria; order Campylobacterales; family Sulfurimonadaceae; genus Sulfurimonas. Next base: position 36,284 of record JAHJEG010000030.1, on the reverse strand, counting down.
CTTGCCTGAAGATATTGCACAGGCGGCATTGTTTTAAAATATTTTGAACGGCATGCATCTATCATTTTAAGAGGATTCACTTTTCCATAGCCGTAATCTATACTATGCATCAGTCCGGCACCGTTTTTTATCCAGCTTTTATTCGCAGCGTCTACTACTGTCGATGTATTTGCTATCAGCCATTTTACATCTCTCCATGTTAAATCCGGGCAGGCATCGATTGCCAATGCGATTGAACCGCTTACCATTGGAGTAGCAGAGCTCGTCCCGTTCATCGCATAGGTATAATTTTTTTCCAGATCCTCATCTACGGTTACAACCCCCTTTTCCCCATTTAATTCACTTTCATAGTATGATTCCCCCATCAAAAGCGTTGTCATAATAGTCGGAGCCGTATAATAATGTTCACCTCCGTATCCACAGACCAATATATTGCTTCCCGGATTTGAATATGAGGCATATCTGTCTTCATGGTTTAGTGATGCAACAGAGATTACATAAGGGTTATTGCCAAGATATGACAAGTTTGCATTTCCGTATTCCTCTCTTGAGTTCCCCGCGGCAAAAGTAAAGATTTTTCCCTTTTCATTGCGCAGCTGTGCGGTTGCAATTGCCAAAAGTCTTTCATAATTTGTGTCTTTAAGATAGTAGGCTCCCCAGCTGTTATTTGATACCACTATCCTTGGATCATTTATCTGGGAGTACCAGACCCTCTCTAGTTCACCCAAAGTCTGATCTTCGAGCCAGTTACTCCCGGCAATCACACCTCTTGGGATAATGCCTCTCACTCCCAGACCGTTATTCGTTTTGGCTGCCAAAATACCCGCTACGGCATTGCCGTGACCGCTGTTCAAAGGTGAAGTGGGGTCACTCTGCGATACGCCTGCAGTTGCCGTTGGATCGTTTGAGCCGGTTACTGCATTATAGGAGTTGTTTAAATCCACTTCAATATCTTCATGCAAAAGTTCCACTCCCGTATCTATCACCTGCACTATTGTTTTTTCTCCGTTTGCATTTCCCAATACTCTATGATATACATCCAAGATATTTAAATCATTTCCAAGAACGGTAGATACTCCTGCGGTATTATTTATCAGCTCACCTAAACTTTTGATATGCCACTGATAGATTAAAAAGGGATCACCGTCCAGGCCGTCCGCCGTTTCATTGTTATTTTCATCGGCATCAAGAGGATCACTTAGATGTATTATCTCGATTCCATCCGGTATATAATCCTCATCGCTGTCGGGATTTAACGGATTAGTTTTATAGAGTACTCTCTCATCGTTATCATCTATCCCGTCATAATCACTGTCTTTTAAAGCCGGGTTCAGTCCGCTCTCAATCTCTGTAAAATCATCAATACCGTCCGAATCCGTGTCCCAAAGGATTGGTGAAGAATCATACAAAAGCTCATCCCAAAGACTTAGAGAGTCATTGTCATCGTCAGATAGCAGCAGTGCGCTGATGTTGTCATCATTGAGAAGCGCATCCATCACGCCATACTTCAAAAGATTTTTATACAAATTTGGCGAGATTAAATAGTTCTCTTGTGTCTCATTAGGTATGTAGGAATATAAATCTTTATAGTCAATTCCGTCATTTGTGTCTACACTTTTTACAAAAACGGTTTTTGCAAAACTGCTGAGATATTCCTCAAGAGCAAGGAACTGTTTGTTCCTGTCTCTATAAAACTGTGCGCCTATCGTTGTAAACATATTTACGATGAGCTTTGAACTTTTGAAGTCTTCAAGTCTGCAATAAGCTTTCATCACTCCTTTTAAAGGAGTTGCAGGCATCGTTACTATCCCATCATCATCGCTGTCTACATCTTCGCCGGAGCTTATTTCCGTATAAAGCCAGGTGTCTAAATCCATGCTGGCATTAAAATCCACTACAAAAGAACCTACATCATATTGGTTCCACTTCAATTCACTTGTGCTGTCTGTTAGAGCGGTGGTTTTGGTCGTGTAGATAATCTCATCTGTACCAAATACACGAATGCTTACATTGCCCTCACTGATCGGGCCGAGTATTGCGAAGTGTTCTTTTATAGTGGTTTCAGGATTTGGAGAATAAGTGTTCTTATCTTCACAAGCAGTGAAGATAAGAACGAAGATAAGAGATATAAGGAGCTCAAAAGAGGTTTTCATCCCTCTTTCAATGCTATTTTGCGAAAAGTTTATCAGTATCATACCCTATGCTAAATACCGAAGCTCGCTTAGTTGTTCTTGTATTTACATCTGCTGAATAAGCAGTTGCATAAGCATCATACAACCATTTTTCAAATCCGACATAACGGTATCCAAGCTCACCTATATTTTGCTGTGTTGAACCTGCTGCCGCATTTAAAAAGCTTGTCTCATCCGTAATACCTTTGAAATCTTCAACATCGAGATATACGCTCGTATCACCCGATGCCGCTTCAATCGCAGTTATATCAGCCACAATAGCAGTTGGAGCTACCGCAGTAATATTTATATCAGGCATCGAACTAGGTGCGACTGTCCAGTTGATATTTATGTTTAGATTCATGCTCGCGTCTACATAAGCATATTTGTTGTATCCAAACGATACCACGTTGACCTCAGACATCTCATCTCCCGAAAGTTGCCAGTTGCCTTTTAGATCAAATGTAAGATCCACAGCCAAGTGAGGATAATCCACGGCACTGTAAGCGCTGGTTGTCAGAGGATCGATAGTGTAGTATTTGTAATGATTTTTGTTTACATACGTACCATCAACATTAAGTGACTCGTATCCGTCCAGACTGTATGTAAAACTGGAGTCTGTAAATACACTGAATTCACCGCTGGCATTGTAATCTATCGTTGTGATGTTGGAAGCTCCAACCCATAATCCATTGCTGTAAACATCTATGTTTGTAAGACGTTCTGTAGCGCTGTTTGTAATAGTTACATTTGTATCCGCCGTGCCAAAGGAATCAGCACTAAGCGTAATGCCTGCTTTAATTTCAGCTTCTGTTTTAGATTTAAGCAGATAGTAATTCCACTCTGTTTGGGCTGTTTCTTTGCCTTTGAAGAGTATTGTATACTTAGCATCTGCTCCCGGTCTGTTTACATAGATTGGAACGCTAATAGTTCCGTTAGCGTCAGCATAAACGCCATAACCATAAGCATAAGCACTTCCGCTGGATTGTAATTCATGCGATGTTTCAGGAGTAAGTCCCGTAATCGTTATATTTGCATCAAAACTATCCATACACATCTCACTCTCATACTCAATCTGGTATTTTTGATCCATGCCCATTGGCGAGAAGTTTATGTAGTATTCTCTAACAGGAACGTTTGCAAACACTTCCATGTGTACATCTTTGTCTTCACCGTTGATTTCTGACCAAGTCAACTTGTTATCGTCGTTTGCATCTAAAAGATACAGAGCGCCTGTGTAGAGCTCAGTCTCAGAGATAACACCGTCTGCTGGTAAAACATCTACGCTTGATGCAAGAGGACGGGTATCATTCACATCTCTTGTAATGTCCCATATCCAGTTTTCTATAGTATCTGTTTGGCTCAGCGCACACCAGTCTGCAGTGGCACATTCAGTCACATTGCTGTCCATACAGTTATATAGAGCCTGCCATTCCAAGTCAGTTTTGAGCATATCCATGATAAAGGCGGCACTTACTTCCATTCCAGGCCATGCGGATACTGCAAAGGTAGTTCTGTCTCCGACAACATTAAAGGTAACATCGCCGTTGGCATCCGTCACTTTTTCATCCATCAGAGCATAGTTTGTCACACTGTGTTTACTGACGATAAGTCCCTGTAATCCTGTATGAACAGTTAATACGCCCGACACAGTAGGGTCAATTACAAATATAGAAGCATTCGATGTGGAGTATTTTCCATCACCGTCTGTAGCCTTACAGCTTAATGTATTGCTTCCTGTAGAGGTAAATGTATGCGCAAATGTCGTATCTGTATCTGACTGAACGACACCGTTTAAACTCCATTCATAGGTCACATACGTACCTTCAGGATCTTCAGCAACACAGCTGAAGTTTTGGGCTTCATTTATGTTTACCGTCATAGCAGTAAGTTCCGTTGTGAAAATCGGAGCTTTATTTGTAGCGAAAGACTCGACGCTTACAGTTACAGCCGTACTGTTGTTGTCTGCATCATTTGCAACTATGGTAAATACATTAGCAGCCTTTGCTTCTGTTAAGGTTATAGCCGCACTGACATATTTCGTATCATAAGAGTATAGTCTTGTAAGATCGTATACGGTTCCGTTCGCATCTTTTGCTTTTACCGTTAAAGGATCATTTTCAGCATCTGATACATATGCGTACAGTTTGAATGTCTCAGGAACGGTTATATCAACTTTATATTTGCTTGCGCCTGCTGATCTGATTACCGGTTTATGGTTACCTACAAAAACTTTTACTGTTTTAGTAGAACTCAGACTATTTGAATCTGTCGCCGTTACAGTGATATTGTGGTCTCCCTGAGCCAAAGAAGTTGCAACTCCCGTAACATCAGAACCGTCTATCGCCATAGTTTTCGTAACCACGTCACCGTCTGGATCATACGCATATACGACAACGGTATAATCTCCAACAGGGATAGAACCGCTTACATAATAGTATCGTCCCGTAGGATCTACTAAATAAATAGAACCGATGACAGGTGCCTGATTTGCATTGACGCTAAAAGAAACACTTTGTGTCGTCGGAGTTTTACTGTCCGTAACTGCTGCTGAGAGTGAATAACTGCCCACACTTAATGATGTCGGAGCGATAGCACTCACTGTGCTTGCATTTAAATCCAATACTCCCTGTATATACAATGAACCTGCATAAGAGTAAGAAGATTTTACGCTGTAGTCAACATCTTTGACAAGCGTCGTTCCGTTTAATTTAAGAGAACTCAGCGTCAATGTATCACCGTTTCTGTCACTTGCCGATATTGTAAAGCCCAAAGTCTCTGCCTGATCCGTCAATTGGGATCTGTTTGTGTATATATATACACTTGGAGCTACATTTGCGTCTTTTACTTCTACTGAGGCATAGACACCGCTATCTGCAGTTTCCGGAGCTACAACGGCGCTGTTAACATTTACGTTTGAAGTTCCTGCTTTGTAAGAAGCCACATATGCGACATTTGGTTTTACTGCAAATACAGCTTCGCCGTTTACATTTGTATATGCCGATCTGCTGTAGTAGTCAGCGTAGTTGCTCGAGCTCAAACCTACTCTTGCATTTGCCAATGGAGTAGAGTTGGTATCATCATTCATCGCATACGCTCTTACTCTTATCTCGGCACTGTATGGATTATCAATTGTAATATTCAGATCATAATCACATCCTGTAGTCGTAGATACAACCGCCAGACTGCTGTCGATCCCTGCACTGCTCCACCCTGTGATGGAACCGCTGTACGTAAGTGTCCAGTCACTCGGCACGCCTGTAGTAAGCCCTAAGACTCCCTTACCGGTTGTCGCATTCAAATAGGTATTGGCATAGTTGCCGCCTGTTCCCAATCGACCGTATACGCTCACGCCCCCGATAGGATTTCCGTCCTGGTCTACTGCGGCTATACACAACTGTTTAGGCTGTTCTATAGAGATAGTAGAATCACAATTGAGATACCCTTGCCAGTTACTGTCTACACATACTTGAAAATAAGGATTTGAACCGTTTAGGTCAAAAGCATCTGCCAGACCGATATACGCCCATGTACCCGTAGAGTTATCATTACTCCAGATAGGTACCTGAAAACCTGCGGTAGTGTTATCGTCATCACCCCATGCTTTTATCACGTCTGCCTGAGCCGAAGTGATATATCTCGTCCACTGCATACCTGTACATCCGTCAAACACGCCCATAGAGAGGAGTTTTGAAGCTGCTACCGGCTGCAGGTCTATATGTTCGCCGTTTTGGTCTGTGAGGCTTATCATGTCAAAACCTGCAGATTCCAGAGGAAGCTCAGTTGTGTCTGTAGTCGCACTGGCTCCAACTGCAGGTTTTCCGTGACCTGACAATGAACCCGGAAAATACTCGAAATCTTCCGCATCCGTAGAGTCAAATGCCTGTAAGTTAGCCGTTACGCTCGTAACATCCGAAGGGAAAGAGCCTGTCGGTATGACCGATTCGCTGAGTGCACCCTCTTGTGTAAGATTCAAATCGGCTTCTGCTTTAAATTCAGAAAGAGACATAAGCTTTGAAAAGGAGCTTATCCCGGTGCTTGATTTGGTAACACCGAATTTTACGAAAGAGCTTAATCTCGCAGTTGTATTTGCATCAGGCAATTTTATAACCTCTGTCAATACAGGTTTTTTGCCGATTTCCGCCAATACCGTAAGAGGGTTATCCTGTGTAAGCGAGATGGTTCTGACATAAGGTGCAAAACCCTCTTTTACAACTGTCAACTGTGCTTTTGTAGCACCGCTTTCTAAAACAGACACTTCATCAAATGAGAATGAACCGTTGATTACAGGAGTGCTGTATTTGGCATCATCACTGCCGAAGAGTCCGTCATTGCTTGTATCCACTATCAGTGTCGCTGTACCCTCTATGGTCTCTGCGGGAGTCACTGAAGATGAAAAAAGCGTTCCAAGAGTAGAAGTTGTATCTGTGGAACCCGTGGTTCCCGAAACAGAAGTATAACTGGTACTCAAACTTGGCGTCGGAGTGTCCGTCGTAGAATCGCTACTCGAACTCCCGCTACAGCCTAGCATTGCAAAAGTTAAGCCTAGCACCAAAGTGCTGGCAACCAAGGACGTTTTAAGTTTCATGTCAAATCCTTTTATACCTAGATTGCATAATCTTACTCCTAGATTTATTAGTTTCATATTAAATTACTGTAAAATTGTTAAATTAAATTATATACTTTCAGGAACCTTTATGGAAATTCTACTAGAAGAGTTTTACAAAACCGATATACATCTGGATAAGTTTCATGACAGGAAGATTTTCCTCGAAGGGGCCAGTTATCAGATAAACGGCATTACCCAAAGCGGCAAAACAAAACTCGTAAAGAACTATCTCCTCTCCCTTAAAAAAAACGCTTATCTTTTTATAGACTGTTCAGATATCAGAATAAATATAGCACAACTCAATAAAGAGCTCTCCGGCTTTTGCAAAACAAATAAAATAGATACTCTTGTTTTGGACAACTACACTCCCGAGATAAAAGTTGTTAATGTTCCGCAGCTGATTATCTGTGCACAAAATCATTACGAAATGGATTTTTTGACAAATATATGGCTCTATCCTCTGGATTACGAAGAGTTTCTCGCCTATGAGCACAAATACGATTCAAGTGCCTTAAATCACTTTTTCAAGCTTGGAGGTTTTCCCTCTATGCATAAGGTGAATTCGGATGAGAGAAATATATACATACAAAAAACCCTCAAGTATGCACTGGATCCAATGGAGTTTGACATACTCTGTTTTTGTGCAAAGATGATGGCTCAAAAAACTTCCCCTTATACTATATACGAGAGACTCAAAAGCAGCAGAAGAATATCAAAAGACAAGCTTTACCGCTCCTATGAAAATCTTGTGTCTAAAAAATACATACACCAGCTGGAAAAAATCGACCATCCCAAGGCTACCAAAAAACTTTATTTATGTGATATATCTTTAAAAACAGCACTGACGGTTGACAAGAACTTTGGAAGACTCTTTGAAAATATGATATATTTAGAACTTTTAAAATCAGACAGCACCTGCTTTTATGCGGACGGGATCGATTTTTACATTCCACATGCCAATGAAGTCCTGCTCTGCATGCCTTTTGCGGATGAGCGGGCACTTTTTAAGAAGATAGAGCAGATTGAAGCATTCATCTTTACCTATCAGATACAAAAAGTAACCGCGATAACTATGAATACGGAAGGAAAGATCTCACACCCTTTTTCAAAAGTGCAGATGCTGCCTTTTGATATATGGGCCATTGGAGACTAAGGATACAGATGAATAACGGATTATGCGGAATAGATGAAGCGGGACGGGGACCGATAGCCGGAGACTTGGTGATGGCCGGCTGTATTTTACGCTCAAATATACAAGGTCTTAATGACTCAAAAAAACTCACTGCCAAAAAAAGAGAGGCACTTTATGAGCTTATAGTGCAACATGCCCAATACCATGTAGTGAAATTCAGTGCCGCGGAAATAGACGAAAAGGGGATCTCCTCTTGTCTGGCATGTGGACTTCGGGATATTATGCGAAACCTGCAAGCCGACGAATATCTTTTTGACGGCAATACCACCTTCGGCGTCCCCGGTCTTAGCACCATGATAAAGGCCGATACAAAGGTGGCCGAGGTTAGTGCGGCTTCTATTTTAGCCAAGGTCACGCATGACAGAGATATCATCAGGATGGCTGAAAAATATCCGCAATACGAGTTTGAAAAGCATAAGGGTTATGGAACCCCCCGGCATGTGGAAATGATTAGGAAATACGGTTATTGTGAGATTCACAGAAGAAGTTATAAACTAAAAGCACTCGAAGCGACATTGTTTTCGTGATTATTCAAGTTTGCACATGCCATGGCATGTGCAAATAAAAGATATTAAAAACTATCCAGCAGGATAACATTCACGGAAGTACCCTCAGGCAGGTTGTTGTCCTCTTCTGCGCTTATCATCAAGCCGCTGTTATGCAGGAGATTTGTAAGTATCGCCGAACTTCCGACTTTTTTGCCTTTGAAATCTACAAAATATTCACCCTCTTCGAGCACGATATTGCAGGCGGTAAATTCCGTCAAAGTACTTCTTTTTTTGAAATCCTGCGCAAGTTTTGCTTCTACTGTTTTGTATGCGTCCTCTTTTCCCAACATCTTTGCTATGAGAGGCAGGGCATATAAAACAGCTGTAACCGTCGAAGAGTATGCAAAGCCCGGCAATGCCAAAACAAACTTTTCACTTTTTTGTGCAAGCAGGATATGTTTGCCCGGTTTTATCGCCACGCCTTTATATACCACTTCTGCTCCGAGTCTTGGGACTATATCTTTTACAAAATCATAGTCACCGACACTCACTCCCCCCGTACTTACCAGAATATCGGCACAGGCAAGAGCATTTTGGAAGGTCTTCATAATAGAGTCTTTGTCATCCCCTACAACCCCAAGCTGAATCACTTCCGCACCCGCTGATTCAAAAAGAGCCGCAAGCGTGTAGTTGTTTGAACTTCTGATCTGTGCCGGATTATCGCTATGTACCCCAAGATCCAGGATCTCGCTTCCTGTTGAGATTACGGCTACCCGCGGTTTAAGAGCGACTTTTACCATTACGATATTCAAGGCAGCCATGACTCCTATCTGGGCAAAACCTATTTTTGTCCCTTTTTTGATAAGAGTATCGCCGGCCTTATATCCTTCGCCCACGGGGCGTACGGACGAGCCTTTAGGCACCGTCTCATGAATGACAATAGTGTCCTCTTCTACAGACACGTTTTCAATCTGAATCAGAGTATCGCTTCCCTCGGGCATCTTTGAGCCTGTAAATGTTTTGATGCATTCGCCCGAGCGAATCACTCTTTGCTCATTGTTGCCCGCGGGATTTGTTCCCAGAATCTTAATGTTTAGCTCTTGCAGGTCAGAGTGTATTACGGCATATCCGTCCATCGACGCAGTGGGAAACTGAGGGTCACTGTGTACAGCAACGATATCTTCTGCCAAAATCCTTCCCAGCGAAGAACTAAGAGGCACATTTTCCTTTCTGGTATGTTCCACATCCAACAGGTTGAGCATATTTTGGCTTGTTTCATAAGAGAGAAGTTTCACTTTTTTGCCCCCAGAATCCCACTCCCTTTTATGGCAGTCGAGCGCTCAAGCGCATAAACCCTTTTGGAGTCTTTCAAATCATATTTCCATATAGGCGCAGAAGCTTTGAAATCTTCCACAAAAGCGTCTATAAACTCCAGCGCGACTCTTCTTTTGGGTGAAAAAACAGCCGCTATATACGAGGACTCATGCAGCATAACATCCCCACGGCTATGCGCCATTTTTATAATCGCACCCTTTTCTTTCGCTTTTTTTTCCCAGCTTTGAAACCAGCGCTCAAGTATAGGCTCGTAAATGTCAAAACTCAGCCCATCTATCCCGTCTTCACTTCTTACAGTCCCGACAAAAGGGATATAGGCGCCGTAATTGCTCGCTGACTCCTGCTCATACCACTCTTTTAATATTTTGGGCACATCTAAAGCGCCGTTATAGATACTAAGCACGTATCAGCCCCCGCAGACCGGTGGAAGCAAAGAGACCTTGTCACCGTTTTTCAAAGCTACATCCACGGAAGCGACCAGTGTGTCATTGACAGCGACTGCACAGTTTTGCAGCCACTCCGCCATCTCATCATCTTCTTGTAATATATCTGCCAATTGGCTTAAATTTGTGATCTCCAACTCAAGCGCTTCTTTTTGAATCGGACCTAAAAATTCTACTCTTACCATAAAGTAGACTCCTTATACTTATTTATTAGGGCGATTATATCTAAATAAGTTAAGCTATGTATAATTTCATTTATATAATTTTGGTGCTAAATCCAACCTATAGGACTTTATGTGGTTTTTGGAAAAATAGAGTATTTGAACCTCTTGCCTTTTCATGTTTTTATGAAACGATTTACAAAGAGCTCGCAGCAGAGCATGAGTATGAATTATAATAAGGGCGTACCATCAAAAATAAATAAGAAATTTATTTCCCGCAGAGTCGATGCCGCCTTCATCTCAAGCATCAGCGCAAAAAATTACCGCAACGTGGACTTGGGAATAATCGCCAAAAAAGAAGTTCTCAGCGTTTTGGTGGTTCCACATGCCAAGAGCCTCAACGACACAGAATCCGCGACTTCGAACGTTTTAGCCAAAGTGCTCAAGATACAAGGTGAGGTCCTTATCGGAGACAAGGCCCTGAGATACTATTTGGAGGGGCGGCCGCATCTGGATTTGGCTGCAAGCTGGAATGAAAAACACAGACTCCCCTTTGTCTTTGCCCTGCTTTGCTACCATAAAGAGCAGGCTCTGTACAAAAAAATTCAAAAGCAGTTTTTAAAACAAAAGATTAAAATCCCAGGATATATCCTAAAATCAGCTTCCAAAAGAAGCTCTATAAAAGAGCAGGATATACTCAATTATCTAAACTATATATCCTATACATTTGATACAAAAGCGAAACTGGGTCTGAAAAAATTTTACAAAGAGGCGAAGTTAGCAGTTAATTGTGATAAAATAAATGCATGAATAAATTGCTATGGATATTGGCTTGTATTACTTTTATTTATGCCGGTGAACCAATTTCGCCGATTCCGTTGCATCATGGTGCGGATATCAAAAAGGCAAAACTGGGGAAAGAGCTTTTTTTTGATACGATACTCTCAAAAGATAATACCATATCCTGTCTAAGCTGTCACGACCTCTCCAACGGCGGTTCGGATTCAAGAACGGTCTCAAGCGGATTTTCGGGGAGAGAGGGAAATATCCAGTCTTTAACGGTCTTTAATGCCAAATATAATTTTAAGCAGTTTTGGAACGGGCGGGCCGCAAATCTTTTAGAGCAGGCCAAAGAACCGCTGAATAATCCGGCAGAACACAATATGAATCCTCAGGCACTTGAAGAAAAACTCAACAATTCATCGTATTATAAAAGCAGATTTAAAAAAGTCTACAGTATTGATACTATTGCGTATGCCTATATTCTGGATGCCATTGTCGAATTTGAAAAAGCTCTTACGACTCCAAACTCAAAGTTTGACAAATATCTCAGAGAGGAAGAAGAGCTCAGCGAAGAGGAAAAAGAGGGCTACACCCTGTTTAAACAAAACGGATGCATCACCTGCCATAACGGAATAAACATCGGCGGAAACTCCTTTCAAAAGATGGGCACTTTTTTGGAATACAAATCACAGCAGGAGTATCCCGACAGATATGATGTAACAGGGAAAAAAGCGCACAGAAATGTATTTAAAGTACCTACTTTAAGGAACATAGCCCTGACTGCACCCTACTTTCACGACGGAAGTGCAAAAAATCTTCAAGAAGCAGTAAAGAGCATGTCCCAATACAACCTGGGTTTGATATTGTCCGATGAAGAAACCAAAAAAATCGTCTCTTTTTTAAATACTCTGACCGGTGAAATGCCAAAGATACTGGAGCCTTAATGAAATTTTCAAAACTCATCTTCTTTGTCTTATCCATGGGAATCCTCTCTTCCCTTGCGCTGGTCTATTTTTATACCATGCAAAGAGATTTCACAAGAAACCACAGGGAGTTCTTGCTCTGCATCAATGAATTGAAAAACAAGCAGGCTTCCCTTAGCTATTCAATCTTGCAGGATTCACTCTTTACATACAGCAACCAGGACAGAATCTCTCACGAGCGGGAAGCTCTTTTGCAAAGCTACAAAACTTTAAGCAACTCTCTCCTGCTCAAAGAAGACACCTATGCACCTGTGCTCAAAGACCTTAGAACCCTAAAAGTTCTTATCGATGAAAACATAGAAAATATAGAAGAATATCTTATGCTCAACGCTGCCGTTAAAAATTCTTTGATCTTTTTAACCCGGCATGTGGAAATTGCGACCCTGTTTGAAAAAGAGGATCTTATGCTCTACATTCAAGCCAATAAAATACTCAAACAGTTTAATAACACACTCTCTATGCAGGACCTCGACTATATCTCCGGCAAGGATTTGCTGCTCAGATCAGATTCTGCGAACGATGACGTCCAAAATTTTATAAAAAATTTCAATATGCACTCCTCTTATCTGTTGCAAAAATATCCGCATTTTCTTCATACCACCAAACTAATACTTGAGAACACTATCAACAACTCGATAAATAAAACGGGTGATTATTTTTCAGAACTGGCATTAAACGACTTCAAGGCTCTGGACTTATTTGCCGTTGTTTTATTTGCCCTTTTTATTATCTCTACCCTGCTGATCATAATTTTGCTGCTCAAATATTTCAAAGAAAACAAAAAGCTGACAGAGACGACAAAATCATTGGAATATTCCATCAGCCACGATCATCTTACAGACCTCTCCAACAGAAAAGCCTTTGTGGATGACATAAAAATGCTGCAAAATCCGCATCTTCTCATAATAAACATTGACGGATTTAAAAATATTAACGATATTTACGGCAACAGCATCGGAAACTCTTTACTGCGCGCACTTGCAGAATTTTTAAAAGCAAAGATGCTGCACATAACAAAATCCAAGGTCTACCGCATCGGCGGGGATGAGTTTGGTATCTTATTTGATACCATAGATGAAGAAAAAGCTCTTGAGATTGCACGGAAACTGGAAAAAGAGATAGCTCTGCACGATTTTATAATTCAAAATCTGGAAATACATATCATAGTCAGCATATCAAGCAACAATATTGCTCCGATTCTAGAGAATGCGGATTTAGCCCTCAAACTCATCAAAAAAGATCTCACGAACAGAGTGATCCAATATAAAGACGAGCTTAACCTGAAAAAAAGCGTGAAACAAAATCTCAAGACTATTCAGATAGTAAAAAATGCTCTTAACGAAGACAGAGTTGTCCCCTACTTTCAGCCGATAGTAAATCTGCAGACCCTGAAAATCGAAAAATATGAAGCACTCGTGAGGATTAAACTTCCAGGCGGTACGGTTCTCTCCCCGTATCTGTTTCTTGATACCTCCAAACAAACCTCTTACTATTATGATCTCACCAAGATAATGATAGAAAAAACCATTCAAACAGCAAAAAAGTTCCCAAATTACAGGTTTTCAATCAATATATCCATGATTGATATACTCAATCAGGAGATAACACAGGCACTTTTTGAACAGTTTAATAAAAACTTTTCCATAGCTTCAAGGATAGATATAGAGATTCTTGAATCAGAGCATATCAAAGAGATATCCGAAGTGCAGGAATTTATAAAAAAACTCCACAGCTACGGCTCCAAAGTGCTCATAGACGATTTTGGGTCAGGCTATTCAAATTTTTCCTATTTTGCGGATCTGGATATCGATATAATCAAAATAGACGGCTCCATAATCCAGGAGATAACAACAAATGAGAGAAAACATCATATGCTAAAAAGTATCTATAAGTTTTCCAAAGGGATGGGCTTGCTGAACATAGCGGAATTTGTAGAAACAAGGGAGATGGCAATCCTCTTGAAAGAGATTGGTGTCGAGTATGCCCAGGGGTATTATTTCGGCCATCCCCAAGAGGAACCTCTTAAAGACGACACGGTCAGCCTGTAACTATTTTACTCTTTTTTTCAACTCTTTTTTATATGCCTTGATGTCGAAGTCCTGCATCTTTGATGAACCGCTCTCAATCGCTGCAAGGGCTACCGCACTTGAGATCTCCACTACAAGCCTTTTATCAAAAGGTTTGGGGATAATATAATCTCTTCCAAACTCTATCTTTTTCCCATAAAGCGTATTGAGGTACTCAGGCACTTCTTCTCTGGCAAGCTCTGCAAGAGCATAAGCTGCCGCAACCTTCATCTCTATATTTATTTTTTTGGCACGGACATCCATGGCACCTCTGAAGATAAAAGGAAAACCAAGAACATTGTTGACCTGATTGTCAAAATCGCTTCTGCCCGTTGCTATAATCGCATCCGGCCTTGCCTCGATAACATCATCGGGAAAAATCTCGGGAGTCGGATTTGCCAGTGTAAACACGATAGGGTTTTCCGCCATGCGTTTTATATCTTCAATATTGAATGTGCCGGGACGGGAAAGTCCTACAACAACATCCGTTCCCTCAAATACTTCAGAATGGCTCATATAACGGGATGCGCAAAACTCTCTTTTGAAATCATTCAAATCGCTTCTTCCGCTGTGGACTACACCTTTGGAGTCTATCATATAGATCGTTTTAACACCTATATGGCGGTACAGCCTGGCACAGGAGATTGCGGCCGCACCCGCACCCACCACTACAATTTTCAGAGTCTCGATTTTTCTTTGCGTAATCTTGCAGGCATTGATAATAGCGGCTGCAGAAATAACAGCCGTTCCGTGCTGGTCGTCGTGCATCACCGGGATATCAAGCTCTTCAATCAGACGTCGCTCTATTTCAAAACATTCCGGAGCCTTGATATCTTCAAGATTTATACCGCCAAAAGTAGGAGCAATAGCCGTTACAACGGAACAAAATCTGTCTACACTCTCCGTATCCACTTCTATATCAAAACTGTCCAGTCCCGAAAAGCTTTTAAACAAAACGCCCTTCCCCTCCATGACAGGCTTTGATGCGAGTGCGCCTATATTTCCCAGACCCAAAACTGCCGTCCCGTTTGATATGACGGCGACCAGATTGCTCTTTGCGGTATAGCGGTACGCATCATCAGGATTTTTTTCTATAGCCAAACATGGAACGGCGACACCCGGAGTGTAGGCCAGACTCAAATCTTTTTGGGTAGCGACCGGTTTTGTTGTTTCCACCGAAATCTTGCCTGGTTGCGGAAACTCATGGTAATCTAATGCTTCTTGATCCGTAACTGTTATTTTTGCCATTTCTTCATTCCTGAAATTTTTTTGAAATTATATCTTTTTTTATGTTTGTATTCTAAAAAGAGAGCACTCTTTCTATGAGCCAAAAAGAGGAAAGCCCTCCGATGAAGTATGCCAGGGTTTTTTTTATTATTGCGGTATGCCCGTAAATATACTTTTTTAAAACCAGGAGCACTGCACCTGCACAAAGAATAAATGCGATTTGACCAAGCTCTATGCCGAGGTTGAAAGAGAACAAAGACAAGGCGATCTCATCCTGAGGAAGACCTATGTCTGACAATACGCTCGAAAATCCGAAACCGTGCAGTAATCCGAATATAAACGTGACTACAGCGGGATTTTGTCTTGTAAAGGAAGTCTCCTTATCTATGACCAGCTCTCTTGCCAAAAATACTATGCTTAGCGCTATCATCGCTTCGATATAAGATACTCCGATATTCACGACTCCGAATATTCCACATGCCAGAGTTATGGAGTGCGAAAGGGTAAAGGCCGTCACGCTGTAAAAAAGGGTTTTGTAATTGAGGGACAGCACCATCAAAGCCAGCACAAACAAAAGATGGTCATACCCGCTCAGTATATGGACTATCCCGAGATTGACGTACTCAATGATCAAATCAAAGGAGGAGGTTTTATGGTCTATGATAATAAAAGGGGTCGTAGACCTCAGTAAAGCCTTTTGGACGAGAGAGTCTTTTTCATACCGCAGTAAGACCCCTCTGTCGCTTGAGACAAGACCCTCAACCCATATACGTGCATTCGCCAGCCCATCAGAAGCGCACCGCATAGAATATTCATGGATAATAAAACCGTCTTGTATGCTTTGTCTGTTCTTAGTGGTCTGTATACATTTTAAAGGAAAGCGAATGTAAATATCCTCTGCCTGAGTGTCCTCAAGAGGCTTTTTATAGACTATTTCTATATTTTTTTTCTCATCTTCTTTGATCTCGAAATAGGAAAGACCGGTTTGATGGGCAGATAAAGAGGTAAAACAGAGTAAAAGATATAAAAAGAGTCTCATCGGCATCTGCAGTTATCAGCTTTGGACTGTCAGTTTGTACTGGGAGCGGATTTTTTTATAGGACTCTTTTTGTTTTGTCTTCCTCTCATCATTCATATAATCCTCGTACACCCTCTCCTCTACCTCATCAAAAGGATACGCTCCTTTGACATTTTTATCTGTTACATAGAGCAGATGCGCTCCGTGCGAAGAGTGTATTAGCCTATGCCATGCACCCTGCTTCAGATTGAAAATTTTGAGAACAAAATATTTTCCGAAGGTTTTTTCCAAATCCTCAAAAGAGGAATTCTCAATGTAGCCTGCCCCGTAAAACTTATCGCCAAGATACGGAGCACTGCTTAGATCCATCTCGGATATATTGAGCAGATTAAACACGTCCTCTATTTTTTCATCTTTTGGGTCTGAGAAATAAACATGGTAAAACGAAACCCTCTCTACGAGAGAATAATCGTTTATATTTTTTTCATAGTATCCGCGCAGCTGCTCTTCGCTTGGCTCCTCTACGACACTGCTCATAAGAAAATGCATTTGATTGATAAGCCGTCTGCTTATGACTGCATCCTGCCTGTCGAGCCCAAGGGAATACGCTTCGTTTAGTAAAACAGTTTCATACACTTTTTTTGCTACCAGAGCTTCCATCTTCTGCGGGCTTATATCTTCATCCCGCCCCCTTTTATATTCTGAGGCTAGCTGCCCTGTCTCATAGGAAGATATATGCAGACTCTTCTTCTGCTGGGTCTGCACATCTGTGTTCATCTCATAATAAATATATAAAACAAGACCCAAAAGCAGAAAATGAAATAAAGGTTCAAAAGCGATTTTTTTTGTGATAGATGCCATCTCTAAGTATATTGTTTGTATAATAAAAAACATATAAATAGCGTAAAAACGGGGGATTTGAGATGGTTTTAGTTACAGGGGGCGCAGGGTATATAGGTTCGCATACCTGCATTGCTTTGCATGAGGCTGGATTTGATTTTGTGGTTTTTGATAATTTGTGCAACTCTTCAAAAGAGAGTCTTCTCAGGGTTGAAAAAATAATCAATAAAAAAATTGCTTTTGAAGAGGGTGATATCAGAAGTAAAAAAGATTTGCAGAGAGTTTTTGACAAATACGATATCGATTCCGTCATCCATTTTGCCGGACTAAAAGCTGTCGGGGAGTCTGTTGAGAAGCCCCTGGAGTACTATGACAACAATATCAACGGAACGATTGTGCTCTGTCAGGTGATGGAGGAGAACGGATGCAAAAAAATTGTTTTCAGCTCTTCTGCAACCGTGTACGGAGATCCTCATACCACACCTATCCAGGAAGATTTTCCCCTCTCAGCCACAAACCCTTACGGCAGGACCAAACTCTTTATAGAAGAGATCTTACGGGATTTGTATGTCTCAAATCAGGATTGGAAGATCGTTCTTCTTCGCTATTTCAATCCCGTAGGAGCACATAAGTCCGGTTTAATCGGTGAAGATCCAAACGGCATCCCCAATAACCTTATGCCTTTTATATCCCAGACCGCAGTTGAAAAAAGAGAGTTTTTAAGTGTTTTCGGAAATGACTACGATACACACGACGGAACCGGAGTCAGGGACTATATCCATGTGGTTGATTTGGCAAAGGGGCACGTAAAAGCACTCAATGCTATCAACGCTATCGAGGATGTTCTTACCGTAAATCTCGGAACAGGAAACGGCTATTCGGTTTTGGATATGGTAAAAGCTTTTGAAAAAGCTTCCGACAAAGAGGTTCCCTACAAGATAGCTCCAAGAAGAACGGGCGATGTAGCCAAATGTTTTGCCGATCCAAGCTATGCCCTGAAAGTTCTTGGATGGAAAGCAGAGCTTGGGATCGAAGATATGTGTGAAGACAGCTGGAGATGGCAGTCCCAAAATCCAAACGGATACAAATAGCTTTGAGAGGCATTCCTAAACTAGGGATGCCTGTACAAAAACTGATACTTTAAGAATATTTCCAACATACTTCCACCCGAACCCTTTACCGATTCCGTATAGCTCGCGCCAAATACAAGATGGTCCTGATGCCAGAGTGCCCCGCCGTACCCTGCGCTGCAGGCAAAATTATACTCATGCGACTGCCCGTTATAATAAGGGTTTAGAGAAAAATAAGGTCTCCATACCCTTGTATATGCGGTACTGTTTGCCATGCCGTAGGTAAAACTGGCTCCCATGTTATAAAATTTTTCTGGGAGAACCGCAAGCTTCTCTTTTTGGATTTCGTCTGCAGTCCCTTTGTCTGTCTGCGTATCGCTATACTCGCCATAATCATAAAACATTCCCGCAGAGATATCAGGGTAGCCAAGTCTTATCTGCTTGGTCAAAGAGAGTCTTCCGTAATTTCCTCTTCCCAAAAAGATCTCGTCTTGCGATTCGTACTTGTTGAATTCATACAGCATATCGATGGATGCAGAATCCAAAAAAGCCCAGTTAAGCTCAAGACTCAACATATCTTTTTTGCCGCCAAGAAGGAGTTGGACACTCTCCTGCGCATCTGTATTTTTCTCAATCCCGATGTTGGCTTTTAAATCCGTGCTTACTTTGTATTCACCCAAAAGTGCATACGAATCATACTCACGCATAGCCTGATGTATGCCGACGTGCAAAGCGACATGCCCTCTTTTGAAGAGCCTTTTTATACCCATCTCGGCCCGAAGCACATCTTGGGGAACCTTGATTAGGATATTATTGTCCAGTATGGAGTTTTTATTATACTGAAGCTCTGTCAGGATATAGAGCGATTCTCCCAGATAGGAACTGTTTTTCAAGCTTATATTTTCTTGCAGCAAAGGGTCTCTGTTGTAATAGGAGATTTGAGATTCAAACCTGTCGCCGTACTCTTTTGACAAATTTAGATGCTGCATATATCCGCTTTGGGAATCACTGTTTTTATCAAGCGCTTCGAATGCCAGAGTCTGAGAAAGTGCAATCTGTCCGTCCTGTTCTGCCGCCTGGAAGGCATCATTGATTGGCAGACTGCCCAGATAGGCATCAAGTATATTTTCAATCTCGCTGTGATTTTGAAACATCAGGGCATTGTTAAACTTCATCCATACTTCTTTGTTTTTTATCTTTTGAAAAACAGCATGGCTTTTTTCGGCAGAGTTATTTTTAACAGCCCAGGAATACAGAATCTCATTATAGTTTGCCTCACTGATATATCTCTTGGCCTCTTGCAGCTTCGCCTCGTACTCCTCTGCTCCAAGAACAAACATGCTTGCACGAAGATAATAACTCAAAAAGTGGTTCTCTTTTTTGAGCTCTGCCCTTTTGAGTGCTTCTTTTTCCAGACTTTCTACAATCTCCCGCATCCCCTGAAGAAAAGCCCCTTCATTATTCTGAGAGTGCACGACATAGGCTTGTAAAAATTTAAAATCTATACTCTTTGTATCCTTGTGTTTTGACTCAATCAGTTTTTGTAAATAGAATGATGCCTTGTTTACATCCTGAAGATAAAAATATGCCGATGCCATAGACATATAGTAATCCTTGTCCAGACTTAGATCCTGCGCCATATCAAACAACACTTTGGCAAGTTCCTTATCAAGATTGTTTTCCATATAAAACCACAGCTGTGTCAGTTTTATCTCAATATCATCCGGACTAAGCATATATGCCCTGTTGAGGGCATACTTTACCTTTTCTATCTCATTGTAATACTTATAAAACTCTGCCTTTGTCAGCCAATACAGAGATTCTTCTTTTAAAGCCAAAGCACTTGCGTCAATCTCTTGAAGTACCCTGCCAAGCTGTTTATATTTATTGAGTCTCATGGCGCTGCCGGTATACCCGTAAAACAGATAGGATACATTGTATTTTTCGTACCCCTCTATAGCCGCTTTTGCCGCTAAATCCAAATCTTTTTCTTTATACACATACAGTATGCGTTCATAGTCTATAAGTCTTGCCTGCTCTGCCATCATAAGTTTTTTGGATGCCTCGGCGGCATGTGCAAAGTCCTGCATATACCATCCTAGGTCACTCAGCAGTTGCAAATACTTCGTATCATCATCTTTGACTTTTTCTTTTGAGAGGAACAGACTTTTATAGGCAGAATCCAAATCACGTTTGAGATAGTAAAAATATGCGATTAGAGGGACATTGCCGCTCGTATATCCCTTTTCCTTCTCTATACTCTGTATAATTCTTTGAGCCTGTTCAAGATCACCCATATCTATATATATCTGCAAAGCCCGTGTAAGATGCGCGCTGTTGGCTTTATCTTTGGTATATTGCGCTTCTAAGATTACTGCCGCTTTTTCGGGTGTTCCCAGTTTTGAATATACAAAAAGCATTTTGTCTATATTTTCTTTATTTGGATTCTTCATGGCCTGGTCTGCGATCAAAGGCTCGACCTTTTCATACTGGTATGCGCTTAAGCCATAGTCTATCAAATCGCTTTGAATCTTTGCGTCATGCTTGTATTCATACATAAAAAACATATATTTGACAGCCTCGTCACCTCTGCCGCTCCAGCGTGATATCTCAGCCATCTTTTGGTTCCAGTAATAGGATTTCGGACTTCTCTGATACCCTTTTTTGGCAGTTTTATATGCATTTGCAAGATCATTCTGATATAAAAAAACCTGCAAGAGCAACTTTAACTCTTCTTCGCTTCCCCGTAATTTTTTGCCCCTTTGACTTATGTTTGCAGCGGAGGGTTTTTGTATCTGCTTTTTGATGAAGGGCAAACCTGCATACGATTTTTCATTTTGACTCTCCTTGTCAAATCTGTAGACATATGTGCTTGTAACGTAGGCCTCTGTATATTTTTTCTCAAAACTCTGCAAGTTTTTCTTCGCTTCTTGAGGCTTTTCATAGCATCCGCATCGCATAGTCAGGGTATTTCCTATCTCCATAAGTACACACGAGGAGGGATAGCTTGCACCCGAAAGCCTTTTCATATTCTCTTGCGTATTCGGGGCGCTAAAGAGCTGAACCGTGTAACAGGTCTCATTCTCCCTGGCAAAGAGCCCTGCGGTCAATAAGAACAGTATAAGAACAGTACGCATCAGTAGCTCGTTTTGTCTAATATTTTTTTGGACAGGTCGGAAGCTTTTTTCAAGTCGCCCGAAGCCAGGTAGAGTTTGAGTATGTACATCCTCATCGTTTTATCGCTGAAGAAATTATCTTCATACGTATACGCCAACTCTACGGCCTCTCTTGTCTTATTTCCTGCCTGCAGTGCTTCAACAGCTTTCATAAAATATTTCACCTTGCTTGAATACTGTTTTGTTTGTCTGTAAAGCGTGATATATTCATCGGATGCCTTGACGTATTCTCTCAAAAAACTATAAAACATAGCCAACTCTTCGACCCATTTTAAAGAATCCTTAGCATGATATTGTAAAAATTTTTCGGCATTTTTGTATTCTTTGTTCTTTATCATCTTTCTATATTCCACGATAAGCCACGTATACCTTCTGTCTATGTCCGTGGTCTGCAAAGCATGCAGAAATCTAAGCGAATCTTTTTCATCATGCATTCTTTCTGCAAAATAGTACGATTCCTCAAGCAGTTTTATGCTTTTTATATTTTTTGAAAGCCTCTCTTTTAGCAGCATGTACGCATTGGTATACTCGCTTAAGAACATAGCCTCTTCATACCATTGCTCCAACTCGTCCGTGGTGTACACCTTCTCTTGTATGATGGAAGAAAACACCTGTCTAAGTTTTAGCAATATCTGTTCTTTTTGCTCCTTCTCCTCCACAAAAAAATAATCTTCTTTAGCCAGGCGGTAACTTAACAGATACGCTTTATGTCTTATCTGCGTGTCTTTACTCCCGTGAAGCAGTTCAAGAAGCCTCAAAGAGAGGTCTTTTTTGCCCGACTGCAGACTCAACTCAGCCAAGGCTATCATCAAAGACTCATTTTCGGGATCATTTGCCAACATATTTTTCAGATAAAGCATACTCAAATCATAATTGGATTTTTCAGATAAAATCTGTTCTTTCAACAAGTCTTTGGGATACAGAAAAAACAATATGACAGAAAATGTTAAAAAGGCGATAACAAGTTCTTTATATGTGGCTACATATGTTTTTTCATCACTTGCATGTAACATTTATATCTGCTTGTTTTGTATTTTTATAATATAAAACGATTTCATCATTCATATCGGCAACTATTTTATCGGCATGTGCAACGGATGCTATTTTACAGTTTTTGGGTACATGAAAGCGCAACTTCAAATCCACATGCCCCCTAAAAGAGATATTTTGACTGGCACCGCTGTATCCGTTTTTCACAACCTCCGCATTTGCATCAATGAGATAAGCCCTGTCTAAAACATCTTCACCTGCGCTTAGTGCAATAAGATGCTCTGCACTGTTATCGAGATGTATATACGCGCGCTCTTGAATATGTTTTATCCCCAAAACACCTGCGGAGTTATATATGTCCACTGCCGTATCAGCATCTTCGGCGCGCAATGTGCGCAATGATTTCATACCAGATACAAGCCATCTGTTTTCTTCGTTTGCGATTGAAACCGTATAAAAGTCCATAGCCTTGTGTATGTATTCGGATGTGAATATCGGCAGGACATCTTCCTTTATTGCCCAATCAAAAACATACTTCAAAGCATTCAGAGAAGCCCGTTTTGAACCCGAATAAATATGGTAATAAATATCTATGGGTTTGAGTCTGCGGGGTGTGTTTGTCAGTTTAAATGTTTGCACCACTTTTTTAAAACCCCAAAAAGGCCCCAGCCAGTTATTGGTATATATATTTTCATTTTGGGCCCCGGTATATATCTGATAATACGCTCCGCGTTCTATCCCTATAGGAGCAATATAGGTAAGCCACGGCGTGGTGTTGCTGATCATGGTATCCCCGCCGTTAATATTTAAAATTCCGTTTTCATATATATATTTCAAAACTTCTTGCGTAGGGGCGCAATCTCCGCTCCAAAAGACCGTATTTGCTTTTGGTTTGTCCAAAGGGGAGAGTTTTGTATTTATCTCTTTTAAAGACTCCCCGATTTCCCTGTCGATTGAAAACCTGTAGTCTTTTACTTTTAGACGATATTTCTCATCCAGAGTATCATTTTCAATCATCCCCCATATAAAAGGGTGCGTGAAGGTATGGGTGGCTCCTTCAACATTTTCCAATGCATAGATCTCTTTGACCAGAGATATCAGGTCGGCTGACAATTCAGGAAATAATCCCTGGGCATCTATCTCTGCTCCGATAACGGAAACCGAATGCGGTATCTTGTATCTTTGGAGTATCTCTTTTAGTATAACCTCGCCGGAGAACAGATTCGGATTCCATTCTGCCCTGTTCATAATCCCGTCCCCGTCTATATGCGAAAAAAGCAAGCGGTTTCCATTCTCTGTCGTAGTGTCGGGAACAAGCAAAGGTTTAAGTTCCAAGGCTTTGATAAAGAATTCAAAAGGGTTCACAACCCATATATTTTCTTCATTGAGCTTGATCATAAAAGCTCCATCAACGGCATACCCTCCCCAGGGCGTCAGAGCCGCAGGCACATGTTCCAAATTATTTTCATCTTTGTATATTATGAGGGGCTGTGCATTTTTTGGCTGAAGATATTTGCTTCCTATCACCAAGGAGGGCTGCATCTCATAGCCTATCATCTTGTCTTTTAGAATTATCTCTTTTGCGTTTTTAGCATTTTCTTCAACATCTACGGTATCTATCCCCAGCAAAGCCAAAGACTTGTAATTTATAGATGAACCGAAATTATCCACAAAGGCTGTTTTGATACCGCTCTTGTGTAACTCTATAATCCATTCCAGTAAAGCTTTTGGATTTTCATAGTAATTATCCAGCCATACCACCACACCTGCATAATGACCCATCCGCTCTATTTCGGGCAAGCCTTTATTGATGTCATACAATTTTTGGATATATCCCGCATACTCCAAAGGCAATGCTCCGTACTGGTGTGCCGATAAATTTATCCGATCGTTTTTGCTCTCATCCACCATAACAAGTATTTCACGTTTTAGCGCATTTTTAGAGGATTTTCCGTATGTGTCGAGATCGCGGGTTGCCACATAGGGAATCATCCCTTTTGAGTGTATTATTTTTATGGCTTCATCTGCTTGTGCACTCTCTTGATGTTCGAGATAATCTACAGAGATGAGAGGAAGACCATACGATCTGATCTTATCGATATGGGTATCAAGCCATCGTTTATCCGACGCTGAGACCTTCTTGCCTCCAAGCCCAAAATGATAAGATTCGAATAAGACCGCTTCTAGAGAGTCATGCACCTTGTCTATGATCTCAAAGCCCCTGTTGATAATCAGCCTGGCATGTGGAAACCTTGTATGAAAAACATGGATGAACTCTGCAAGTGCGGTTTCATATGCCTGACGGTCATGAAGTGTTCTTGCATGCAGCTGATAGGAGTCCAAAGTGTCAAAAAAGAAATTTCTAAAACCCTGTTCGATTCTTGGCTTTATCATTTCGCTCAACAAAAACTCCTGATATTTTTTATTATTTATATCAAGCACTTTGCTGTTCCAGAGTTTATTCTCGGTAAGAACCCATGAGGGATGGATATTTTTATACTCTTTTGTATTTGGACTTATCTCCCCGATACTAATGTAGGCATACATTTTATCTTTGTATATGGAAAACCCATGCGTGCTTGTATTGATCTTGTCCGGCTGAACGATAATATAATCATGAATCCCGACCATAGGGTAGGAGATATCCTCACCATAATACAATATGGCACTCTTGTCATTCAAAGCACCCAATAAAGAGGTGTAAAGAAAAAACGAAAATATAATAATCTTACTGCAGCATAAATGTTTCATAATCCAATCTATCCATTTCATTTCTTATCACAATCACACTGGCAATAAATACCAGGAGCAATGATACTGTATATCCATAACCAAACATAGCAGGTCCCAAATTAATCGATATTAAAGTCAAAACGGCATTACCGACAAAAAAAGCGATGCAAAGCCACATCGCAACGATTTTTCTGTCAAGATAATACAATATTGCCAAAACCGACATAAAACTAATCTGCAGCAATGCCCCAATCGTCAGTATACTGAGTAGTCCCAAATACAGCTGCGGTATCTTCAGCGCATCAAATATTACAGGGGCGGTCAAAAAAAGTATGATATTCAAGATCCCCTGTATTATGATAATCTCACGTATGGCATGGCGTATCACTCCTATCATCTCGTTTTTGTATCTTCTGATGAGGGTGAGCGTACCGCCGCTTCGTACGGCATCAAAATACAAATCATACTTTTCCGCAAAATCCGATTCTAAACGGTAGAAAAAAACCGCCATACCGGGCAATATAGACAGATATGCCAAAAAGATGGGCATATCATAAACTACGGATGCGTGTAATTTTCCAATAACCGAATTTCCCGTTAGGGGATGATACCAGAATATAAACTTGTCAACCCACGCTCCAAGGTTATAGGCAAGCCCTGCTATGGAAAGAGACCAGTAAAAATTTGGTTCCAAAAAGAAATCCAGCTTCATAAATACACTTGAATTATAGGTTTTTATAATCAGGGTCATCAGAATAACAAACAAGATGGAATTACCGATAAAAAATATAAAAATCAAAGCTTCTATGCTCTCACCTAAAAAATACGAGAACAGTATAATCAACAGATAAGAGGTGAAATAGGCCCATACAACACCATGATAATATTTTAGACTAGCCGCCAAAATACTCGATATCCATACTCCGCAGAGTATTAAAAAAGTGGAGATAACCCCTATGAGGAATAAAAGATTGAATCCTTCAAACACATAAAACACCAGAGGCACGATAAAAGGCAAGCCCAATACCCATGATATAAAGATTGCGCCGAAATAGGAGGGAAGAATCTCGTCTTCACGGTGGTTAAAAATCAGATCTGCGACATATCTGGTAAAAGGCAGCTGTAAAATACCTGTCAAAATAAGGCTCGATGCCAGGGCAATGGCATAGGTCACAACGATTTGAAACTTTGCAGCCTCACTCATAACACCCAGGGTCGCCAAATTTATAAATCCCACAAGTATGATAGCGATAATGGAAATAACCCAAGGGCCCGAACTTAAAATCGCTGAATATCCATAGACCTTTGCCAAAGAGAGGAGTCTGTCTTTTTTCAGCATCTTGCGAAGTTCAAAACCTATGCCGGCCATTACGCTTCCTCTTTCATGGCATCACGGTAGATGTCATGGTACTGCTGTAGGAACATCTCCTGTCTGTAATACTTCTCGACTCTTTGCAGTGCAACGTTCTGTGCTCTTTTCCAGGCATCGTAATCTGAGAGATAATGTATGTACTGCTCGGCAAGCTCTGAAGGATTTGCGATATTTGTAATCGCTCCTGCAGCACCCAAAGCGATATCCTCATCATCCAAACCGCCATAGATCAAATCCCTGCAGCTTCCGACGTCCGTTGCGACACAAGGCACACCCGCAGCATACCCCTCAAGAATAACCAGAGGCATCCCCTCGCTGATGGAGGTCAACGTCTGAAGTGCCGATTGGGGCAGAATATCCTTAATGTTTTGGAATCCCAAAAACTTCATATTCTCCTTTAGTCCAAGCGATTCCACCATCTGCTCACATTCGGCGTAATACTCAGGGTCCTCATCTGTCGGTCCGACAATCCACGCTTCTACTGCCGGAATTTTATTGACCGTTATTCGTATTGCACGGATAAATGTTTTTATATCCTTGATGGACACCACACGTCCGATAAGGGTGATTATAGGTTTAGGGGGGTCTTGGCGATGGACCATTGTCGCATTAAGCCCGTCTACATCCACACCGTTTGGAATCACCTGCGTCCGTGATTCATCTGCCCCGAATGCTACCTGTATCTTTTGAGCCCCCGGATATAAGGATAAGATTGGGTTTGCGCGCTTATAGGAAAACTCCCCTATTCTTTCAAAAAAACTGACCCACATTTTTTTTATATAGTTAAACTCTTCAGGCTGTTTGAGCAGATTCGGTTTTTGAAAATTAACCCATTCGGCACTCAGCATATCTATTTTTCTTTCCCTTGTGTATATCCCGTGTTCTGTGAGTATATAGGGCTTGCCCGTGGTATAAGACCCCAATGCGCCCAAAAAGCCTGCATATCCTGTTGATGGAGCATGGAAAAGCTTGACGGAAGGGAGATTCTTGGTGATTTGGGCAAGCGTCCAAATCGGTCTGTGTATATTTCTCAATGTCCAAAAATAATCTATAAAAGGTACATCCGGACAGTTTTTAAGATACATCTCATTGATATAGTCCCATGACAATTCGGAATATAAAAAATGCTCAAAGGTCACATCTTTCATATAAAAATTGATATCCTTCATCATATCCGGAATATCATTCTTTCGCTCTTTGAAGGATTGATGCAGTTCGCGAACAGCCTCAAAACTTTTTTTATTTCCCTTCATCCGTTTCACATCAGGTTTGTCGTCTCCAAACATATAATGGACTTCCAAATGCACCAGATTTTCCGGAAGCTCATACCTCATCTCACCGTATTCGCTCTCTTGGGAACCTATAAAGCATATACCGAATTTAATATTGGGCAGTCCTGTCAATAATTGAGCTATCCACGAAGACACTCCTCCACGGATATAAGGATAGGTTCCCTCTGCCAAAAGCATAACATCCACCTGATCGCTGCGTCGTATATATTTACTCATCAGGCACTCTTCCATTGCTCTACAATTGAATGCAATGTACTGTTTAATTTCAAGCCTTTGGACTCCGATATGATTGATTTGACTACCGCATACGAGCCGTTTTCAAAATTGATCTCAGCTAAAAAAGGCATTACGTAGACATGCTCGTACGGATTCATCTCATAAATAAAAGAAAATTCGGTGGCGGCTCTTTCATACTCTTTTCTCAGCATATACACACGTCCGAGGATTACATGCAGTTTTAGTTCATATTTATCGATTTCACTCGCTATCTCAATGTACTTTACCACTTCATTTAAGATGTAGCCCTGTAGTGAATCTTCCGAAAGCTCATAGTAAATCATCTCCCAGTAAAGCATTGCCAGTTCTTTTGCAATATTGGCTCTCTTAATGTGATCTTGTTCTTTTTTAAATTTTTCCAGATTTTTATATATCTTACTGTTAATCCCTCTCTCGATTCTGTCAATAATCGCAAAACTAAACAGCCTGACTTCGTCATTATTGCTTGAGAGGGTATGTTTTATGATGGAGATATTTTTTTGGGAAATGTTATCTGACATTGAGACAAGTGCTTTGATCTTAAGTGAAGTGGGAGCATAGTCATTTTGCATAAGTTCCAGCATAGAACCTTCTCCAAAGGCACGCTCGACATTTATAAAAGAATCCTCAAACTCTTCAAGATTTATCATATGTGTATTTTCCAGCTCATCTTCATATGTGACATGCTTCAGGTAGTAAGCGATCCAAATCGAAAAGAGATACCCGATAAGGGGCAAAGCCAGATTAAATAAAAACATGAAGATAAAATTTCTTTTCTTGCTGCTTGGGAATCTTTTGTGCAAATACTTTGCCGATATTACGCTGATTACTATACTGATAAGTATATGAACCGCATAGAATATTTTCACATAACTCTGTGTTTCCAAAAGAGTCTCATTCAGCATGGTCTGAGCCCAAGTACTTTTCAAACAGATTTTTCTTGGAAAAATTAAATGTCATGTGTTCAAAACTGTCTTCGTTTACATCTCCAAGCTTGTGCAGAAGTCGGTTCATAAAGCCAAAGGCAGAAGCTTTGTCGGCAAAAGGAAACATTAATACTATATAATAGAACTGCTCATCTTCAAGCTTAGTCACCATATCCAATGATCTTATAAGTTTTTTTGTCGTTAAATATATCCGCTCTGACAAAAGTTCGTTTTGCACTTTAAATACCATAGAGATAGAATCTACTCCGTAAAGATTATAAAGATCGTACAATCTAAAGTATTCATACTTAAAGTCATCATCATCAATAGCGTCAAGTCCGCGCATAGTGTTTAAAATATTTTTTTTATGTATTTCGTTGAAAAAATATTCAAACAAGATAGAGATAGATATCAGATTTTCCTTGTTAAAAGACATAAAAGGCATCTTTTCTATCAAAAGAAGTCCGACCGTCTCTTCATTTTGCAATGCAGGCACGACTGCGATATATTTGCTTTTGTTGTTTACATCATCGCTGATATAAATCGGTTTTTTGCGTTCGAGAACATCTTTTACCAAAGGATCCTCAAAATCGGCATCCTCATTAAGATCGCTTGACCTGGCAATCATCTTAAAACCGGTATCCTCTGTTTCCTTATAGGCTATCGTTGCTATGCTTACGTTAAAAGCTTTTTCCAATAATTTTAAAAAATTTTCATAATGGTCTTTATCCGTAAAATTGGTCTCTTTTATAACCGCAATGGAGTTTCGCAGGCTCATAGGCTTGATGACATAGTTCTTCTCAAGCTGGTCATGTGATATTTTCAATGTGTAGAATGCTTTTGAGAGCTCATTAAGTTTTATCCCGCGATACTCTGAGTCTGTTTCAGCCTCTTTTATACGTTTGTTCCAGTAGTAATTAAACTCACTGAATATCAGTGTCATCATCAGTACAATCAAAAAGTCAACATACTGAAAAGTCGGATAAAAATACCACATCGCAAGTGCGAGGATGCTTGTAGTGATCATACCGCTTTCAAAGCCGTGAAAAAGCGTCACAATCGCTAAGAGAATGAGGATATAAGGTATTTCGCCTTTTAGAATACAGATATCCTCCGGATTCATCATATACCCGACCAGAAGATATATCCCGACGATAACTAAGGTTTCAAGATATGCATAATCGTGTAAATACTTTGTTATAGATGCAAGTCTGGATTTCTCCTTAATACGCTTACGCTCAATTTTCATTCACTATCCAAACTAATTGCTAAACATCAATTCAATTAAGTTTTGAGCTGTGGTTCCTATAGATGCATTGCCCCAATCACTGTCAGAACCTGTCGCACTCCAAACAATTTTTGAATTCTTTGTTTTGTAAAGTGTGCATTGAAGACTCACCGCAGGTTCCCCGTCTATACCTGTTTTGTAGCGCCATTCACTTACTCCGCCGTACATAAAATATTTGGAATCATCTTCCTGGGCGATTTCTCTGGCTTTTTCTATAGAGGGAAGCTCTTGCGTAATATGACTTTTTACCTTATACCCCTTAGCCAGCAGCACACCCTCAATAATATTGGAAGCTCTCATACCCGCTCTTGGAGTATCTGTATAATTGTTTAATCTAAATAAAGAGACGCTCTGTTCCCTTTTTTCTTCATGGGTTGCATTCACATCTACATAAACCTTAGGTAAAGACTTTTGCGTAGTTATAAGTGCTGAACTGGAACAACCGGCAATAAATATTACCAAAGCTATAAAGACCGCCACTTGAAGTGATTTCATTATCTATCCTTTTTGAATCTATTATTTTACCCTATAAAAGTGAGTTAAGGGTGATATTTAAGTATTTTAAAATGCAAATAAAGCCCTCGCCTCCACTATTTGCAATCTTCCGTCATATTCATCCGTACCTTTTGGTTCCGCGACCACATAATTAAACATCAGTTTGAGTTCATCGTTAATATACCAGTTTATCCCGTAATTATAATCCGTCTGCGCACCGCCTCTTTCATCTTTATCATTTAAATCAATATGTGAATACCTCAATGCCAATTCTAAAGCACCATCCTTATTTGGCTTTATTTGCGCCAAGGTTGAAGAACTGAGCTTATATTTTCTGCTGCTGCCGATAATAAAATAACTCCCCTGCAGATAATATGCCTGAAAAGCATAGCTGTCTTTTAAGGCATCCACATATGTCTTGACATACTCAGACTGCAAAGAATATTTATTATTTATGTACAAAACTTCAATATTTTTCTTCCGAACAATATCGACATCTTGTATTTTTACTGAAACATACTTTTCCCGTATAAACTCTGATTCGGAAGCTTGATTAAATTTGATTTCGGTATTTTTCATATCCTGATACATAAGAGCGCTGCCGACTGAAAAGAGGTGATTTTTTGCAAATTTATAGGCATATGTCCATCGCATTGAATACCCGGGTCTATTTGCCTCTTCATTCATTTGTTCATCGATTGAATTTGAAAATGCAGATGCAAATATATTCAGGCGGCTCTCTTCAAACTCTTTTGAAAATACGATCTCACCGCCCATTTTTCTGCCTGTTGCAAATGAATCCGTGAGTGCTCTTTCCATAAATGTTATATATTTAGAACTGCTATACGACTCCAGAGAAAAGGGTATCTTAATATTTCCATATTTGATTCTATAGCTTAGGTCCAAAGGCTCAATAAGGTCCTTATAGCCTATAAAGATATCTTTATATTTATTATCTCCCGTAAAACTGTACTCTGCTTCATAAAATAAGTCTTCGTCAAAAAAACTTCCCTTATGATACACTCTGATTCTTCTCCAATCCCTATCCCAATAAGAGTGGTCTGCTTCGTAAATATAGGCGGCATCGTAACTAAACTGCGCTCCAAACTTATATTTGTAGTCCAGATCTCTGCTTCCTTTTTGGCTTTTTAGCTTTTGCAGATATTTGTCATAGAAATAATCCCCGTCTCTTTTTTTGATATATTTGACTTTCTTTTTCTTTTTCTTTTTTTTCTTCTTTTTTGCGACCTGCTCAACATCAGCCGCACCGATTTTTGGTGCAAGCGCAATGCTCTGAACCGGATACTCAATCTCTTCAAACTTTTGAAGCGCAACATTTTGAACGGCTGGAGGAAGTTCTTGCAGCTCTACTGTCTGTATTGTCTGTTCTACCTGCGTCTTAAGCGGGAGTTCTTCTTTTTGCCCGGATTCTTCTTTTTTGAGCAACTCTTCAAACCTGTATTTGTACGTAGTGACTACAGCTGCTTTGGTATATGCACTTTGCAGTTTTGACAACTCCTGCTTGGATGCGATAAAACTCTCAAAGCAGCCGCATCTCACTGTTAGAGATTTTTCAATCTCCATTAATTTACACCCTTTGGGATACTCGCTCTTGCTTAAGGATTCAAAGTTTTGACCGGAAGTATCACGGCTGAGCAATTGTACGCTATAGCAGGTTTCCAATCCATATACACTTATCGCGAATATAAAAAGGAGTGACAATCTCACAGGCTTTCCCTGTCAATAATTATATATTCAGCAGATTTATTAGGCTTCTTGCCGTTATCCTCCACTATAAGCAATGCAGGCTTTTTAGAGCCCTTATTTATAACTGTTATCCCCTCCCCATAACCAATATCAGGCTGATTTTTCACTATGGAAAGTTTCTCGTTTTTTCTGTCCCAGTACCACAACTGAAAATCAACACTTCTGTCATTGCTTCCTCCGGCAATGATCCAATACCCGTTCTTCTGCTCATCAAAAGTGATATCTCTAATCCCCATGCCGTTGAGATCCAAGGTGAGGGGCGTGCTAAAACGAGGTTTTTGTTTGTTTAAAAAGACCTCTTTAGGATTTTTTATACCAATCAGCATAGCTTTGCCATCGGGCACCGGAGATCTGAACCCTATAAGCAGATTTCCATCTATACTCTCAAAGCACAAGCCTTCGATATCAAGATGATTTGTAGCAAAAAGAGTGTTTTTGAAAAACTGGGGAAAACTTGCATATAAATCATTTTTCAAGTCACCGTAGATATAAAAATCTTCGATTGCCCCATCTTCGTATATAAACATAATCAGTTTTTCACGTGCGGCCTTTCTCTGATTGCTTTTGCTTAAAGTATGGGAGGTGATTCCATACACTAGATTTCCATCTGATGTTATTGCTTCGAGGTCTTCTATCCCTTTTTTAAATATTTTTTTCGTTTTTTTGGGGATATAGAGGTTTCCGATTTCAACAATGCTGCCATCCTCTTCCACTTCAATCAGTTTTAAAGAATTCGCGCTGCTTTCGTCTTCAACGATTAAAACCTTTCCATCAGGCATCGTAGCGGCACCGGATGGCTCAAAAACATTGTAAAATTTATCTTCTTTATAAACAACATTGCCTTTGGAAAGATTGTAAAAAGCTGTTTGTTCAACGTACACAAGAGCGTATATAATCAGTCCTGCACTGACAATAAGTCCCAGTGAAAAGAATGTATACGCCTGTTTGAGCCAAAAATATTTTTTCTTGATTTCCGCACTTAGTATATGCAGGTGTGTAATCATCTCCTCTTGTGACTCCTTTGTGCTAAATAAGGCTTTATTCATCTGTTTGGAATACTCTTTTGGAGCCAGGTCTGCCATATCCTGATAATACAGTAAACTTGAGTAGCCCTCTAAATTCTCTTTGGAAACCAATTTGTTCTTACTTCTGGGCTTCACAGCCAAAACAGCAAAGATGATGGAGCCCAAAGATGTAAGGATAATCGATATAAAAGCATATGTCATAATGGCGTTATGGATAGCAAAACCTGAAGCCGTCACACTAACGGTCAGTATAAAGCCATTTATAGAAATAAGGATACCGGCCTTTGTATCAGCCAGCGATGTCAAATCCAAATTCGACCTGAGAGCATTTCTAAAAAATGTGCTTACAAGTTGCGACAATTGAGGTTTTTTTGGTTTTTTAAGCTTTTTTGGCCTTAGCTGTTCTTCACTATTTTCACTATTTTCATTATTCTCAATCAATTGTAAACTCCAATAAACCAAAATATGTAATTGTATCAATCACAACTTCTTTGTCAAAAGCTATCTGATAGTGTTGCGGATTGTTTTTTTCTTTGGCTGTTACCTTCATAAAATACTTACCCCCGGAAGGTAAAACAAGTTCTTTTTCATAGCTGATTGTACCCCAGCTTGTTACTTGCACTTTATCCCCGGACACACTCAAGTTGACCTCATTTACGATGCTGTTGTTAAAATCCGGATTATCTGCACATAAAACATCATAAACAATTTCATCCCCCTCCAGGTCTACGGATTCTTCCCAGCTAAGAGTGAGTATGCCCTCTTCATACTGGGATCCCTGCCAAAACGGCATAGGAGAACCTATCTGATCTGTATAATTTTGTATATTCTCATCCAATCTTGGAATCAAGATATCAAATTCGTATCTCCAGTTTGTAATACTCAATTCGTCAAGATCCGGAGAAACAGACAAATACGGGGTGATTAAAGGCTCATAGAGGTCTAGTCTTTCTTGAATAGTTTCAGGAGTGACATACTTGGCTCTTAATTGCTTAACCATCAGATCCAGGTCCTCACGGTTTTTTTTGATCTTTAAAAACCTTTTATGCAGAGGGATTCCCCACCATGCACCTATCCCAAGTTGCCATTTAGCGTATTCTTCTGTTGCTCTGCCCGCTCCGTCATAGTCCCAGGGCAAAAAATAAAAGGTATCGCTATATAAAGGGTTGTACAGATAAAAGTTTTGTGAGACCGTATCCTTATTCGCCATAATGAGATTTACCGCCATCCATGTTATATAATTATTTCTGTTAAAGTAGCGGCTGAAAACTTTTTCAAATTCGGCATCCGTAGCGCTTTGGTTTACGGCATAGAGCATCTCAATAAACTTAGTATGGTCCTTACCCCTTTCAATTTCAATGACAGCATCAAACAAATCAGGATTTATCGGTTGTCCTGCCCCGTCTATTTTTAACGCATCCACCATCTTAAAGGCAAATTCTTGAGCTTTATAGAGATTGTCGTCCTCATTCCAGCCTCTGTTGATTAAAAACTCTTTTCCTACCTTTTCCACATGGCTGAAGAGTCCGTAGTCATTTCCGTTGATCCATAAATTGACAAACTGTGTTTTTAAACTTGTGATGTTTGGAATATCTCTAAATAAATCAAACGCCAGTTTGTTTTTAACCCTTGAATAATCATTTGGATGTTTGTTCAGTTGAAATGTTCTTTCTTTTTTGTAGAGAATATCACTCGAATCCAACTTGATTCTATATGATTTTTGGGCGGCGGTCCTTGTTGTCTTTCCTTTTTGCTCAAAAGAAGCATTCATAGTTTCATTTGAAGATAAAAAATCATCCGTCTGCATGTTGATATGCAAGAGAGGCTCATACGCGTCATTTGCGTCAATATCGTTATTAACATCCTCCAGGGTGCAAGGTCTGAGAGATCCGTTTAGGTCATCATATGCAACACACTCATATTCATTTGGCTCGGGGATTGTCACTCTTATGACAAGTACATCGTCTTTCATATCAGAGTACCAGATGCTGCTGTCCTTTATATCGCCGATGACCGAAGGGGAGAGATCTGCATCATTATAACTGCTGCATCCGGTTATCATAAAAAAAAGGAAAATAGAAATAAAAATTGATTTAAACATGCGCCCACACACCCATTCTCTTATATCTAAACAATTATTTTTACGTCAAATAATATTTTTGGATTATAACATGAATATATAAGCAAAAAATAAGAATTTGTTGATAAATTAAATAAAATCTCACATTTTTGAATTTGTTGATATGCAATTTTTAGTATATACTGCCATTAAAACTAAAGAGGAGTCATTATGAGATTACTGACAATTATGGCATGTGGAATCAGCATGTTGTTTGGTGCTGTTGATATCAACACAGCGGACATGACAGAACTTGCTACACTAAAGGGTATCGGAAATAAAAAAGCCGCTAAAATAATAAAATACAGAGAAACGCACTGTTTTAAAAATGTTGAAGAGTTGGCAAAAGTCAAAGGTATAAAGAAAAAAGTATTAAAAAAGAATAAAGGGAACTTAACTGCGAGTGAATGTAAGGTAAAATAATATTGGATTCATTTCATTGAAAATATAAAAAATATAT
>JAHJEG010000029.1 GCA_018825665.1 bacterium | reverse complement strand
TGGAGCTAGTTTCAAGTATAATAATTGATTAACGAAAGATAAACTATAATATCCTTTTTAAAAATTTAGACACGGAATCCATTATGAAAAACAAAAAATTTATTACACTCGGTTTTATCTCTGTCGGCTTTGCTATGACTCTATTATTTTCAACAAACCTTTTTGCAAAAACATACGAAAACGAGGAAAATAAAGAAGCATCCAGACTCCAATCGCTTGCAAAATTTACAAAGGTTATCAGTATCGTCGAGCAGTACAACGTCGATGATGTGACTATCGAAGAGTTGATGGACAAGGCGCTTCAGGGGATGATGAACAACCTTGATGCGCATTCGAGCTACCTGACGCATAAAGAGTATAAGAAATTAAAGGTCCAGACAAACGGAGAGTTTGGCGGGCTTGGTATCACCGTGGGCATCAAAGACGGAGCACTGACGGTTATCGCCCCGATAGAAGGCACTCCGGCGGATAAAGCAGGTCTCAAAGCAAGTGACATAATCCTGAAAATAGACAACGAATCCACCATAAACATGACTATAGACGAGGCTGTCTCAAGAATGAGGGGCAAGGTCGGCGACCCTATAGATTTGACGATAGTACGAGAGGGCGAAGCCAAGCCTTTGAGCATCCATATCGTAAGAGCGATAATCACGATAGAGTCTGTCTATACAAGAGCTATCGGTGATGATATCCTATATATCCGCGTGACGAGCTTTGACAAAAAGGTCACAGAAGACGTTTCAAAAGCGATAAAAAATAAAAAATCAACCACAAAGGGGATTGTCCTTGACCTAAGGAACAATCCCGGCGGTTTGCTTGACCAGGCTGTAGATTTGGTCGACCTTTTTGTAAATGAGGGAGATATCGTTTCCCAAAAAGGGAGAGAGAAAAATGACGACAGAACCTACAAAGCATCCAAAAGCAAGACGATTACAAAAGTCCCTATGGTCGTTCTTATCAACGGAGGAAGTGCAAGTGCTTCTGAAATCGTAAGCGGGGCATTGCAAGACCACAAAAGAGCCGTAATACTCGGGGAAAACACTTTTGGAAAAGGGAGCGTGCAGGTTGTGCTTCCTATTACGGAAGAAGAAGCTATCAAGCTTACTATAGCCAGATATTACCTTCCAAGCGGAAGAACGATTCAGGCCGTAGGCGTAAAACCGGATATCGAGGTTCTTCCCGGGGAGATTAAGACACACGAGAACGGATTTTCGATCAAAGAGTCTGAACTTAAGAAACATTTGGAAGAAGAGTTGATAAAAGTTGACGGAGATGATAAAAAAGAGACACAAACAAAAGAAGACAAAGATAAAAAAGATATAATTACGCCCGAACAAATGAAAAAAGACATACAGCTCAAAGAAGCGGTAGATATTATAAGAGCATTAATAATCATAAAAGGATAGGTTGAAAATGGAAAAAAGAGAGTTACTTTACGAAGGAAAAGCAAAAAAGTTGTTTTTAACAGATGATGCTGATTTGGTGATTTCGGAGTTCAAGGATGATTTGACGGCGTTTAACGGTGAAAAAAAATCGAGTGAAGCCGGAAAAGGCGCGCTTAACAATAAGATATCAACAGAGCTTTTCAAACTTTTGGAGAGTCACGGTATTCAGACCCACTTTGTAAAGATGCTTGATGACAACCACATGCTGCACAAAAAAGTGGATGTGATCCTTATCGAAGTAATCGTTCGTAACATAGCTACAGGGAGCCTTTCTCGCAATCTTGGTATCAAAGACGGTACAGTGCTTCCATTTACCCTGGTAGAGTTTGACTACAAGGATGATGCTTTAGGCGATCCTAAGTTAAATGACCAGCACGCTTTGATACTCGGTTTGGTCGAGTATCAGGACGAGCTTGATAAAATCAGAAGAATGGCAAGACAGATCAATGACATCCTAAAGCCGTATTTCTTCGAAAAAGGATTAAACCTTGTTGATTTCAAGCTTGAGTTTGGAAAAGACAGCAGCGGAAATATTATCCTTGTAGATGAGATATCGCCTGACAACTGCCGTTTTTGGGATGTGACAAGCGGTGAGAAAATGGACAAAGACAGATTTCGTCAGGGTCTGGGCGGACTGACAGTTGCATATGAGCAAGTTTTAAACAGAATCTTGGGCAAGTAAACAGCTTTAAGAAATAAATTAAGGAATAATATGAAAGCAATAGTAAACGTATCTTTAAAAGCGGGTGTTTTGGATTCTCAGGGTAAGGCGGTTCATCATGCACTTGATTCTTTGCACTTTAACAATGTAAGCGATGTTCGTGTCGGCAAACAGATTATTTTAAAACTTGATGAGACAGACGAGACCAAAGCGATGGCTGATGTAACAAAGATGTGTGAGGACCTTTTGGCAAACACCGTAATTGAAGACTATGAGATTGAGCTAGTTCAATGAAAGTAGCAATCTTACAGTTTCCCGGTACAAACTGCGAGTATGATACGCAACACGCTTTTGAAGCTCTTGGTGCGACTACGGAGATAGTCTGGCATAAATCAGAAACTATTCCGGGTGACACAGATCTTTTGGTCGTTGCGGGCGGTTTTTCATACGGTGACTATTTAAGAAGCGGTGCTATCGCAAAATTCAGCCCTGTAATGAAAGCTGTATCTGCATATGCAAAAAACGGCGGAAAAGTTTTGGGGATCTGTAACGGTTTTCAGGTACTTACAGAAGCCGGTCTGCTTCCGGGAGCGCTTAAAAGAAACGAGCATCTGCATTTTATATCCAAGCACCACCATTTAAAAGTGCTCAACAATGATAATGTTTTCTTGGAAAAACTCTCCAAGAACGATGTTGTAAATATCCCTATCGCACACCACGACGGAAACTATTATATCGACGAAAAAGGCTTGAGTGAGCTTTATGCGAACAATCAGGTCCTTTTACATTACACCGATGCAGAGGGCAACATCAAAAACCCTAACGGAAGTATTGATTCTATTGCCGGTATCTGCAACAAAGAGAAGAACGTATTTGGCCTTATGCCTCACCCTGAAAGAGCCATGGAGAGCTTGCTCGGTTCTGATGACGGTGTCAAAATGCTTCAAGGATTTTTGAGCGCGTGAGAGTTTTCCTCTTATTAGGACTGTTGTTATTTACGACACTTTTTTCAAATGAGACTGATTTTGCTGATGAAAACCAAAGCAGCGTCAGTTTCCACATGCCGACACAAAAGGTACTTTATCTAAGCTACAAAGAACTTCCAAAAAGGGTACTCAAGGGGGAAATATTCTCTGTTACTCTTAAAACCCTCTCAACGATTAAAGATTTTACAGATATCACGTACGAGCTTTCGAACTATAGAGGCCTGGAACTTATAAACGATATCCCCTACAGAGAAGAAAATTCCAAATATTATTATGATACTTTTTATTTTTTGACAACCGGCAGCTATGTAAGACTGCCCGATTTTACAGCGACACTTATCGATGAGACAAATACACAATACAAAAATACACAACTCCCAGGCGAAGAACTCAATGTCGTCACGCTTAATCCCAAGAAGAATTTTTCAAATATCATAGCAGACTCCTTTGAACTGGTAGAGTATAAGACTACGAGTTATGACAATCAGCATAATATAATCGTTTTTATAGCCCAGGCCACAAACTGCAATATCAAAGCTTTGAACCTCGACGGAGTCTACAAGCAGGGGATAGAATCTGTTACAGAGTCCAATTTTGATTCAAAGATTATCTATTATGCGGTTTTGGACAAGGATCTGGAAAATCTTTCTTTTTCCTATTTCAACCTTTTGCGAAACAGATTTGAGCTTATCAATATCCCTATTATCGTAGATGATGACAGTGTGACAACCCAGAGTGACCTCAAGCCAAAAGACCAGTCCAGAGAGAGGATAAAGATGATGATTGCAGCTGCAGTCGCATTGGTAGGTCTTGTTTTTATCTTGTGGAGAAGAAAATATATCTATCTGTTTCTTGTGCTGATCCCACTCGGGTATATAGCCTATAGCGGCATCCCTTCCAAGGACGTGTGTATAAAAGAGGGGAGCCCCATCTACCTGCTTCCCGTGAACAACGGAACGATATTTGAGACAACACACAGCAGATATTATCTGCCAAAAGAGGGAAGCGTCAAAGAATTTACAAAAGTGAAACTTAAAAACGAAAAAATAGGATGGGTGAAAAATGAAGATATTTGCTCATATTAGTTGGCTTTTTGCCACTATTATTATATTTAGCGGGCTGACACTATTAATACTGATATATCATATCGTCCCAAAACCAAAGGCGCAAAAAATCGCCGCATGGATGATTAGGCTCGGTACCTTTTACAGTGTGGACATAGAGGGTGAAGAAGATGCAGATGCCCAAATGTTCTTGCTGAACCATCAAAGCGATCTGGACATAGGGATAATGGAGACGATCAGCAGCAAAGATTTGGCATGGGTAGCGAAAAAAGAGCTGTTTGAGATTCCGTTTTTTGGACTGGCGCTTAAACTTCCAGAAGACATCCCTGTAGAGCGAGAGAGCAAGACCTCCCTTATCAAGCTTCTTAAAGACGCAAAAGACAGGCTGGAAAAAGGAAAAACAATCACGATGTTTCCCGAGGGAACACGCTCTACAAAAGGCAAGATGCTCCCTTTTAAATCCGGGGCAAAGATGCTTGCGGACAAATACAGACTGAAGGTTCAGCCTGTCGTGTTTATGCAAACATCGAAATACTACAATATCAAAGAGTTTTATTATAAACCCGGCCGCATAAAAGTGATATATATGGATTCTTTTATCGCGGACAAAAGCGATGCAAACTGGCTGAACGATTTGAGAGTAAAAATGCAAAAGGTATACGATGATGAGCTGGCAAACAATCCTCGCCATAGGTAGCGGAGGATTTATAGGAGCTGTTTTAAGAGCCTATTTAAACGGTGTGATATCACATAAACTTCCACATGACCTACCGTACGGAACTCTCGGAGTGAATCTTATAGGCAGTTTTGTGATGGGTGTGGTGATAGCATACTTTATGTACACCAGTTTTTTTTCTTTATCCGCAAAATCATTCCTCTCCACGGGTCTTCTTGGAGCACTGACAACATACTCCACTTTTGCCATAGAAAGCCTCTTTTTGCTTCAGGGCGGACACATAGCGCTGGCCCTGGTAAATATCTCTCTCAATGCATTCGGTACCATCCTGATGGCAGGAAGCGGGTTTTACCTGGTAAAATCTTTATTGATTAAATAATATTAATTAAAAGCAAAGAGAATAGTAGATAACATTCAAAACTTGCACTTGAATTTGAAGCATTGAAGGGGAATAATTGAAAATAGCAATAGCCGGAACAGGGTATGTAGGACTTTCAAACGGGATTTTACTTTCCCAGCACAACGAAGTGGTGGCACTCGACATCATCCCGGAAAAAGTGGAGATGATCAACAAAAAAATATCACCCATTGAAGATAAAGAGATAGAAGAGTATCTCCGACGTGACGATTTGAATTTCAAGGCGACACTGGACAAAGAGGAAGCCTATAAAGATGCAGACTATGTCATCATAGCGACTCCTACGGACTATGACCCCCAGACAAACTATTTTAACACAAAATCGATAGAGTATGTCGTATCCGATGTACTCTCGATAAATCCACATGCCACGATGGTCATCAAATCTACCGTGCCTGTAGGATATACAAAGAGCCTAAGAGAAAGATTCAATACGCAAAATATCATCTTCTCCCCCGAGTTTCTAAGAGAAGGTCTGGCCCTGCATGACAACCTCTACCCGAGCAGAATCATTGTAGGTGAAAAGTCCGAACGCGCCACAGTATTTGCAAACCTGCTGGCTCAGGGAGCTATCAAAGAAAATATAGATATCCTCTTTACCGACTCCACAGAAGCAGAGGCGATCAAGCTTTTTGCAAACACATATCTTGCTATGAGAGTCGCATACTTCAATGAGCTTGATTCTTACGCTGAGACGCATAATCTTGACACCAAGCAAATCATAGAAGGTGTAGGACTAGACCCCCGCATAGGCAAACATTACAATAACCCGTCTTTTGGATATGGCGGATACTGCCTTCCAAAAGACACCAAACAGCTTTTGGCAAACTATAAAAACGTGCCAAGCAATATGGTAGAAGCAATCGTAAATGCAAACAGCACGAGAAAAGACTTTATAGCCGAATCCATAATAAAAAGAAACCCGAAAATAGTAGGAATCTACCGCCTTGTGATGAAATCAGGCTCAGACAATTTTAGAAGTTCCGCTATACAGGGGATAATGAAACGTATCAAAGCCAAAGGCATAGAGGTCGTAGTGTATGAACCCGTAATCACGGAGGATGAGTTTTTTCATTCAAGAGTCATAAAAGAGATGGAAGAGTTCAAGAAGATTTCAGATGTTATCGTGGCAAACAGACTGAGTGCAGAGATCATGGATGTAAAAGAAAAGGTGTATACGAGAGATATCTTTAATTCAGACAGCTAGGGAAAATGAATCAAATAAAAACAAAATTAACCAAAAGCAAAGAATAAAAAAAGTAAAATTCAAAAATTGAATCCCATAGACCAAAAAACACTAGGAACCTCCCATCTTGCAAAACGAAGAACTCACGCTTAGCGTGCTCAGAAATATCGAAACCATTCAGACACAGAAATCGCTAGCAGATGAACTCGGTTACAGTGTGGGAAAGATAAACTACGTTCTAAAAGCCCTTATAGACAAAGGACTCATAAAAGCAGACAGCTTTATACAGAACAAAAACAAGAACCAGTACAAATACCTCCTGACCCAAGAAGGCTTCGAAGAAAAACTCACCCTCACCCGTAAATTTGTCGTACGCAAAAAGGCAGAGTATGAAGAGCTGCA
>JAHJEG010000004.1 GCA_018825665.1 bacterium | reverse complement strand
TCAAAAAGAGAAAAAATAAAAGTCATTCTCAGCGGCGGAGTGTTTC
Organism: bacterium; assembly: GCA_018825665.1. Classification (GTDB taxonomy): domain Bacteria; phylum Campylobacterota; class Campylobacteria; order Campylobacterales; family Sulfurimonadaceae; genus Sulfurimonas. The sequence goes on along the minus strand of JAHJEG010000004.1, from coordinate 11,742 downwards.
AGAACAAAACGCTTTTGGAACTTGCGGCATGTGGACTTGAAGAGGAAGATATCATGTACCACTTCCAACAGCAAACCGCCATCAACGACGGCGGTATTGCTTTGGGACAGGCGTATTATGCCTTGAAACACAATCAGGACTTATAAAGTTCAAAGAGTATCTCTATTTGCTTCTCCCGTTGATAATTAAACTTAAACTCAATCTCCTTAAGATAGTAAAAAAAATTCTCACTTTTTATACCCTTGTACTTTACAACCGATGCTTCAAAAAAGAGCCAAAACTTTGTGATGAGGTTTTCATTTTTTTGTGTTTTGGAAATTTTGTTGAGCATCATAAACTTTGAGAACTCTTTAAAATAAACTTCTTCGGCTCTGTCATCCATAAACTGGTTTTTGTACATTCTTAGATTTGGCATAAGCAGGTTGTAGACTTTATCATCGTAGTGAAATGTTAGAAAGTTATGCGCGTCAAAAATGTTCTCTTTGATCTTTTTTTTGCTTTTTTCCAAATAGATGTATTCATCATATTCTATTACCCTGTTCTCCCGATAGACATCCTCTAGATACTTTGCTATAAGCTGTCTGAAATGTTCATATCTTTTTTGGACGCTTATGTAATGTATGTTTAAATCCCTGGCAGTTTGAGAGGCGGAGAGATCATTGCAAAAGCTGTGAAGGATTTTGGAATCGGTAAGTATTTTTTTTGGAGAAAACTTTTTTTTGCACCTCGAACATTTCAGCTGTCCGGTTTTTAGTATATATAATTTTTTATTATCGCAATAAATACATCTCATATGCTATTTTAGCATATATTAGTCCCAAAATTATAGAAGAAAACAGATAATTAATCTTAGATTTAAAATAAAAATATAAAATATGAATGCTTATTCAATATATAGGAATCAAAATGGAAAATATAGGCTTGGTGATTATATTCTGGTACGGTGTGTTACATGCTTTTGGGCCTGATCATTTGAGTGCTATCGCAGATTTTTCCATAGGCAAAAATAAAAAGAAGACAATGTTGATTACGACACTTTTTGCTTTTGGTCACGGGATGTCACTTTTTATCTTTGCAAAGATATTAGAAAGTTATTCTATCAGCGAAAAACTTTTGGGATACGGAGATATTATCTCCTCCCTGGTTATTTTGAGTATTGGATTTTATCTTTTGTTTATGGTGTTTTCAGACCGCATTCAGCTTAAAAAACATATACACCACGGCAAAGAGCATATCCATATCTGGTTTGGCAAAGAACACACGCACGGCAATGCCGATACCACTTCAGCCTTTACCATTGGTGCACTGATGGGAATAGGCGGAGTGCGGGGGATGCTGATAACGCTTGGAGCGATAGAGGGACAAAGTGTCGATTTTGTCATGGTCCTTGCCTTTACTCTTGGAGTTATGAGCATCTTTGCAGCTTTTGGTGTTGTGATACTCTATATCAACCAAAACCTGTTAAACTCCAAACAAAATCTAAAAAGAGTATTTGCAACTGCCGGAATCGTCTCTGTCGTTGTAGGTTCAAACATGTTACTCGGATAGAGTACAATTATAAAACAAAGGAAATAAGTATGTGTAAAGATTGCGGTTGCAGTATAACAGACAGTATTCAGGCTCATTCTCACGGAGAATCCCATTCACACGAACACCATCACGGAGATTCTCACTCCCATCAAGAAGCGCATCAGCATCTGCATGACAATCCTCAGCTCAATGATCCTAAGACTATTTCGGTGATTACGAAAATCCTGGATAAGAATGACCATGAAGCAGGACACAACAGAGAACATTTTAATGCGCATAATGTCTTGTCCGTTAATCTGATGAGCAGTCCAGGAAGCGGAAAAACGGCTCTGCTTGAGGCTCTCTCAAAAGAAGCAGATTTCAGATTCGGTGTAATTGAGGGCGACTTGCAAACGAGCCGCGATGCGGACAGACTCATGGCATGTGGAATTCAGGCACATCAGATTCAAACAGGCTCGGCTTGTCATTTGGATGCTTTTATGGTGCATAAAGCCCTGCATCATATGGATATGGATGCTATGGATGTATGTTTTATAGAAAATGTGGGCAATTTAGTCTGTCCTGCGTCTTATGATGTGGGGAGCCACTTAAACATAGTGCTTGTAAGTATCCCCGAAGGTGAGGATAAAATAGCGAAATATCCTGTGATGTTTCGAAAAGCGGATTTGATTTTGTTTACAAAAACAGACCTTCTTCCCTATTTTGACTACGATATAGAAAAAGAGAAACAGATGGCAAGAAAACTCAGACCAAGTGTGGATATACTCGAAATAAGCAATAAAGACAGCGAATCCATTCAAAAAGTGGCTTCGTGGATCAAGTTTAAAATGGAGATGAGATAATGTGCCTTTCTATCCCGAGTAAAGTGGTTAAAATTGATAAACAAAACAATATAGCAACAGTCGATACCATGGGCGTTCAAAGAGATGCAAGCATGGATCTGATGGCTGAAAATGATGTGCAGATAGGTGATTATGTCCTTTTGCACATTGGATTTATTATGAATAAGATTGATGAAGAGTACGCACTGCAGAGCCTGGAGACCTACAAAGAGATTATACAGCAGATGGATGAAGAGGAGAGGCAAAGGGCAATCTTAGAAGATAATGCGTGTCCAAACAGAGGTGCCTGAAATGAGTCTGGAACTTAAAAATCTTTATGATAACTTCAGGGATTCGGACACCATAAAAGCGTATGCAAAAGTTATCAAAGAAGATGCTGCGCAACTGCAATACCGCAGCGGTGCTTCCCCGCAGGAGTCCGGGACACGTTCCATCAATATCATGGAAGTGTGCGGAGGACATACCCATACTATTATGAAATACGGAATCCTTCAGCTTTTGCCTGAAAATATCAAGTTCGTACACGGACCCGGCTGCCCCGTGTGTATCATGCCAAAAGAGCGTATAGACCATGCCTATGTCCTGGCGATGCAGAGTGAGGTGATTTTGGTTACCTTGGGTGATATGATAAAGGTACCCGGAAGCAACGGAAGTCTGCAAGATGCAAGAAGCAGGGGCGCAGATGTGCGTTTTGTCTATTCTCCCATGGACTGTTTGAAGATCGCAGCTGAAAACCCCTCAAAAAAGCTTATCTTTTTTGCAATCGGATTTGAGACCACAACCCCTATGAGCGCCGCTCTTTTGGATGTGGTAATCAAAAGGGATATAAAAAACATATTCTTCCATATCAACCATGTAACCGTTCCAGAAGCGATGGGAGCACTGCTCGTGGATGCGGAGTGTAAGATAGACGCTTTTTTGGGGCCCGCACATGTAAGCGTGATAAGCGGGAGTAAGATTTATGAAGAGTTTCCGCGAGACTACAACAGACCCGTGGTAGTCTCGGGGTTTGAACCTGTGGATGTTATGCACTCTATCAGTATGATAGTCAAACAGTTTGTGCAAAACAGATGCGAACTTGAGACAGAGTACAAAAGAGCCGTGACAAGAGAAGGGAATCTCATCGCTCAGAGCCTGATAGACAAATACTTCCAAAAAGCCCAGAACTTTAGATGGAGAGGTCTGGGAGATATCCCAAAAAGCGGTTTGGAACTAAAACCGGAATTTGACAGATATAATGCTGAGACAATATACAAAGAGATTCTCCCGACTCAAGAGATAAACGACCACAAACTCTGTATCTGCGGAGATATTCTAAAAGGCAAAGCAACTCCTCCGGAGTGCAGTATCTTCGGCACGGCATGCAAACCTACAACTCCCATAGGAAGCTGTATGGTAAGCTCAGAGGGCGCATGCGCGGCGTATTACAAGTATGGGAATTTAATTTAAGGAATAAGCCAATGAAAAAGCTATACATAATAAGACATGCAAAATCTAGCTGGAAAGACAAAAAACTTGGTGATTTTGAGAGACCTTTAAATAAAAGAGGGATGTTGGACGCTCCGTTTATGGGGAATTTACTCAAAAGCAGGGGAGTGATACCCGATATCATCCTGCTCAGTCCTGCACTCAGGACCAAGACGACCGCAGAGATGATAGCCAATACGCTGAAATTTACCAAAAGTATTGTGATGAATAAAGATATTTACGAAGCGGGTGCGAATACCCTTCATAAAATAGTGACCAAGATAGACGACAAAAATGAGACGGCATTTCTGATAGGACATAACCCTGGGCTGAATATGCTGGCTGAGAGATATGTGGATATGTATGACAATATCCCTACCTGCGGTATTGTGGAGATTGAGTTCGACTGTGAGAGCTGGAGGCAAATAAGTCCTGAGAATGCAAAATTCATATCTTTTGAATATCCAAAAAAATACAAAGTTGAGACAGACAGATGAACAAAACGATAAGTCTGGCATGTGGAAACGGCGGAGAGGAAAACAATGAGCTGATTTCCAAAGTTTTCTACAAGGCCTTTTACAACGAGATTCTTGAAAAAAGCGAGGATGCGGCGATTATCCATAATGGGGAGTTGGCGTTTTCTACAGACAGCTTCACGGTCTCGCCCCTGTTTTTTCCTGGAGCCGACATAGGCAAGCTTGCTGTTTGCGGAACGTGTAACGACCTTGCAATGATGGGTGCAAAGCCCAAATACCTTACCTGCAGCGTGATCATAGAAGAGGGCTTTGAAATAGAGAAGCTTCATAAAATTGTAGAGAGTATGCAAAAAGAGCTGACAATAAACGGCGCAATAGTTGTCAGCGGAGATACCAAGGTGGTACCAAGAGGCAGTGTGGACAAGATTTTTATCAACACTACGGGAATAGGCGAAGTGATAAAAAAAGGTATCAGTTCGAACAAGATCACAGATGAAGACGTGATTTTGCTCAACCGTGATATTGGCTGCCACGGTGCTGCAATTTTTGCCGCGCGTGAGGGCATCGAGATGAGCTCTGAGTTAAAAAGCGACTGCAACTCTTTGTTCCCGCAGGTTCAAGCCCTTTTGGATGCGGATATAAGTATTACTGCAATGCGAGATGCCACGAGAGGCGGAGTGAGCGCCGTTTTGAACGAGTGGGCTAAACAGTCTGATATATGTATAGAGGTCCAAGAGGATAAAATCCCTGTAAGCGATGAGGTGATGGGCATTTGTGAGATGCTCGGGTTTGAAGCTGTCTCCCTGGCGAATGAGGGCACTTTTGTTCTTGCGATAAAAAAATGGGATGCAGAAGCGGCATGTGCAATCTTAAAAGAGTTTAATCCACATGCCGAGATTATAGGGCTGGTAAGTGATAAACATCTTAAAAAAGTCATATTAAAAAGTGCCTGGGGAACGGCGCGTTTTTTAGAAACACCAACCGGTGAGCTTCTTCCAAGGATCTGCTGATGCACGAATACAGTATAGTGCAATCACTTCTGGACTCTTGCGAAGAGAATGCAAAAGCCAATGATGCGACAAAAGTGACGAAAGTACTTATAAAAATAGGTGTAATGAGCGGTGTCGAGCCGGAACTGTTAAAAACGGCATTTGACACCTTTAAGGAAAAGACCATTTGTGAAGATGCAGAGTTCATAATGAATATTCAGCCTATAGTCATAAAATGCCATAAATGTTCGAGTGAATCTACGTTAAAAAAGTTGGAATATTCCTGTCCGAAATGTCAAAGTTTGGAGCTTGATGTACTTGATGGCGAAGATATGTACCTGATGCAGCTTGAACTAGAGTAATAAAATTTCATATTCTTAATATTTAACTTAAGGATTAAACAAAACTTAAAGCTTGTATGGGTATAATTCCGCACTTTTTGTAGAAATTAGAGCTATGAGTACATGATATTTTATGTGTTTAGAGGCTTAAGTATTTAAAGATTTAAGGACCGTAAATGTACGCAATTATTAAAAATGGTGGTAAGCAGTATAAAGTTGAAGAAGGCGATATCTTATTATTAGATAAAATGTCTCTTGAGCCAAAAGCTACTATCGAAATAACAGAAGTTCTGGCAGTAAATGCAGGTGAGCTTAAAATGGGAGCACCTTATGTAAGTGGTGCCGTTGTAACTGCTGAAGTGATCAATGAAGGTCGTGACAGAAAAGTAGTTACATTCAAAAAACGTCGTCGTAAAGACAGTAAAGTGAAAAGAGGTTTCAGAAGAGACTTCACTCGTGTTCGTATCACGAAAATCGCTGCGTAATTAAAGATTAAGGAGTAAAATATGGCACATAAGAAAGGTCAAGGTAGTACACAGAATAATCGTGATTCGGCTGGTAGAAGACTTGGTGTTAAGAAATATGGTGGTGAGTCGGTAATCGCTGGTAACATCATTATCCGTCAAAGAGGAACGAAAGTTCACCCAGGTAAAAACATGGGTATGGGTAAAGATCATACTCTTTATGCATTAGTTGATGGTATCGTTCAATTCGAAAGAAAAGACAAAAAACGCCAACAAGTTTCAATCATACCTGCTGCATAATTCTACAAATGTTTGGGCTTTGCCCAAATATTTCTACTTCAATCAATTGGGTTTAACACCTAAAACATATTCAAATATTTAAAAATTTACTTTATATTGTCACTAGTAAATTTTTAAGTTTTTAAAGTTCAGGCGCTTATCAACAACATGATAAGCACTTTTATATTTTTAGATTTTCGGGGATTGGCTCAAAGTCTACTATAATTAATTTACAAGCTAAAGATTATCATTAGGAGTTCACTTGTTTACAGATAGTGTCGAATTAACAGTTTCATCAGGCAAAGGTGGACAAGGGTGTGTAGCATTTCGTCGTGAAAAATTTGTTGTCAACGGCGGACCTAACGGCGGTGACGGCGGAAAGGGCGGAGATATCTGGTTTAAATGTGATAATAACACGCATACACTTTCCCATTTTCAAAGAAAAATGCATATAAAAGCAGACAACGGTGTTCAGGGTGAAGGCTCTAATATGACGGGAAAATCAGGTGCCAAAAAAGTTATTATCGTTCCACCGGGCACGCAGATAATAGATGCACAGACAGGTGAAGTTTTGTTTGATATGCTCAAAGACGGTCAGGAAGAAAAATTTTTGGAAGGGGGTAAAGGCGGATTAGGCAATACGCATTTTAAATCCTCTACAAATCAAAGACCTACATATGCACAACCCGGCGAAAAAGGGCAGACAAGAGAGATAAAACTGGATTTGAAGCTGATTGCGGATGTTGGTCTTGTAGGCTTTCCCAATGTTGGAAAATCTACGCTTATATCTACTGTTTCCAATGCCCGTCCCGAGATCGCAAATTATGAGTTTACAACCCTCACTCCAAAACTGGGTCAGGTAAATATCGGTGACTTTGAGTCCTTTGTAATGGCTGACATACCGGGTATTATCGGTGGCGCCCATGAAGGTAAAGGTCTTGGAATCCAGTTCTTAAGACATATCGAAAGAACAAAAACACTTTTGTTTATGATTGATCTTGGTTCGTACAGAGACTTAAAAGAGCAGTATGAGACTTTGAAAAATGAGGTTGCTTCCTTTTCTGAGAAATTGGGCGAGAGTAAATTTGCAATCGCTCTGACAAGAGTCGATGTTATCGCTCCTGATGATATCAATGAGCTGGTGAACGGATTTTTGGAACTTATCGGCGTACAGGCGAACAAAAGCAGTGAGTTCGATTTTGATACATCCATGCCGTACTTTATTCAAGAGAGCGCTGATGAAACACTTGGATTTGATAAAAACCTTCCTTATTTTGTTGTGCCGATCTCTTCAGCAGCATATAAAAATATAGAGCCATTAAAATACTCATTATTTGATTTAGTCCAATCACAAAGAACTACTAAATAATATCTAATTGCGGTGAGAGTGTACATGAAACGAGTTGTAGTAAAAGTAGGGAGTGCTGTTTTAACACAAGATGGGACGATTGCTCTTGGGAGAATGAGAGCCTTGGTCGATTTTTTGGCAGAGCTTAAAAAAACGAATGAAGTTATCCTGGTCTCATCCGGCGCGGTTGCAGCGGGATATACAAAACTACAGCTCGACAGAAGCAAGCTTGAAAACAAACAGGCTCTTGCCTCCATCGGACAACCTGTTCTTATGAAAAGATATGCCAAGAAATTTGCAGTTCACGGGATTATTACCGCTCAGGTCTTAGTTACCGCTGCCAACTTTAACAAAGCAGATGACATCAAAAGAATCAAAAATACCGTAGACACTCTTTTGCGCAACGGTGTAATACCGATAGTAAATGAAAATGACGCAACAGCCACCGAAGAGCTTGTAGTCGGTGACAATGACCAGCTTTCAGCCTATATGACGAAGCATACAGATTCGGATATCCTAATCATCCTCTCGGACATAGATGCGTATTATGATTCTGACCCAAGACAAAATCCACATGCCAAGATGTTAAAAGTGGTAAACTCGATTCAAAGTGATGAACTTGAAAAAGAGGTAACACCGAACAATATTTTTGCCACCGGCGGAATAGTCACAAAATTAAGAGCTGCGAACTATCTCCTGGCATGTGGAACCGATATGTTCCTCTCCAGCGGATTTGACCTCACTAACGTAAAAAGCTTTATGCTCCAGCAAGAGCACATAGGCGGAACCTACTTCACAAAAGGCGAATAACTTGAAAATACTATTTATGGGCACGCCTGAGTATGCAAAAAAAATTTTAGAGCGTATAATCAACACGAAAGATATGGATGTTGTAGCTGTTTATACACAGCCGGATAAACCCGTGGGCAGAAAAAAAATAATGACTCCTCCTGAGGTGAAAACTCTGGCATGTGCAAACGGCATTAGGGTTTACCAGCCAAACAGGCTCAGAGATGCTGAAGTTATAGAAGAGTTGCTTAAAATAGAATGCGATTATATTGTCGTAGCGGCGTATGGACAGATTTTGCCAAAAGAGGTGCTTGAACATGCCCCTTGTATCAATCTTCATGCTTCAATTCTGCCTCAGTACCGAGGGGCCAGTCCGATTCAGCAAACACTGCTCAACGCAGACAAGCAAACCGGAGTAACGGCTATGCTTATGGATGTTGGACTGGATACAGGAGATATCATAAAAATCCAGACTATTGATGTAGCAGATGATGAGATGGTTGAAACACTTTTTGAGAGATTGACCCAGACTGCAAGTGATTTGACTATAGATGTCCTGCAAAACTTTGACTCTTTTACGCCTCAAAAGCAAGACGACTCTTTGGCTACCCATTGCTCAAAAATCACAAAAGCCGACGGTGAAGTTTCTTTTGACAATGCAAGCGCACTTTACAACAAATACCGTGCATTCACTCCCTGGCCAGGAATATTTTTAAGCAGCGGATTAAAGCTTAAAAAAATCATATTGGAAGAAGCAAAAAGCATAAACGAAAGTGCGAAAATCATTGCTATAGATTCTGAGAGTATTGTTGTAGGATGCAAAGAGGGCAGTATAAGAATCTTCAGTGTACAGCCTGCATCTAAAAAAGAGATGAGTGTCCTCTCGTATATAAACGGAAAAAGACTGACTCTTGCAGATAATCTATCTTGAGAGCGTCGATTCAACTCAGAAATATTTAAAAGAGTTGATTAGACAAAACAGTATTTCGGTTCCACATGCCATAGTCGCGCAGAGACAAACGGACGGTGTAGGAAGCAGGGGAAATTCATGGATGGGAATGGACGGAAATCTTTTTGTATCATTTGCTCTAGATCTCGGTGATTTGCCCTCTGATTTACAGATTGAATCGGCATCCATATATTTCGCATATATATTAAAAGAGACACTCGAAGAACTCAACTCCAAAGTTTGGCTTAAGTGGCCAAACGATTTTTATATAGAGAATCACAAAGTTGGCGGGATGATTACCAACATAAGCAAAGAGACCCTTATCTGCGGAATCGGTTTAAATCTTCTTGCGGCACCTGAAGGTTTCGCGATTATGGATATAAGAATTTCAAAAGATGAATTATTAAAAAAATATTTTGCAAATATAGAAAAAAAGATTTCATGGAAGCAAGTTTTTAGTAAATATGAGTTAGAATTTTACAAGAGTAAAATGTTCCACACACATAAAAATAATTTAAAAATTTCACTACAGGATGCCGTGCTTCAAAGTGACGGCTCGGTAATAAGCAATGGCGAGAGGATATTTAGTTTAAGATGAGCGAAGTAATTGTAATAGCAAATCAAAAAGGCGGAGTCGGTAAAACGACTACTGCCGTAAATTTAGCTGCCTCTCTAGCTGTTGCAGAAAAAAAAGTATTATTGATAGATTCTGATCCGCAGGCAAATGCCACAACCTCTCTTGGATTTCACAGAAACGATTATGAATTTAACATCTATCATGTACTTATAGGAACGAAGAAATTAAAAGATATTATCTTAAAATCGGATATTCCTACACTTCACTTGGCTCCTTCAAATATCGGTTTGGTCGGTATAGAGAAAGAGTATTATGATGCGAACAATGCAAAAGGGCGTGAGCTGGTTCTTAAGCGTGCAATAGCAAACGTGATAAAAGACTATGACTATATCATCATAGATTCACCTCCTGCACTCGGGCCGATGACCATAAATGCCCTGAGTGCTTCAAACTCGGTGATTATCCCTATACAATGCGAATTTTTTGCGCTTGAAGGTTTGGCACAGCTTTTAAATACTGTCAAACTTGTCAGAAAATCTATAAACCCGAAACTAAGCATCAAAGGCTTTTTACCGACAATGTACAGCGCACAAAACAACCTTTCAAAACAAGTTTTTGCAGACCTTCGCCAGCATTTTAAAGGTAAACTGTTTAAAGACATGGAAGAAGAGTTTATTGTCGTGCCAAGAAATGTTAAATTGGCAGAATCTCCTTCCTTTGGCAAGCCCGCAATCTTGTATGATGTAAAATCGATAGGTTCCATCGCTTATCAAAATCTTGCACAGGCGATAATCAAATAATGAAATCACAAGCATTAGGTAGAGGCTTAGATGCCCTTTTTGGTGAGATTGATGAAGCTTACGACAATGAGGGTTCAAGCAAAGACTCTGTTTTGGAAATATCTCTTAAAGATATCAGACCCAATCCGTTTCAGCCTAGAAAAACATTCAATGAAGAATCATTGCTTGAGCTTGGTGAGTCAATAAAAAAAGATGGACTGATTCAGCCGATTGTTGTAGCTGAAGACATAGACGGATACATTTTGATCGCCGGTGAGAGAAGATTCCGCGCTTCAAAAATGGTTAAACTAAAAACAATACGCGCAATTTTGCTAAACAGTGATGAACACAAGATGAGACAATTCGCTTTGATAGAAAATATTCAAAGAGAAGACCTCAATCCAATAGAATTGGCCGATGCGTACAATGAGCTGATAAAGTTACACAATGTAACGCATGAAGAACTTTCTACTATGATACATAAAAGCAGAACGCATATCACAAATACAATCAGATTACTGCAACTCTCGCAAAAAACTCAAAGAGCCCTGCTGGAAAAGAAAATAAGTGCCGGTCATGCAAAAGTGATGATCGGTTTGGATGAAAAACAACAGCAGTTGATTGTTAATTCAATCATCGGACAAAAGCTCAGCGTCAGAGAAGTTGAATCTATCATAAAAAATATGAAAGAAGAAAATACACACCCTATGAGTATTCCCGATACTGCATCATATGACTTTTCAGCCGTTAAAAATAAATTTGACACTTTAGGGTATAAATCCAAGTTTTCAAAGAATAAATTGACCATTGAATTTGATAATGAAGATCAAATCAACAATTTTCTAAATTATTTCTCAAAATAATACTGACAAAATTACACAATTTCATATTTATTTATAAAAAGTATAAATA
>JAHJEG010000028.1 GCA_018825665.1 bacterium | reverse complement strand
TTGTTCTCAATGGTGGAAAGCTTTTGTGTTTTGATGAGATTCATAAATATGAAAGTTGGTCTGCCGAGCTTAAAAATATTTATGACAGGTTCGATAAATTAAAAATTATTGCAACTGGTAGTTCCGCACTTCAGATTAACAAAGGGAGCCATGACCTAAGCAGAAGAGCAGTTGTGTATAACATGGTCGGTATGAGTTTTAGAGAGTTTTTAGAGCTTCATCATGGATTTGTATTTGAGAATTATAGTTTGGAAGAAATTGTAACAAATCATATAAAGATAGCTACAGATATCAAAAACACAATTGAGCTACAAGATAAAAAAATCATTCCACTTTTTAAAGATTATCTCAAACATGGTTACTATCCTTACTATCTTTCAATGCCAAATGAGATTCTGTTTTTTCAAACACTGCAACAAAACATCAATGTATCAATAGAAAGTGATTTACTAAATGTTTATCCAAAGCTCAATGGAAATAGCATAAAAAAAATAAAAATGCTTCTATCGGTTATTATCAAGAGTGTACCGTTTGAGCCAAATATGAGTGATATTAAAAAAGCAGCTGAAATTACTGATGATAGAACACTAAAAGAATATCTTGCAAAACTTGATGACGCAGGACTTGTAAAACTTCTTATGCAAAATTCACTTGCTATGAAAAACTTTGATAAGCCAGAGAAAATTTATTTAGCTAACACTAATCTTATGTACACAAAAGAACCAAATACTGGCAACTTACGAGAAACATTTTTTCTCAATCAACTTGATAACTACTATAAAAATAAGCACTCACTAAATGACGATGGAGTCTTTGCCAGTAATGTTGGTGATTTTTACGCTCAAGAAAAATATACTTTTGAAGTTGGTGGTAAAAGCAAAAGCTTTGAGCAGATTAAAGATCTGCCAAATTCTTTTGTAGCTAGCGATAGCATTGAAGTTGGCTTTGGTAATAAAATTCCACTTTGGCTGTTTGGATTTTTATATTAGAAGTAGATGATATGACACTTCAACAACTCCATCTTGTGCTTGCACCTCTTCGAGAAAAACTTCAAGATTTAGAATCTCAAAGAGCACAACTTGAAAATGAGACTTTGAGAGTCAAAAGGCAAATAGAACAACTTTCACCTTTTACAAAAGAGCAGAAAATTGAACTTTTTAAATCGCTTTTTATAGGTAGAAGTGATGTATTTGCAAAATATTTCATACATACATTTCCAAGTTTAAAAATTATTTTTATTTAACGCAAACAAATATATCTGTTTTTAACTTGTTTTAATATTAATGGTTATTATAAAAAAGGCAAATATCCTAACTAGAACTCTTTTTCCAAAAAGTCCGTATCGTTTAAAACGACAGCTTCTTCAAAGTTGTCGTTTTCACCCATGGGCAGGGTTGAGAATCCGAGGTTTGACCTGCACTTGGGGCATTTGCCTTGGTCTAGCAGTGCTAACTGATCGGTTGTTATCTTTGTGTTGCACTCCTGACAGTAAAAATATATCTCATCCATTTTTTATCCTTTTATCTTGCTTTGAATCCCGTGTGCTCTTGCGACTGCTTCGTTGTACAAAACACCGTCATAGGTATTCAGGGCGCTTATCATGAGCGGTTTTTTCGCACAAATCTCTTCGGCGCCATACAATGCCAAATCTTTGATGTACTTGAGTGTCGCATTTGTAAGGGCATAGGTCGAAGTTCGAGGGTATGCGCCCGGCATATTTGCTACGCAGTAATGTACAACGCCATCGACTACAAAAGTGGGTTCTGAATGGGTAGTAGGACGAGAGCTTTCAAAACAGCCGCCCTGGTCTATAGATACATCTACTAAAACACTTCCGTTTTTCATGCTTTTGAGCATATCTTTTGTGATAAGCTTGGGTGCTTTGGCACCGGGTATCAAAACAGTACCTATTACGATGTCGCATTGCGGCAGTAAACCTGCAATCGCTTCACTCGTGCTGTATAAGGTAGCGACATTTGGCGGCATGACATCATTAAGATAATGAAGTCTTTTTGCATTAATATCCAGGATAGTGACGTCCGCACCAAGCCCTGCTGCTATCTCTGCAGCAGCCTTTCCCGCTACTCCGCCGCCGAGGACCATCACCTTGGCTCTGCTGGTTCCTACAACCCCGCCTATCAGTAAACCGCTTCCTCCATGATAACGTCCAAGATGAACGGCTCCCATCAATGATGCCATTTTACCTGCTACTTCACTCATAGGTTCGAGCAAAGGCAGCGTGCCATCGACGAGCAAGGTCTCATACGAAAATGCACGAATCCCTTTTTGGAGTAAAAAATCCGTTTGTGCTTTATCCGCCGCAAGATGCAGATAGGTAAAAAGAGTCTGGTTTGGTCTAAATAATTTATACTCTGCTTCTATAGGCTCTTTTACTTTGACGATCATCTCTGAAACATCAAACACTTCCGATGCAGTATTGACAAGCAAGGCTCCGGCATTGAGATACTCTTCATCGCCAAAACCGCTGCCCAAACCCGCATCTTTTTGAACATACACCTTATGTGACGCCTTTACAAGTTCCATGACCCCTGATGGAGTTATAGATACACGAAACTCATCTTTTTTGATCTCTTTAGGTACGCCGATAATCATAATGTCTCCTTTTAAAAGACAAGAAGTCTAGTAACTTCCTTCACCCACCGTAATTACAAAATTGTCATCTACTGCAATCACATCAAATCCGTGTTTGCCGCAAAAAGACTCATTGAGCTGCTGAGCCCATGCACGGGCAACTCTCAAAGCGTTCTCCTGATCGTCGAAGGTTTTTATCTGAGGCATATTCTGTCTTTTCGCACAACCGCACATCTTTTCTACTACTACATGGTATTCCATAATTTAATCCTTTTTTATTTTAATACTGCATTAAACGTTCCTGCTGAACACTTTAAAGCTCACATGCCTCTACAAAACCGCCGTTTTCTAAGGAGATTACAAAATTTTCATCCACTTCTACTATATCAAAACCATGTTTGCCGCAAAAAGTATTGTTTAAATTGTCTGCCCACTCATGCGCGTGTTCCCGGGCTTCATTTTTGTCTGTAAAACTACGAATTTGTTCGGTATTGTGTTTCATTGCACATTTGCACAATCTCTCAAGAACTACATGATACATTTTAAGACAGCCTGGAGTTTTCGCTGATAAGATAAAACTGGTCTTTGAGTTTATTTAACTGCTTGATGATGAGAGTATGATGTTCATCGCTAAGAACATAATGCTGTTCCATGTAGTCATACATCTTGTCTATGTTCGTGTATATTTCTTTTAGTAAATTTGCTTTGATCTGTTTTTCCACGCTCATATCAATCCTTTTAAAAAAGTATTGCATATAATGTGCCAGATAACGATTGGGAGTGCTTTAGAAGGACAACCGCCCCAGGCATAGGACGGTTGAGGGAGAATAAACTTAGAAACTAGAATTTAGAATTAGCGGATTAAGTCGAAGAAATAATCCGTAGAAGCGATACCTTTTGTCTCTTCATCAAGTTGGTCAAGGACTTTATTGGTAATCCAAGTCAACAGGTTAAGAGCACCATCGTATCCAGATATAGAATATCTGTGTAAGTGGTGACGGTCAAATATAGGGAATCCGATATAGATCAACGGAGTACCTGTATCACGCATAAGTTCTTTACCGTAAGAGTTACCTATCATAAAATCAACAGGCTCCGTAAAGAGTAGTGAACGCATGTGCCATAAATCTTTACCGGCCCATACATGACACTCTGCGCTCGCAGGAGAAGTATCAAGCATTGCTCTCATCTCATCTTCCCAACCACGCGGTGCATTGTGACATAGTACGTGTGTCGGCTCAGCACCCATCTCAAGTAAGAATGAAACCATACCTATCAAGAAGTCAGGGTCACCCCAGATTGCGAATTTTTTACCGTGCATATACGGATAAGAATCCTGCATTGCATCTACTAGACGACCACGCTCGACTTTAAGTTTCTCAGGAACTTCATTTCCTGTTAACTCTGCAAGTTTCATAACGAACTCATCTGTACCTTTAAGACCTACAGGATTAGAAAAACCACCTGCATGTTTCCAGCGTTTTTGAACCATTTTCATAGTCTTAACACTTGCATACTTACCAAGAGAGATCGTAGCATTTGCATTGATACACTCTTTTGCATCAACGATAGGTGTACCGCCGGAGAACATACTGTAGTTACCGGCCGGCATATCCCACTGATCAGAGTGGTCACCCAGCATTGTATATTCTGCACCGAAAGATTCTACGATAGATTTAACAGAACGGATTGAACCGATATACGTCTCAAATCCAGGAATGATGTTAATTTTACCGTTTTTCTCTTCTTTTTTATTACCCTCAGTAAGCTGAGACATAATACCGTGCATCATGTTATCGTAACCCGTAATATGACTTCCTGTAAACGACGGAGTATGCGCATAAGTGATAGGGTAGTCTTCCGGAAGGAACTCACCGCCGTCTTCTTCTTTTGCTGCAATTGCGAATGCATACAGGTCATCACCGATAACTTCAGCCATACAAGTTGTAGAAACTGCAATCATCTCAGGTTTATAAAGTGCCGCACAGTTCTTAAGACCGTCTTTCATATTTGTAAGACCGCCAAAAACCGCTGCATCTTCAGTCATAGAGTCAGACACACATGGTGTCGGCTCTTTGAAGTGACGTG
>JAHJEG010000027.1 GCA_018825665.1 bacterium | reverse complement strand
TTATATATATTACTATATATTTTTTTCATAAAATCATTTCAATTAACTCTGCAAAATATATCTATATCTGTTTATTAAATCCCCGTCATAGAGAGGAACGAACGATAGGGGTAACAACGAGTTTATAAGTTGTGTTCACGAGACAATATCTTGAGGCGTTAGTTTTGTTTAGCTTGACATTTAGTTTAATAAAATATATAATTCTTCAATGTACATAAAATATGTACATAAATATAAGGAGTTTATATGTACAAACAAGCTGTGCAAAAAGCACAAACTGTCGAAAATAAAAAAGTTGGATTTAATTTACAAATCCCAAATCTCTTGAAAGCTGAATTTGAGCACCAATGTAAAGAGGACAATGTTACAGTCACATCAATGATTACTTCACTAATGGAAGTAAGTTTAGTTGAGTCATACCTTGCAACAGCTCCAAAAGTTGAAGCATTACTCTTTGATTTAAAAAATCTTCTCAATTCTGAAGATATATTTTTACCAAACCCTATTGCAAAAAGTCATCCAATGTTTTCTAAAACTGTGTCAGAAGATGATTTTAAAAAGCTTATGACAATTTATTTAGAGTTATCTTTAGCAATAGACGAATTTCAGGAACTTCATCATCTTCATTCTGGAATTGATTTTTCATATAAATTTGAAGCGTTAGGTCTTATGGAATCAGTAAAGTCTTATATTGAACGTATAGCTCGTAATATGGATAAAAGAGATGCGTTTAATGCTGTTCAAGAAGAGTACATGGATATTGTTCGAGAAAAATTTAATAAGGATGAAAAATGAAAATATCAGTAAAAGGCAAATTAATGTCATTATATAAGAAACCTGATTTCAAGGATAGGGAGTCGGGAGAAGTAACACCAGGCAAGCATAACTTGGAGCTCTTAGTTGAAACGGAATTATCAAACGGTTCCATTAAACATGACATGCAAGATATCAGTATTCCAGATTCAAGAGTTGAAGAGTTTAAATCGCAAGTAGGTAAAGAGGTAAATGTTAACTGCAGTTATATTTCTAAATCGCCAGTAAGTTTTTACGTGTCTTAAAAATAGTTAGATTATGGAAATTGAACACATACTATTTGCATTAATAGTAGTTTTATTTGAAGTCTTAAATAATAAGAACACATAGAGAGCCTTTCCGGCAAGATTAACTCCCTATGCTGTCCTAACCCGCTAAGGAAAGAAACAATGAATAATACACAAAAAGAGATTAAAGAAACAGAAATTGACTGTACAACGGTACACAGAAAACTAGATGAGTTAAACAGAGTTTTACTTGGTTTAAATGCTTTCGGTTCATTAGATCTAACTGATTATAGAATAATACTCAATAATCTAAAAGGCTCTTTTAACTATGCTCCAATAGATGATGATGAAGAATTATGAAAATTAAGGACTTAGAGCATAGACCGAGAGTGTATGATGACGAGCGCCTGAGCGAGGAAGACTTCACGTCCGGTCGTTGCTCGAGTCGGCTTAGTCCGACTCTCTTGACTAATTATAAAAAAGTTGTGGACATTTCGAAAATATACGGGCTTTCTAGCAATGACTTAGTTATGACAAAAGCTAAGATAAAAAGTCAAAGTGATTTCCTAGACTTTAGCTATGTTCAAGACAATTCTACTGGTCAGAAATTCAGTCTAAAAGATTGTATTGTTTCATCAAATCATAGTCCGCACAGATATTACGGTGAAATTCAAAATCGTATTAACACGCTAGAGCGTGAAGCGACTAATGCAAAGCTTACTCCAGTATTTCTAACTATTACTTTGCCTAGTGAGTTTCACATGATGAAAACTACTAGAGATGGTAAGTTAATCAGAAATCCAAAATACAATGGTGTAGAGCCTAAAGAGTCAGTTAAAATTCTGACTAAAATGTTTGCTAGACTCCGACAAGACCGCTCTTTAAAAGAACTTTCAAAAATGCAACGTATGTATTATCGTGTGAATGAGCCACATAAAGACGGTACACCACATACACATATACTTCTATTTATTCCAAAAGAACGTATAGAGCGAGTTGAAAAAGCTTTCAACCATTTGTATAATCAAAAGTCAAACAAGTTTGAAAAAAACATTAGAAGTGCAACTAGCTATATAATGAAGTATATAAACAAAACACTTCCTATGTCTAAAAAAGAGATTACCAAAAAAGACGAATATCTAAATGCTTGGTATATCAAACACCGTATAAATAGATTTTGTGCAAGTAGATCTACTGCTCCTATGTATCTTTACAGAATGTTAAATCATCGTTTTTCTCTTTACGGTCTTACTCAGGTACGCAAAGGGAGTTCTTTAAAAGTTCTCTCTAGTATTGAAGATGAGAAGATTATGGAAATCTGGGATGATAACGAATTGCTATTTATGAGACAAGAAAATTTTACAGTTAATCTTGTTAGTAGCTTGGTAGCATAGTTTTTATTTGAGGTGCATAATGATTAAATTTCAAACTATTCAAAAAGTAGCCGAAGACATGGGAATAGATATTTCATATATCAGGACTATGATTAAAAACAAAGATTTAACAGCTCATAAAAAAGATGGATATAAAAGAATTTACATAGATGTGGAAGAATTAAATAATAGTATAAAGCCTGTTGATTCAACTTCCAATGAAATCAACTTAGACAATTTTTTAATATAAAAAGGTATGATTTTGTTTCATAGTAAGGCTGTTGCTACCAAAAGAGGTGACAACGGATGACAACATATTTTTTGAGAGGCTCTATAATATGGCTTAACTATTATGTTGATGGTGCGAGAAAACAAAAGTCCACTAAGTTAAAACACACATCACAAAACATGAAAATAGTTAAAGACAAAATTATACCAGCTCTTGATATAAAAATAGCAACAGGTGAAATATATAAAAAGAAGCCTCAAACTTTTGAGTATTATGGAAATATATTTTTAAGACAAAAACAATCAATAAAAAGCTATTCCTCAAAACTTGCGAAATGGCAAAGAGTAATAGAGTTCTTTAAAAATCGTAATATTGACACTATAACACGACTTGATATAAAAGAGTACCTAAACTCGTTAAAGATAAAGTCTGCGTCTAAAGCTGTATATAGAAGCGGTTTAAACGGTATATTTGAATTAGCGGTCGATGATGGAGTAATGAATTTTAATCCGGCTCTAAATATTCGGTTAATCAAAGATGTAAAAGAGTCAGTTAAATACTACAAAAAAGATGAAGTGAAAAAAATCATTGAAGCTTCAAGTGGATTCTTCAAAGTATATTTACAAATTGCTTTTAATACTGGTATGAGAACAGGTGAGATTTTAGGATTACAGCTTGGTGATTTTGAAGATGGATATATAAATATCAAAAGAACTAGAACTAAAGGCATTGTGGGAAGTGGTAAAACTTGGAATGCACAAAGAAAAGTTCCCTACCCGTCTTTTATATATGATGAAGTTAAGAAGATACAAACAAAGAACATCTTTATATTTAGCGATATTGATGATGCAGGAAAACTTGATTATCTTTGGCGACAATGTGTTCTTGATGCTAAAGTAGAGAAGCTAAGATTATATTGTACACGACATACTTATGCAACTTTGATGTTGAGTAGTAAGTTAGTAAGCATAAATGAACTAGCTGGTCTTTTAGGTCATTCTTCAGCAAAGACAACACTAGATAAATACGCAAGTGTTCTAGGTGCTGACACCATTGATTTAGGCAAAGATTTTACATTGTTTGGTGACAATACGGTTACAGTCGATACAAAGAATGATGATAGAAGCCGTAAAATAGGGATATAAACAGTCTGCTCGAAAACCTAAGATAGATTTTACAATTTAGAATAAATTCATAAAATCTATAAGGAAACCTCTTTGGGGTTTCCTTCATTTTCCCTCACCCATATTTTTAAAAATCCCATTATTAAAGCCAAAAGCAACTATAGGAATATTTTTTGCTATAAAGAGTTAAAAAAGTATTTAAATGAAAAAAATCCCTCTTCTACTCTTCATACTCCTAAGCACCCTTGCAGCGAACAAGGCTGACTTTTCGCTCATAATAGATAAACCCTTCAATGATGCACTTTTTGATATCACACAGGATTATGACAGACAGATAAGCGCCGTCGGATATTCCAAAGACTTTAAAGAATCCAAATATAAAAACAGCACTACCTATACAAACGCCTTTGATTATCTTGAAGATGCTCATAATCTCCACGGTGCGCAAATACACCTTACAAAACTTAACAGTGCCGCAGATATAACTCTCAGTAAAATACAGAATCTCCCTCGATTCAATGAAGCCGTTTCCGTTATTAAAACACCTTCCAACGGTTACTATATCGGAGGTCATTCTGTAGATGGTTCCTTGATGCTTTTAAAGCTTGATTCAAATGCAAATACACTTTTTACCAAAGAATTCGGCACCAAAAACTATGACACGATGCATCACCTTGTCGCTTTGAGAGATGGGGGCGTACTGGCTGTAGGGACATCCAATACAACACGAGATTCTTCTGATAAATTATTCCAAACAGGACTTGGTCTTAGCGACATCTACCTCAGCAGGTTCTCAAAAAACGGAGATATGCTCTGGAGCAAAAAGTACGGCACGCATAATGATGATATCGGCATTGATGCAGCAGAAGCAATAGATGGCTCCCTTGTCGTGCTTGGCAGCACCAAAAAAAATACCGATAAGAATCTTACCCTTATGAGAATAACCGAAGACGGGGACAAGATCTGGACCCAAGAGATACAAAGCGATCAGGCCATACTGCCACATAAGATAATCAGACTAAGAGATAACAGTTTTTTAGTATCCATGAGCCAGACAAATGAAGTGGAAAAAGAGCAGATAAGGTTTATAAAATTTGATTTGCAAAAAAACATCTTATTGGACAAGGAGATAGCAACAGCTTATGCGAGCGGTCTAAAAGATATAGAAGAATTTTCTGATTCAAGCATATTTGCCGTGGGCTACGTACAAGACACCTACAATACAGATGCCCTTGTCATGCATCTAGACAGTAATTTGAACTTATTGTGTCAGGAGCATTACGGCGGAGAAAACTTCGATATGCTCAATGCATTGGATATATTGCACGATTCAAAGATTGCAGCAGCAGGAATACATACCAGCCCTGACTCACAGGAATCAAATATGTGGATTATGAAGCTAAACCAGGACTGCTCAATTGCTCAAAAATCCATAAAAAGCAACACTCTTTATAATCAGCTTCTAACTCTATTCAAGCATGAGATAGAAACGGGCAAACTTAGCATTAGAGAAGATCTCAGAATTGAGTTTAGAGCCGAAGATTTGTATTTCAACGTAGCAGAATATAAACTCACTTCCATTCAGGAAAAATTTTTAAATATTTTCTCTGCAAAACTGCTTCAGTTTTTAAAAGCCAATGAATCTTATGTGGATACACTGGAAATCAATGGTCATACCTCAAGTGAATGGAGCGGCGTGAACTTTACAGACAATTACCTAAACAACAGCAAGCTCTCAATGAACCGGGCATATGCAACACTCAGCTATATATTTAAACAGCAATCCATGCAAACTAAAATATGGTTGTCAAGTATAATAAAAGGCAGCGGTTTGAGCTATTCTAAAAAAGTAATGATTGATAATAAAGAGGATAAAGAAAAATCCAGAAGAGTCTCGTTTAAGATTATTTTAGGGGAGAAACTATAAATTCAAGAAAGTCTTGAATTTATAATCTTGGGATTAACCACAAGACGGAACATCACCGTCTGAAGCATATTGCCAACAAAAGTCATATAAGTTTTCTACATCTTTTGGTTTCATTTTATCAATTTTACTCGCACCACTCGGACACACTTCTTTCCAGGCATCAATTAATTCACCATCTTCTTTTAATGCAGCCCACGTTTCACGGTCATTTTTTGCAGCAAAGTTCGCACCGGTTTTTAAGCCGTCTTTTTTACAGGCTTTTAATTTTTTCAGGTAGTATTTTTGTCCAGCTTTGGCATCTGCCATTGCAGCTGTTGAGAATACTGAACCCGCTACTAGGGCAGCTAATAGTAATGAAGTAGTTTTTTTCATTAATTTTCCTTTTTTAGTGATAAGATTGTGATATTCTACAACCTTGATTATAAATTATAGATTAATCTTATATTTGAACAGATAATTTCAACTTTAAAAGCTGAAATTTCCACATGCCGCATCTATAAAATAAAGTTATTTTACGGCTTAATGATCCGAACTCTCATTTGATGATACTAAAAAACTCAGACGTACTTTATCCTGTTTGAGTTTCTTGTACAATTTGTACTTAGCCTGCTGCAGTTCTTCATCGTTTAAATCAAACGTATTCTTCAATTCTTCATCATTTATCTTTGCAGTATCCATAGCAAAAAGTTTCAGCTCTTTTTTTGTCAGCTTTGCTTTTAATACAGCGTACAAATCTTTATCATCACTTATGATATTTCCAATTTCCAAACTACAAAATTCACTCAATTTTTCTCTAAAATTGTTCTCATTGTGATATTGTCTCCAAACCGAGTTTTCCAACATTTATATCTTCTCCAGTATTTGTGTCAAATCTTTAGTCTCTATAACTATATTTGCTTCTTTTTTCAATATTTCTCTCGCACAAAAAGCAACTCTCGTATCGGCATGTGCAAACATTGATAGATCATTTGCTCCATCTCCGCATACCAGAGTCTGTTCCCTGCTGACACCTAAAATACTTTGCAGTCGTACAAGCATATCCCCTTTTGAAAAATTGAACATCATGTCTCCGCCTACAAGTCCGGTCAGTTTACCCTCTTTTTCATGAAGCACGTTCGAGAAGTCCGCATCATATCCGAGTATCTTTTTGGCATGGCTTGTAGCGCTTCTAAAACCGCCGCTGAAACAGACAACGGTTATCCCTCTTTTTTTGAGTTCCGCAATAGTCTCGCGCGCCCCAGGCATATAAGGCAGATTGTGGCTGATTTTTTCAACCACGGAAAAATCAAGCCCTTTTAAAAGCCCTACCCTTTGCTGCAGGGATTCAAAAAAATCCAGTCTTCCGGACATCGCTTCTTCGGTTATACGGCTTACTTCCTCGCCAATACCCAATTCTTGGGCAAAAAAATCGATTGTCTCACCGTCCATAAGTGTAGAATCAAAATCAAATACAGCTAATTTCAACATATATTTTTTCTCTCTTTGTTATAATGTCGCAATTATAGCTAAAAACTTTATAACTCATCAGGATTCTTTTTGTTTAATGAATTAATAGATAAATTAAAAAACGGTACATACATAACCCTTGAAACGACACCGTCGCACTCTCCCCAGTTTTCCCCGATTGTAGACAAGATAGAAGCTCTTGAACTGCATAAATTTGTTGACGGGTTTTCCACCACGGACAATCCTCTTGCCAAACTCAAATACAATGCTCTTTTTGCGGCAAAAATGCTCCAGGACAGATTCGACAAACCGGTAATTGCGACCATGAGCATGAGAGACAGAAACAGGATAGCTTTGCAATCCGATCTGCTCGGTGCGAATGAGTTTGATATACGAGCTATTTTGGCTCTGACGGGAGATCCGGCCAACATCTCAGACCAGCCACATGCAAAAGGAGTGTTTGAAGCGGACAGTTCTCTTTTGCTTGACATCATCTCATGCTTTAACAGCGGCATTGACTATGCGGGTAAACCGCTTGCAATAAAACCAAAGAATATACACCCTTTTGCAGTCGTGAACTCCTACGCAAAAAACCCGAAAACACTGCAAAAAAAGATGCAAAAAAAGATAAAACACGGGGCATGTGGAATTATCACCCAGCCGGTATACGACCTTGAAAATGCAAAACAGCTTCTAGAGCTAAAAGAATCGGCAAATAAAGAATGCTGTTCAGAGAGCAAAGGGGCTGAGCTTATTTTAGGAGTGTTTCCTATTACCAAGCTACGTACGGCTCAGTTTTTGTCTGCTCATGTTCCAGGGATCAATGTCCCTGACAACTGGCTTGAAGCACTGAGAATTGCAAACGAAAAAGGTGCAGAGGAGGAATATAAGGTGGGCTTTGAACTCAGTAAAAAACTATTTGATGATTTAAAAGCGCTCCATCCGAAAATCCACCTTATGACGGCGAACCAATTTCAGATTGCCAAAGATATTTTAATCTAAAACTATTTCCACATGCCAAGGGGAAATAGTTTTGATATAATCACAATACTTATTATTTTAGGAAGACTATGATTGATTTAAAACTATTACAAAAAGATTTTCAGGGTGTCAGCACAAAGCTTATGCGCAAAGGCGTAGACGCACTTCTTATAGAAAATCTGAAGAATAAAAACGAAGAATTAAAACTGGCAAAAGTAGAGTTTGAGACACTTCAGGCTGCCCAAAATGCAATGAGTAAAGAGTTCGGTATTTACAAAAAAGAGGGCAAAGACATATCTGAACTCAAAGCAAAAGTGGATGCCAACAAAGTTAAGATAGCCGATGCAATAGAGATTCAGAGAATCAAACAAGAAGAACTAGAAAATATAGCTATGGCTATACCCAATATGCCCGATGATAATGTACCAGACGGTGCAGATGAAAATGACAATATAGAGATCAAAAAGGTCTTGACTCCCCGAGAGTTTGCTTTTACTCCCAAAGAGCACTGGGAACTTGCAGAACAAAATGGATGGATAGACTTTGAGCGAGGTGTAAAACTTGCCACCAGCCGTTTTAGTGTTTCATTTGGTATGGGTGCCAGACTTGAACGTGCCCTTATAAATTTTATGCTTGACTTTAACCGTAGTCGCGGATTTAACGAAGTAAGTGTCCCGGCACTTGTCAACCGAGCGGCACTTGAGGGAACGGGACAGCTTCCAAAGTTTGAGGATGACTTATACAAAATAGACGGCCAAGAGCTCTTTTTAATCCCAACGGCAGAAGTACCCGTTACAAACCTTTATCAAGATGAGATTTTAGAAGAAAGCCAGCTTCCTATGAAGATGACGGCCTATACATCATGTTTCAGAAAAGAAGCCGGTGCTGCAGGACGCGATACAAGAGGGATGATAAGACAACACCAGTTTCACAAAGTTGAGCTCGTATCTCTAACTAAGCCCGAAGAAAGCGACAAGGTTTTTGATGAAATGGTGGCATGTGCATCTGATCTGCTCAGCGCACTTGAACTTCCTCACCGCCTTGTTACTCTGTGTACTGGTGATTTGGGATTTGGAGCCGCTTATACTGTAGATTTAGAAGTCTGGCTCCCTGGTCAAGCAACTTATAGAGAAATTTCTTCTGTAAGTAATACAAGAGATTTCCAGGCAAGACGCGCAAAGATCCGCTATAAAGACGGCAAGAAAAACACTATGGTTCATACACTCAACGGCTCTTCTTTAGCTGTTGGCCGCACACTTGTAGCAATTATGGAAAATTTTCAAAACGAAGATGGAAGCATAGATATTCCTGAGGTTTTAAAACCTTATTTGGGGATGTAGTCTACTCGGTTCAGAGTGAATAGGCAGATTTATTGTAAAGTAACTGCCTATTTACAGCTTGGATTATTTAATAATTCTTAAGTCCAAAAACGGACATTCACTATTTGATTCTTCAACAAAGGCTAAAATCCCTTTCGCTGTAATTACTTTACCTGTCGATGGTTTTTCTAAGTGAGCAATCTCAGGAAAGTCCTTTAACATCTTTTTATATATTGTTTCCATTTCTAATAAACCTATGTAATTAAAACTACCTTGATATTTCATTATTGGTTGCTTATATTTGTTGGATACCTATTTAATCTTTCAATTTCTGGCAAATACATTATTTTTATATTTGAAGGTAGTTTTATTTTAAAAAATTGTAAATCCTTCGTAATAATATTTTGACTATAGCTTTTAGAGTTCTAGTTTATGCTATAATTCAAATAATTATATAAATAATTATACAAAGGATTATTATGCAAGCCTACAAAAGAGACGAGATGATTTCAGTCACTGATCTGCTCAAAGGATTTAAAATGACTCTTGAGAAATTGACTTCACATAAGCTTGATAAAGTTGCTGTAATGAAAAATAATAAGCCA
>JAHJEG010000026.1 GCA_018825665.1 bacterium | reverse complement strand
CTGCGTCTATAAGGGTAAATGTACCGTTTACATTCGTCTCTATAAACACACCCGGGTTTTTAATGGAGTTGTCTACATGAGATTCTGCCGCGAAGTGGATTACACCTTGGATGTCGTATTCGCTGAATATAAACTCAACCAACTCACGGTTGCAGATATCCCCTTTGATGAATTTGTATCTTGGATTGCCTTCGCACTCTTTAAGATTATCCAGATTGCCTGCGTATGTCAAAAGGTCCAAGTTGATTAGATTGTATTGTGGATATTTATCCAAAAAATAGGGCACAAAGTTTGAGCCTATGAAGCCTGCGGTGCCTGTTAGTAGTATGTTTTTATTCATGATTTTGTTTCCTCTATCATCTTATTTTTTGTTTGATTATTACCCTCAAGCAGTTTTTCTAATCTCTCGCTTATCTCACTTGGAGTGGGTAACAATCCTTTTAAATCATTTGGCAAAGATTCTGTAAGTTTATAAGTTGCGACACCTATTGGCTGATTGCTCTCTTTGAGTGCATACTCTACTGTTGTTCGTTTTTTCTCTTTGCAGATGATGATACCAATTGATGGATTTTCATCGGGTAGTTTTATAGTGTCGTTTAGTACTGAAAGATAAAAATTCATTTTCCCAGCATATTCTGGTTTGAATTTACCTATTTTTAGCTCAATTGCTATAAGAGATTTGAGTCTTCTGTGATATAAAAGTATATCTATAAAATATTCTTCATCATCTACTTCTAGTTTGTGCTGGTTTCCTAAAAATGCAAAATCAGTACCCATCTCATTTAAAAATTCTCTTATTTTGTTTATAAGTCTGATTTCAAGCTCGTGTTCGCTATGTTCTTCCCCTAGTTCTAAAAAGTCATAATTATAGATATCTTTTACGGCTAATTTTGCCTGATGTTTGTATTTTTCTATGATTGTGTTATCAAAGTTTGTCTGATTTAAAAGAAATTTTTCATACGATTTATTATCTATATGATTGTCTAGCACTCTATAAGTCCAACCAAATTTTATGACCATCTTGATATAAAATTCTCTTTCAAGGTTGTCTTTGCATTTTTGAAAAATGACTACATTGTGTGACCAACCAATTTGTGCAGACAATGTCTGCAGTTT
The DNA here is from genome assembly GCA_018825665.1 of bacterium. Lineage (GTDB taxonomy): Bacteria > Campylobacterota > Campylobacteria > Campylobacterales > Sulfurimonadaceae > Sulfurimonas. Next base: position 3,136 of record JAHJEG010000026.1, on the reverse strand, counting down.
TGAATTATCTTGATATTCAATATAAAAGTTTCGCATACTCCAAAGATTTCTTTCACTAAATCCCTTCATCCCCACAAACTCTTTTTGAAGCTCTTGTGAAAGATTTTGTACTACAGATTTTCCCCAACCAAACTGCTCTTGCTTCTCTACAATATTTTTACCAATCTCCCAATAAAGATTTATAAGCTCTTTGTTTACAGCCTTGAGAGCTTCATATTGAGAAGAGAGTATTTTATTTTTTATCTCTTTGACAAATATTGTGAAATCTTGATTTTTGTCTATTGATTTATTTTTCATCTCTTCTTTTCTCTTTTATTTTCATTTGACTTTACTGTCTTTTGCTTACTTGTCTATCTGCATTCCCACTCTGGAGAGACTGAGAAATACCTTCTTTTATAGGAAGCGATGGCTCTGCCTTCGCTATGAGCACGCCAGAGAGTTGCAACTTTTAAGCATTCTCCGACCGAAGGCAAGCCATCGGTTCCAAAAAGTGTGAGTTCTTTCACAGTCTCTGGAGAGTGGGACCGAGGAGATACAAAAAGTATATTTGCAGAATCTAAATCATGATATGCTTTTTGAAGCCATTCTTTTGCATATGTTTTATTAGCCATATATTTTAATACCTCTTTGGAGTATACCTATTATCTTCTCTCCCCCAATCTTCTCAAACAATCATCCAAACCATCTTTCCAGTATGGTATTTCTATATCAAAAGTTGATTTTATCTTACTTTTGTTTAGAAGTGAGTAATGTGGTCTCTTAGCTGGCGTTGGATACTGATATGTTTCTATTGGGTTGATTTGACAAGGAAGTTTTGCCATTCTCATAATCTCTTTTGCAAAGTCATACCAAGATAACACACCTTCGTTTGTGTAGTTGTAAATTTCAACTTTTTCATTTTTAATATTTGGCAGAATCTCTAAGATAGTCTTTGCCAAATCTCTTGCATAGGTAGGCGTTCCGACTTGGTCAAAAATTACACCTAAAGATTCTTTCTCTTTGCCTAAACGAAGCATAGTCTTTACAAAGTTAGCTCCGAACGAAGAGTAAACCCATGAGGTTCTGATAATTATTGAGTTAACAGGACTTACTTTTTGCATAGCTTTTTCACCATCAAGTTTTGTCTGACCATAAACACCATTGGGGTTAGTAATATCAGTTTCAACATATGGCATGTGGTTTGTACCGTCAAATACATAATCGGTAGAGATATGTATGAGTTTTATGTTTTTCTTTTTTGAGATATCAGCCAGATATTGTACCGCTAAGTGGTTTATCTTATCTGCAAGTTCCTGTTCACTCTCGGCCTTGTCTACAGCTGTATATGCTGCACAGTTTATAATAATGTCAATATTGTTGTTTTCTGTAAAGCTCTCTATAGCTTTTTCGTCTGTAATGTCCAGTTCATCTCTGTCTGTAAAAAAAAACTTATACGGGTACTCCGATGAAAGCTCTTTTATCTCAGAACCTAGCTGGCCATTACTGCCAGTTACTAAGATATTATTCATAATAATTTACACCGTATTCAAACAGATCGTTTGTTTCGCTTAGCCTTGGTTGTACTTTATCTTTAGCTGAGAGCTTAAGTTGGGCATGTGGAACCATCCAATCTATATCTAATGCTTCATCACTAAAAAGAATACCTCTGTCATTCTCGGGAGAATAGTAATTATCAACCTTGTATGCGAATACCGTATCATCATCAAGAACCACAAACCCGTGCGCAAATCCTCTTGGGATTAACATCTGTCTTTTGTTCTCAGCACTTAATTCAACTGCCACATGCTTGCCAAATGTTGGAGAATCTTTTCTTATGTCTACTGCTACGTCCAGAACTCTTCCCTGAATAACCCTTACAAGTTTAGTCTGGGCTGCAGGTGAGAGTTGATAATGAAGTCCGCGAAGAACTCCGCGTGAACTTTTAGACTCATTGTCTTGAGTGAAATTTATTTTATACCCTAAAAACTCTTCAAGTTTGTCTGCTCTGAATGTTTCTACGAAGTAACCTCGCTCATCTCCATGAACAACAGGTTCAATAATAACTATATCAGGTATCTCTGTTTTTATAAAGTTCATATTATTTTAATCCTCTTGGCTGAGAAGCTCTTCTGATTAAGTATTGTCCATATTGGTTTTTCTTGAGAGGCTCTGCTAACTCTAATAACTTCTCTTTTGAAATATAACCCATTTCGTACGCTATCTCTTCTATACAGGCAACTTTTAACGATTGACGATTTTCAATAGTCTGAATAAACTGGCTTGCTTCTAGCAAACTCTCATGTGTGCCTGTGTCAAGCCAGGCGTAACCTCTTCCCATGAGTTCCACTTTAAGTCTTTGTGCATTTAAATAATTTTGATTAAGAGTAGTTATCTCTAACTCTCCACGTGCTGAGGGCTTCACGTCTTTGGCTTTTTTTACAACATCGTTCGGATAAAAATAAAGACCAACCACGGCATAATTACTTTTAGGAGTCTCAGGTTTCTCCTCAATGGAAGTTACGTTACCTTCACCGTCAAACTCTGCCACACCATAACGCTCCGGATCACTTACATAGTAACCAAAGACTGTAGCATTATTATCTTCTGAAGCATTTTTAACTGAACTTGCAAGAAGTTTAGTGAGTCCGTGACCGTAGAATATATTGTCACCAAGGACTAAACATACATCATCATTGCCGATAAACTCTTCACCCAAAAGAAAAGCTTGTGCTAGTCCGTCCGGTGAAGGCTGTACAACATAGGAAAACTTCATACCTATATCAGAACCATCACCTAAAAGCTCTTCAAATCTTGGCAAATCGTGTGGCGTTGAAATAATAAGAACTTCTGTAATTCCTGCAAGCATAAGTACCGAAAGCGGATAGTAAATCATCGGTTTGTCATAGATAGGAACGAGCTGTTTGCTTACGCCTTTGGTTATCGGGTACAAGCGTGTACCACTTCCTCCGGCTAATATTATTCCTTTCATATGCTACTATCCTTTTTGTAATTTAATTTTTCCAACTCTCTTTGCAGCTCTTCATACTCTGCCTTTTTGCGTACGACAAATTTACGGGTGAGGGTGAGTTTTTCTTCGAAGCCTTCTTGGGTCAGGAGGTATTTGTACTGGTTCTTGTTTTTGTTCTGTATAAAGCTG
>JAHJEG010000025.1 GCA_018825665.1 bacterium | reverse complement strand
TATTATATCAAGATAAAATATTTTAAGTTTGATTTAAAATTCACTAAAATATAATGTTTGCAGTCGAAATATTAGTATATTTCAAATTTATATTTTTAGAGGAATGAAAATGAAAAAAACGATTAAGTTAGCAGTAGTAGCTGCATTAGCTTTGGGGGCAACATCAGCATTTGCAACTAACGGTTCGAATATGATAGCGACGGGTGCGAAAGCAACTGGTATGGGTGGTGTTGGTATAGGTGTGAGTCATGGCGCTGAATCTGCGCTTTCAAATCCAGCTTTGATAACTTCTGTTGAAAATACTGAGATTTCTTTTGGAGGTACTATTTTTATGCCTTCAGTAAGTACAGATGGCGGTTCTGCCGGAATGGTCTCCAATGACAGTGATGCTAATTTAAATGTTATTCCGGAAGTGTCCATAGCAAGTAAAATCAATGATAATTTTTACATGGGTATCGGTATGTGGGGAACTGCCGGTATGGGTGTTGATTATCGTAATGCAGAAACAAACTTTGCAGCGATGGATCCGGACAATGGTACTATGAATATGGTTACGAACCTGCAGTTAATGCAATTTGGTGTTCCTTTTGCTTACAAAATAAATGGATTAAGCGTAGCTGTTACTCCTATATTGCAATACGGTTCTTTAGATATGGATTTTACAGCTGATTTAAATGGTGACTTTGTTCCTGATAAAGTTGGCAACGGTGTTTCTCAGGATCTAAAATTTGGGTACAACATAGGCTTCGCTTATGAAGTTTCTGGCATTACAGTCGGTGCTACCTATGTTTCACAAATTGATATGGAATACACTGGCCAGTTCATTGAAAAATTGTCAACACCTTCAACACTGGGTGCCGGTATTTCATATGAGATTAGCGGCAATACTATAGCTCTGGATTATAAACAGATCAAATGGGAAGATGCTGAAGGATATAAGGACTTTGGATGGAAAAATCAAAGTGTTATGGCTTTAGGTTATCAATATGCGACTAAAGATTGGGCAGCACGTTTAGGGTACAATTATGCGAAATCACCGATTGAAGACGCCGGTTTAGCTGATGGCGGAATGAAAAATATGTTTAACCTTGTTGGTTTCCCGGCAATTGTTCAATCCCATATCACTGTTGGTGGTACATACAATATCAGCAAACAAACTTCAGTAGATTTAGCTTACGTATATACACCTGAAGTATCTGAAACATTTGATGCTATGGCTCCAGATGGTTTAGGCGGATATGTTGCAACAACAGTTGAAACAAAACATTCACAAACAGCTTTAAGTTTTCAAGTTAACTACGTATTCTAATATTTACTTGCGCAAAAAAATTCTCCTTCATTCTAAATGTCGCCTTTTTTGGCGGCATCCTGTTTCTACACTCCAGATAAATCTTATTTGTTTGGCATGTGGAAATGTGTATGAAATATAAAGTTTTATGATACAATAACCACGCAAAGAATGTGACTATTTTGTGATAAATAGTACTAATCAAATAAATAAGGACAAATAATGTTAGGTAGACTTATTAGGACAACAGCAGCATTATCGCTAGCAGCTTCAGTAGCTTTTGGGGCTCAGGGCGTAATGTTTAATGTAACACAAGGAGATGCCGACGAGCATTATAATAAAATGATCAACAGCAAAATCGGAAGCGTTGGGTTTGTGCTTTCTGATCCGCATGAAAGAATTAATGATGCATATGAAAAAAAATATGGTACAAAAACTTTAGAAGACGGCAAGGTAAACCCTGGATATGATCCGGAATGGAAAAAACAACTTGACAATCTTGGGTTCTTTTCAATTGCAAATGATAAAAAACTTCGTCCACTACTTATAAAAGCGCCTGAACTTGGCGGATTTTCACCATTTAATCTTCACATATACAAAAATATATCAGAAAATAAAACATATGTGGGCCATGTAATGCCTGAGACGATGCTTGATATCGTAGGCGTTAAGGATGAAGGTATTAGAAAAGACTTTATTGCAATGTTTCCTCCTTTAGATGCTCTTGTTCAAAAAGAGATAGGGGGCAAGGTAGAGGTGAGTGAATATAAAACTTTGCCGGCCAATCCTATGATGACATTCGAGATAGAATTTGACAGACCTGATGATTTATCAGAGTACATAGACGAATTTCAAAGTGAATTTGAAGCAGCATTTGAAGAAAAGCAATACATAATAGCCGGATATAAAAACTTCAAAGAGGTTTATGAAGATGCTGAATTAGATTTTGAAGAGTATGATGCTTATTATGTTTATTCATTATGCCATTTTTCATTTTCTTACGGTATTTTTAATAAAGGGCGTCCTGATGCAGGTACATTCGCACCTTGTTCGATGTATATGTATGTAAAAGAAGGGACAAATAAGTTAGTAATAGGTATGCCGCGTCTTGCGAATTGGGTCTCAGTTTTAAATATCAAAGACGCAGCGATGCAAAAATCGGTAACGGATCTTGATAAAGAGATAGTGGGTATTATGTTGAGTTTGGGGGCTAAAGAGATATGAATAAGTTTTTAATGGTAATTCTATCGGCAACGGTTTTATCTTTTTGTGGATGCAGCGGCAAAAGTACAGAAGCTGTGGCAAGTACACAAGGGCTGGAAGGGCAGGAGATAAGTACGTATTTGCTTGGTGACTATGTGGATGTTAAAAATGCAAAATCCAAACTTGAAAATGCTGGATTTGAGATAATTGCATCGTATTCGCCTGTAAAAAAAGGAACAACTTTAGTGTTTACGAACGAGGCACTAAAGGCAGAGGGTGTTAAACCCGGAAAAGCGCATGCAGCCGTATTGCGTTTGTTTATAGACGAGAAAGAGAAAAAAATCAGCTTTACAAATCCTGTGTATTTTGGAAAAGCATTTATGCAGGACAAATACGAGCATGCAGTATTTAATGCACAGTTTGAGGCTATAAACAGTGCATTCCCGGGCTTAAAAAATTCTGCCGATAAGATGAAATATGATGATTTGGCAGGATATCATTTTATGGTTGGAATGCCATATTATGATGACGTTGATGAGCTCGGTGAAGGTGCAACAGCAGAGTTGTTGGAAAAAGCTAAAAATTTTAAAAAAGGCAAGCTGATAATATTTGAACTTAAACTTTCGGACAATTGCTTTTTGGTAGGCTATGACTTATCCAAAAGAACTAAGAAGTTTGTAGAAAAAATTGGTCGTGCAAACGGTGCGATTTTGCCTTACACAATTGCTATTGAGGATGGAAAGGCTACTTCAATGGAAGCAAAATATTATATTGCTCTTAGTTATCCTCTGCTTACAATGACTGAGTTTACGACTATCGCAACTGTGCCCGGCGCCGTTGCAAAAGAGTTGGAAAAACCGTTTAAAAAGTAAGTTTTGATTTTCACTCTGGCTCTTGGAGCAGAGTGAAATATTTGTACATTATCTAGCAGCGGCTGCTAGACCATTACCGCTTCTCTTGCACCTTCTACAATTTCTCCGATTACATAAGCATCCGTTTTGGAAAGTACCGTAGCGACATCAGCCTCTTTTACAACCAAAATCATCCCTACACCCATATTAAAAGCTCTATACATCTCATCTTCGGCTACATGCTCAGACATAAGCTTAAAGATAGGAAGAACTTGAATAGCGTCTTTTTTAACTTCTGCTCTTAGATTTTCAGGAAGAACGCGAGGCAGGTTCTCAACAATACCGCCACCTGTAATATGCGCCATTGCTACTATCTCATTTTTCAGTTCTTTGAACACTTTTACGTAGATATTTGTTGGTTCCAAAAGAGTTTCTATCAGGGGTTTTCCGTTGAAATCATCTTCAAATTTCATTCCCATCTTTTCAAACAATACTTTTCTTGCAAGCGAAAAACCGTTTGAATGCAGACCTGAACTCGGGAGTGCTATAAGTTTGTGGCCGGCACGTACGAGTGAGACTCTGTCCATTTCGGACTTTTCGGCAACACCTACGGCAAAGCCTGCCAAATCATAGTCATCTTCGCTGTACATTCCCGGCATTTCGGCAGTTTCTCCGCCAATTAGAGCACACTCACTTCTTATACAGCCCTCAGCGATACCTGCAACCACATTTGTAGCTACATTCACATCAAGCTTGCCGGTGGCATAATAGTCCAAGAAAAATGATGGAGTTCCAAAGTTACATATAAGATCATTCACGCACATAGCAACAAGATCAATTCCGACAGTATTATGGATACCAGAGTCAATGGCAAGTTTAAGTTTTGTACCGACACCGTCTGTTGCAGCAAGCATAACCGGCTCATTAAATCCTTTTGGAAGCTCAAAAGCCCCGGCAAAAGAACCTATTCCACCCAGTACACCCGGGATTTTGGTGGATTTTACCAGAGGCTTGATGTTTTCAACGAAACTATTACCGGCATCTATATCAACGCCGGCATCTTTGTAGCTAATTTGACTCATGAAAGTTGTCCTATTTATAAAGTGCGAAATTATAACTTATATGAGTTGAGAAAAGTGTTAAGTTTAAATGCAGAAATTTGATTTTTATTCACATAGGCAGATTCTCAGGCAATCCCTGAGAACAAGAAGCCTGGATAGTTGTATCTAAATTATTTTAGGTCACATTTTTTAGTGATAATGCAAAGAGGACAAAAATTTGTCAAACCGGCTATAAGAGGTATAAAACCTAAGAAAAACCATGCAGCACCATCCATGGCACCCAATTGTACTACGCCGGTGATGATGAGCGCAAGCCCTATGATTATACGAAAAGTTTTACAAAATGATCTTATTTTGTTGTAATTCATGTTTATTCCTTGTCTTAGAAAATTTTTGTGTTATTATACCAACACAAAGTAAGATATTTATCTAATTATCAAGTAAGCCTTAAATATATGTAATGTTTAAGCTTTTTAAAACTTATAAAGGCAAATATGCTAAAATCGCTTTAAAATTATACGGACAGCAGTCTTATTAGGAATTATTAAAATGAAATCATTTATTTATCCGGAAATGATGGTGCATGTGGCACTTTGTACAAACAAAAACCCTGAGAATGTTTTAATTATCAGTGATAATGCAGATTTGTTGATTAATGAGATGAACAAACATATGGATATCGGTGCAAATGTAATAGCCTGCACTCTTGATGCTCTTCGTGATGCTGCTGATGCGAGTTATGATGTCGTAATTAATGAGATGAACAGTGATGCTGCGGTTATAGCACACATAAGCCGTGTATTGAAAGCGGACGGTCTTGTTGTGAGTGTGCATCCATCTTTAGAAAAAATCGATGAAAACAAACAAATTATGCAAATACTGGGGAACTATTTCAAGGTGATTATGCCATACAACCTTGGCAACGGTGAAACGGCTCTTTTAGCTTCTAAAGAGTACCATCCAACAGCAGATCTGATCTTACAGCGCTCTGATATGCTTGATGGACTTGAATATTACAATTGTGACATACATCCAGCAGCTTTTGCAATGCCTAATTATATTCGCAAAGAGTATCTAGGCATTATTAAGAATTAATGGCATTTGACTACGCAATAGCATTAACCGGAGGAATTGCTACGGGCAAAAGTACCGTGGCCTCTCTCTTGGCCCTGAACGGTATGAGAGTCATAGATGCCGATACTATTTCGCATGAGATACTTGACGACTCACTGGAGTGGGTTAAAGAAACTTTTGGGGAAGAGTATATAATCGGCTCAAAAGTGAATCGTGCAAAACTGGGAACCTTGGTTTTTTCAGATCCACATGCCAAAAAAATTTTAGAAGATTTTTTGCATCCAAAAATAAGAGAAGAGATCTTGACACGGGCAAATAAGCAAGATACATTTAAATTTCCATACCTTATAGATATCCCGCTCTTTTTTGAAAATTCCGCATATGACATAAAAGAAAGTGTGGTTGTCTATACCCCGGCGGATATACAGCTTGAGCGGTTTATGAAGCGTAACGGCTACTCAAAAGAAGAGTCTTTAATAAGAATAGCTTCTCAGATGCCGATAGACGAGAAGAAAAAAAGAGCTACCTGGGTGATTGATAACTCTAAAAATTTAAAACATCTGCAGAATGAATGTGAAGAGTTTGTTGAAAAAATTAAAGCTAAGTATCTATAGGAAAAAGAGATGACGGTATCAAAATACAGTGCGAACGGAAATGATTTTGTTATATTTCACACATTTGTAAAAAAAGACAGAAGTGATTTGGCAAAGATGCTTTGCCATAGACAAAACGGTGTGGGTGCGGACGGATTAATAGTCTTAGTTCCACATGCCCAACATGATTTTGAATGGCAGTTTTATAATTCAGACGGAAGCGAAGCGGAGATGTGCGGAAATGGCAGCCGTGCCTGTGCTCATTATGCTTTTGGCAATGCGCTGGCTCCTGCAAATATGAGTTTTTTAACCATAGCCGGAGTTATCAATGCCGAGGTAAATAATGGTATGGTTTTAAGCGAACTGACCCCTCCAAAAATTTTGGATACTGCGATTGAGCATAATGGAAAATCATGGTGGAAGCTTGATACGGGTGTTCCGCATTTAGTGCATATAACAGATGATATTTCAGTGTTTGACATAGAAGAAGCCAGAAAACTCAGACACAAATACAATGCGAATGTGAATATCGCTTTTGTGGATGAAGACAGGAATCTTCGCGTCAGAACTTATGAAAGAGGCGTCGAGGATGAAACCCTGGCATGTGGAACCGGAATGGCCGCATGTTTTTATAGAGCACTTCAGGAGAAAAAAATCGGGGAGAACATAAAAGTTTTTCCAACAAGCGGAGAAACACTTTATCTTGGAATGAATGAAAGAACGATTACTTTTAAGGGTGAAGTGAAAAAAGTTTTTGTTACGGAAGTTTTTAATTAAAAAAGATTTTCACATGCAGATGCGCAAGATACAAGTTGTTTGTTCTGCCCGCTGCCTGCAAAGGTGAAAACCGGGATAGTTAAAGCCCTGCGGCTTCTACTATCTTGGTTTGATGGTCCGTGATCAGCGGATCGATGATCTCATCAAGCAATCCGCCTCCCATAATCGCTTCGAGTCTATAGAGAGTAAGCGAAATTCTATGGTCTGAGATACGGTTTTGCGGATAGTTATATGTTCTGATACGACCACTTCTATCCCCTGTTCCGACCTGCGCCGATCTCGCTTCACTATCTTTGGCTTGCGCTTCTTGCATTTGAAGGTCATAAAGTCTTGCTTTGAGAACTTTCATTGCTTTTTCTTTGTTCTTATGTTGCGATTTTTGATCCTGGTTTGTTACAACTATACCTGATGGCAAGTGCGTAATACGTACGGCCGAGTCGGTTGTATTGACACTCTGTCCTCCACAACCGCTTGAGCGCATAACATCGATTTTCAAATCATTTTCATTTATCTCAATCTCAACATCGTCCACTTCTGGCATTACTGCAACAGTGATTGCCGAAGTATGTACGCGCCCTTGAGATTCTGTCTCGGGAACGCGTTGCACACGGTGGGTTCCACCTTCATATTTCAACCTGCTATAGACCTGCTCCCCTTTTATGAGAGCTATAACTTCTTTGAATCCGCCGGCATCGGATGGGGATGTACTCAAGAGTTCAACCTTCCACCCTTTTAATTCCGCATAACGGCTGTAGGCATCAAAAAGATCGCCGACAAAGATTGCCGCCTCGTCTCCGCCGGCACCCGCTCGAAGTTCCACGATAATATTTCTATCATCATTTGGATCTTTAGGCAGGAGAAGAAGTTTGATCTCCTCTTCTATTATCGGTACCTGCGGCTCCAGCTCTTTAAGCTCTTCTTTGGCCATATCGATCATCTCAGGATCATAAAGCATAGCTTTTGCATCTTTGATTTCATTTAGCAGAGTTTTGTACTCTTTTGTTTTTTCTACGATATTTAAAAGTGAAGATTGTTCTTTGGAGAGTGCGGTCATTCTTTTGATGTCAGAAGTTATATCAGGTGAACTTAGCAAATTGCTAAGTTCATTATAACGGTTGATAAACGGGGTAAGTTTATCAGCTAACATTAATAGTTAACCTTATATAGCGTTTACAGATTTATGAAGACGGCTAACTTTTCTAGCTGCAGTAGATTTTTTCAAAATACCTTTGCTTACAAATTTGTGAATTTGTTGGTTAGCCACTTTAAATGCTGCAGTAGCTTCTTCTTTGTTACCAGCTTCTACTGCTGTAGTAACACCCTTTACAATGTTTTTAAGACGAGTTCTGTAGAAACGATTACGCTCAGTACGAACGATAGTTTGGCGAATTCTCTTAATTGATGACTTATGATTTGCCATGTATGAGTCCTTCTCATAAAAATTTAGTGCAGAATATTAGCTTAAATATAATTAAATTTAAGTTAAAGACAAGGTGAAAGCAAATTGTTTTATCTATCTTTTGCGTAATTGTGTCTTTTTCGTAAAAGAATACGGCTAAAAAAGAGGAGTTATAATTATTTATTTTGATTTATGTTAGAATACAGCACTTTAAAACTTGGAAATATGATGAAATTATTTGGAACAGATGGGGTTAGAGGCGAAGCCGGTTCGTATTTGAGCGCAGAACTTGCAATGAAAGTGGCTATGGCCGCTGGAATTTACTTTAAATCCCATGCGATTACTAATAAAATTTTAGTAGGCAAAGACACGAGAAGAAGCGGATACATGATTGAAAATGCTATCGTAAGCGGTCTTACGGCTATCGGCTATGATGTTATCCAGGTTGGACCTATGCCTACACCTGCCATAGCATTTATTACGGAAAATATGAGATGCGATGCTGGAATAATGATAAGCGCTTCACATAATTCTTACGAAGACAACGGCATAAAATTTTTTGACGCTTACGGAAATAAGCTGTCTGTGGATGTGGAAAAAGAGATTGAAGACATATACAACGACAAAGAGCTTCTGCAAGATGCTCAGGCTGTTGGAAAAAATATCGGTAAAGCAAAAAGAATCGATGATGTCATCGGACGCTATATCGTTCAGTTAAAAAATTCATTTCCTTTGGAACTTTCGCTTAAGGGGATGAGGGTGGTCCTGGATACGGCGAACGGAGCCGGATATAAAGTGGGCCCGACCGTACTTGAAGAGCTTGGTGCGGATGTTATCGTCTTGCATGATAAGCCCGACGGATTTAACATCAATGAGGCATGCGGCGCACTTCATACCAAAGATCTGTGCGAAAGCGTAATCAAGTTCAGAGCAGATCTTGGGATTGCACTTGACGGTGATGCCGACAGACTCGTAGTGGTGGATGAAAACGGGGAAGTGGTCGACGGAGATCAGCTTTTGGGTGCACTTGGCTCTTATATGAATGACAGAGGCATACTCAAAGGCGGAGGCATCGTATCGACTGTTATGAGCAATCTGGGTCTGGAAGAGTTCATAAAAGGAAAAGGACTGCAGCTGTTTCGTTCAGATGTCGGTGATAAGCACGTCCTGGAAATTATTAAAAAAGAGGATATCAATTTTGGCGGAGAGCAGAGCGGACATGTCATTATCAGTGATTTCGCAAAAACAGGCGATGGACTTGTGAGCGCACTGCAGACCCTGGCTCTTTTAATCAATACAAATCAAAAAGCTTCAAAGGCTCTTCGCCCTTTTACGCTTTATCCGCAAAAACTGGTAAATATAAATGTGAGAGCCAAAAAAGCACTTGCAGAGATAGAGGGGCTTGATGCAAAACTAAAAGAGCTCGAAAGTGAGGGAATCCGCCAACTTATCAGATACTCTGGAACAGAAAACAAATTGAGGATATTGATGGAATGCAGGGATGCCAAAAAGATGAATTCAGCAATGGATGAGATGGTGGATTTTTTTCAGAAAGTTTTAAATGCATAGCGATATTCCAAATCACAGATTGCGTGTCAGCGTGGTCGTTTTCTTTGCGCTGATCGGAATTTTTATAATAGACCAAAATATCAAGATGCTTTTTGTGGACGGCTTTCGTTATTATAGTGATTGCATTGATCTGATTTTGGTTTATAACAAAGGTGTCGCTTTTTCCATGTTCGCATTTTTGGAAGAGTGGCTCAAATATATCCAGTTACTGATAGTTGCAATTTTTCTCACCTATGTCATCTATCTGAAAAAATGCTACTATGCCCTTCCTACAGGGCTTATGCTGGGAGGAGCGGTTTCAAATATCTATGACAGATTCATTCATGGCGGCGTAGTAGATATGGTCTACTGGCACTGCGGATTTGATTTTGCAGTATTTAATTTTGCTGATGTTATGATAGATATTGCGGTCGTATGGATACTTATTTTAAATTTCAGACCGAGTATTACCCAAAAATCAAAATCATGTAAAAATTAATATATAAAGATACTTAAAAGCACATTTTAGGTATTATTGCCAAAAATAATAGTTCTAATACTATGTCAAATAAACATAATTAAAGGAAATTGATGGAAATCAAATCAAATAAAATTAATGGTGCAAACGCTGAAATCAAAGCTACAATCTTACAAGAAGTAATAGATGCAAACTTGGAAAAAATTGCTAAGGGCTTAACTAAAACTGCTAAGGTAGATGGTTTTCGTAAGGGAAAAGTACCTGTTTCTGCTATAAAAAAACAATATGGCGAGCGTCTGGTTCAAGATGCTGAAGCTGAAGCGCTTCGTGAAGTTTTGAGTAAAGGTCTGGAGGCATTGAATATTGCCAATGAGTCACTAATCGGTGAACCAAACATCTCTGAGTTTGATAAAAAAGACGGCAAGATAGAAGTTACTGTTAAAGTTGCTATGAGACCTGTGATAGAGATGGGTGATTATGCTGCTATGGTTAAAGAATTTGAAAAACCTGTAGTGACTGATGCCGATGTTGAAGCAAGAATCAAAGAATTGGCTCAGGCTCAAGCTCCTTTTGTTACTGTTGAGGAAGACCGTGCTTTGGTTGAGGGCGATACTGCATTGATAGATTTTGAAGGTTCTGTAGATGGTGAACTTTTCGAAGGCGGAGCGGCAAAAGATTTTTCACTTCGTTTAGGTTCAGGCCAGTTTATTCCCGGTTTTGAAGAGCAGGTAATCGGCATGAAAAAAGGTGAAGAAAAAATTGTAAAAGTAACTTTCCCTGAAAATTACGGCGGTGAAAAACTAGCCGGCAAAGATGCTGAGTTCAAAGTGAACGTAAACGGTATCCAAACAAAAGGGGAAGTTTCCATAGATGATGAACTTGCCAAGAAAATGCTGCCTGGTCAGGAAGATGCTAGTTTGGAAAATCTAAAAGCTCAGGTTAAGACTCAGATTGAAAATGAAGAGTTGTCAAAACTTTATAATGATGAATTAAAACCGGCTCTTTTAGAGACTTTTGTAGACGGTTTTACTTTTGATTTGCCGGATTTCGTTGTAGACCAAGAGATAGATATGGCTTTAAATAAAAAAGCGCAAACAATGAGCGAAGAAGAGATCAAAGAACTTCGTGAAAATGCAGATAAGTTAAATGAACTTCGTGAGACTTTCCGCGAGGATGCATCAAGAAGCGTAAGAGCTACATTTATTATCGATGCATTGGCTTCAGCTGAAAATATCAAAGTTGAAGAGCAGGAAGTTATGCAGACTATTTATTTTGAAGCTATGCAAATGGGTCAAGATCCTCAAGCGGCATATGAGCAATACAAAAAAGCCGGATACATCCCTGCAATTCAAATGTCAATGGTTGAAGACAAGGTCCTTAGCAAACTTCTTAACGCGAAGATCAAAGAAGCGTAATTATGAGCTATATCCCTTATGTAGTAGAAAAAACGGGACGCGGTGAACGTTCTTATGATATTTACTCTCGTCTTTTAAAAGATAGAATTGTTATGTTGAGCGGAGAGGTTAATGATGCTGTTGCTTCTTCTATAGTAGCGCAGTTTTTATTTTTAGAAGCAGAAGATCCAGAGAAAGATATCTACTTCTACATAAACTCTCCGGGCGGTGTAGTAACTGCCGGAATGGCTATCTATGACACCATGAACTATATCCGTCCCAATGTTGCGACGATTTGTATAGGTCAGGCTGCAAGCATGGGGGCATTTTTGCTCTCAAGCGGTGAGAAGGGCAAGAGATACGCACTTCCACATGCCAGAATCATGATTCACCAGCCTTTAGGCGGTGCACAGGGGCAGGCGACTGATATTGCAATTCAGGCCAAAGAGATCCTTCGTATGAAAGCGGAACTCAACGAGATCCTTGCAAAAAATACGGGTCAAAGTATCGAAAGAGTTGAGCTGGATACTGATCGTGACAATTTCATGAGCGCAAAAGAGTCTCAGAAATACGGTATGATTGACGAGGTCTTGGTTAAAAACGAAAAAGAGTAGGGAGTTATTATGTCAGGGTCTTTAAGAACTAGAAAGCGTCGTGATATTGGCGGCGATAATTCGTTGTCGGTTTCCCCGTTGAATATGGATGAACCTTCAAATGATATAGAAATTTATTCCAAAGAGGTTCTTAATGCCCTTATAGCAGATAACCTCCCCCCAACCCCCAATAATTTTTCTTTATATTTTGATAGACTTTTAGAAGATAAAAGCGAAAATCTGCGTAAACAAATCTTATCTATGCTCGAATTTGAAGAGAGCAAGGATGATGAAAATATTATCATTCTTGAGCAAACTCTAAAACAAGGTTTTTCATCTGTAAAAAACATATTGAGTGTTACTGCAAATCTTTACAAAAACATCAGTCTAATGACTAAGATTCTTGAAAAAAGAAAAAAAGAGCTAAGCGATAATCTTGAGATTCAAGAGAGTATAAATATAGCCAGATCCCTGGAAAATGATGTACTCAAACTCAGCACTATTTTGAAAAAGCAAAGTTTGCAGATGAAAGAACTTTACGATGATACGGCAAAGATAGTTAAAACCGTAGAGAATGAAACCATTTTTGACAATCAGTTCGGGGTATACAATAAACGCTATCTGATGACAAAAATAGAGCAGGAACTCAGTCTTATCAAAGAGTTTAAACATAAAAGCTCACTTATAATGATAGAGCTTGACCGTGAACTTAAAAGCAGTGTCAAGAATGAGAAAGCAATTATTCTTATGACAAGAACGATAGCAAGACTATTACTCAAAACATCCAGAAGAAGTGATACGGTTGCGCATTACGGCAATGGTGTTTTTTCGATGCTTTTAAAACATACTGATATTGAGAGTGCCAAAAGAGCGAGTGAGAGACTGTGCGACCTGGTGTCAAACAGTAATTTTTTTCTCGCAGACCGTGAAATCCAATTAAAAATATCTATAGGGATTACCGAAGTCGCTACTATCTACTCTGTGGAAGAGATTATAGTAAGTGCTATGGATGGAATAAAAAAAGCATATGCGAATCCGGGCATTGACTTTGCGGTTTCTTTAAAGACACAAGAAATACAGGAAGAATTAAAATAACAGATTATGAAATTAACAATAGTAGAATATCCGGATAAAAGATTAAAAGAACGATCCAAAAGGGTTGAAAAGTTTGATGCAAAATTGCATGAACTTTTGGATGCGATGTATCCTATAATGATGGAATCCAACGGTATAGGCCTTGCGGCTATTCAGGTGGCAGTTGCAAAAGAGGTCTTAATCTTGAATATCCCCGATGAAGAGGGTGAGCAGACAAAAGAGAATCTGCTTGAGATGGTCAACCCTGTCATTACATATAAAAACGGTGAAATAACGTATCAAGAGGGGTGTCTGAGCGTTCCCGGCTTTTATGAGGATATACAAAGATTTGAAAATATAAGCGTAAACTACCAAGACAGAGACGGAAATACAAAAACCCTCGAAGCAGACGGCTTGTTGAGCATAGCGATCCAGCATGAGATGGACCACCTGCACGGAATACTCTTTATCGACAAACTCTCCTATTCACGCAGAAAAAAGTTTGAAAAAGAGTATAAAAGAGCACTAAAAGAAAAAAAACGATCTTAAATATGACATTTTGTCATATTCTATCCCTTCAATACATCTAGCTGATATAATCGTGTCAACTAATTATAGAAGGTTGATACATGAAGACTGTATATTGTGCCACCTATGAAGGGCTAGAGGCAAAGATGGTACAGGTCGAATCTACCCTTACAAAGGGCTTGCCGTCATTTTCTGTCGTGGGTATGGTCTCAACCGCAATCAGTGAGGCGAAAGAGCGCGTAAAATCTGCCTTGCTCAGCAAGGAATTTTCCTTTCCTCCAAAAAGAATCACGATAAATTTATCTCCAAGCGACCTGCGCAAAGAAGGTTCACAATTTGATTTGAGTATTGCTTTGCTTATCGCGCTTGATTCTATGGAAGATGATTTAAGCCAATGGTTTGTGTTTGGAGAGCTTGGACTTGACGGAAGTGTCAAGGAGAATATACAGCTGTATCCGCTGATATTATCATTGGCAAACCAAAAAATAATCAAAAAAGCCGTTGTTCCGTATGCGAGTCTTGATAAACTTTCCAAAATACCCAACGTAGAGTTTTACGGAGTCAAAACCCTCGAAGAAACTATCGCCCTGTTAAAAAATCAAAATGAAGCGACGCCAAGTATAGAGCAAAGCGAAATAAATTATCCATATTATGAGATTGATGAGAAGAGGTATTATTATACAAAAGAGTATGATGATGACTTTAAAGATGTAAAAGGGCAGGAAATTGCAAAAAGAGCTGCTTTGATTTGTGCCGCAGGTTTTCACAATATACTCTTTGAGGGGAGTCCAGGATGCGGAAAAAGTATGATAGCAAAAAGATTGAGATATATTTTGCCCCCGTTAGAGACGGATGAAATACTTGATATAGCAAAACTTCAGGCCCTGGAATTCCAGGAACCGGAGTTCAAGCCTCGAAGAAATATGCGTTCGCCTCATCACTCTTCCACACTGGCGAGCGTGTTTGGAGGAGGTTCACACAAGGCACAAATCGGGGAAGTGGGTTTGGCGCACAGGGGTATTTTATTCTTTGATGAACTTCCCCATTTTTCCAAGAATGTTCTAGAGGCACTCCGCGAACCGATGCAGGACAATAAAATACGCATCTCCAGAGTAAACTCAAAAATAGAGTATCCAAGCGATTTTTTATTTGTTGCGGCAATGAACCCGTGCCCATGCGGAAACTTGCTTAGTCAACACCTTGAATGCAGGTGCAGTGAGTCGGAGATTTTAAGATATAAAAACAGATTGTCCGATCCGTTTTTGGACAGGATAGATATCACTGTGCTTATGCAGAATGTGCGCTCGGATGATGAAAGCAGCTACAGTTCAAAGGAGCTGCATAAAAAAGTCTTACAAGCGCATATCTTTTCTAAAAACAGAGGACAGGATAGTTTCAATGCCAAATTGAGCGATACCGACATAGAAAGGTTTTGCGTATTGAGTGAAGAAGCTAAAGATGCTTTGGACCTTGCTATCAGCAGATTTTCACTCTCCTTTAGAAGTATAAAAAAAGTTCAAAAAGTTGCCCGTACAATTGCGGATCTCGAAGAGTGCGACATTATTGAAAAAAAACATCTATTGGAGGCTTTGAGCTACAGAAGAAGATGAGTTTCCACATGCCCGGCATGTGCAAACAAAGAATTAGATATTGTAATAGCTTGCATTGGGATGGTACACAACCAATGCGGAAGTGGACTGTTCGGGATGGATTTGGAAGGTTTCACTCAGCTCTATTCCAAACTCTTCAGGCTTAAGCAGCTCAAAAAGGGGACGGTTGAGCTCGAGGTCCGGACAAGCTGCATAACCAAAGGAGTATCTCGCCCCCTGATATTTATTCATCTGAACATCACTCAAAGTGCTTCCTTCAGCGTCTGATATATTCAAATCAAGTCTTATCTGTTTGTGAACGATCTCTGCCAAGGCTTCTGCAAGCTCAACACCGAGTCCGTGAAACTGATAATACTCTGTATAGTTCCCCGATTCGTAAATCTCTCTTTCTATTTCACTGATCTTATTTCCGGCACTCACACAGGTCAGCGCCAGCACATCATGTCTGTCTGAATGAAAGAAGTCACTCAAGGCGCGATGCGGCTTTTTACTCTGTCTAGGGAAGGTGAACTGTTGTTTTGCGCGTCCAATTACATGTTCAAGATGTTCACGGTTTATCTCATCCTGGGAATTATAGCCTTCGCTCTCATCAAAAATAAGAAGTGTATTATCATCACTTCTGCACGGCCAGTATCCGTAAAGGATAGTTGGATCAAAGAGTTTTTCTTCAATGAACCTTTTTTTGAGTTTCTCATATGCAGGCCATACGGTCTCCTCGAGCTGTTTTTCATAGGCTTCTTTGCTCATCCCTTTTGAACTGTAGCCCCAACGGGATTTGAAAAGGATTTTATGGTTTATCCATTCAAATGCCATCTCGATTTGAGCATCGGTGAGTTTTATCTCACGTCTTCCCCAAAATGGAGGGGTGGGAACCTTGATATCGCGGCTTGGCATGTGGAGTTGTGCAAAAGGAGGGATGATGACCTCTTTTTTCTTTTGCTTTGGTTTCTCTTCGCTGTCTTGTGCGTGAAGATTTGTATCAAAATTTCCCTTTTCAATCCTGCTCATGGCAGTGACTCCGTCAAAAGCATCCTTGCAGTAAAAAATTGGACCCTCATAAAAAGGGCGGCAAAAATCATCTATGAAAGCCCTTGTAAGTGCAGCTCCTCCAAGAAGGATAGGTATTTTGATATCCGCGGCTTTTAGGGCTTCAAGGTTTTCTTTCATCACCTGGGTAGATTTGACCAAAAGTCCACTCATCCCAAGAGCGCTTGCATTTGAGTCTTTTAGTGTTTGCACAAAGAGATCAAGATCGACTTTGATTCCCAGGTTTATAACCTTGAATCCGTTGTTGGAGAGTATGATATCTACAAGGTTTTTACCCACATCATGCACATCCCCTTTTACGGTTCCCAAAACAAGAGTCGTATCTACGGCCTTATCTACTTTTGGCAGATAGGGATTGAGATAGTCTACGGTTTTTTTCATCGTTTCGGCACTTTGAAGTACAAACGGAAGCTGCATCTGTCCCGAGCCGAAAAGTTCTCCGACTGCTTTCATCGCATCGATGAGAATCTCATTTACAATTTTTTCCGGTGCTATGGTATGGCGCGCTTTTTCAACAAGAGGTATCATCCTTTCTTTATCGCCTTCCATGAGAAGTTTGGCGATTTTTTCTTCATCACTCATAGCAAGATAGGCTTCATCTTCGGCTTCATTGTCAACAGCCTCTTTGTTGCTGAAATGTTCTATAAACGTAAAAAGTGCCTCACCGTTTGGCTTGCGGTTGAAGATAAGATCATTACATATCTCCTGCTCCTGCTCGCTTATTTTATTCAGAGGGATAATATGTTTTACGTTTATGATAACAGAAGTCAGACCCGCCTCTATACAATGGTGTAAAAACATTGAGTTTAGATAAGGTCTGGCATCTTTGTCAAGACCAAAAGAGATGTTTGAGAGTCCTAAAACCGCTCCTACTTCCGGATGGAGCTTGCGCAATTGCCTGATTGCTTCGATGGTGTTTATTCCGGCATCAAAATACTCTTCATCACCGCTGCCAAGTGTAAATGTCAAGAGGTCAAAAACCAGGTCTTCAGGATTTATCCCGTGCTTTTTAGTGGCAAGTTCATAGATCCTCTGTGCAATTTTTATTTTGTCCTCAACGGTTTTTGCCATTCCCACTTCATCTATGGTAAGACATACGAGCGCTGCTCCGTATTTTTTGGCCAGCTGACAGACGGCATCAAATTTTTCAATCCCGTCTTCAAGGTTTACGGAGTTTATGATAGGTTTTGCACCGATGAGTTTTAACGCTTCTTCAAGAGCAGGGGTCTGTGTGGAATCGGGCATAATCGGAAGTGCGATCTTTTGGGCGTAGAGACTCATGACGGAGTTCATATCTTTTGTCTCGTCCCGTCCCGCAAAGCCGACACTCACATCAAGCACATGTGCTCCCGCACGAACCTGCTGCTGTCCTACGCTCAGCGTTCCCTCATAATCTTCATCAAGTAAAAGTTCTCTGAACGCTTTGGAGCCTGTTGCGTTTGAGCGCTCGCCTATAAGCAGCGGAGCGGGTTCTTGCATAAGAGGAACAGTTGAAAATAGCGAAGCAAGGGAATTGACCTGTTTTCCACATGCCGGCTTGGGCGCGGTCTTGCTCACCCTGTTTACAAGAGCGCGTATATGCTGAGGTGTGGTTCCGCAGCATCCGCCCAAGAAACTGACCCCGTCAAAATCTAAAAAAGATTCCTGTTTATCGGCAAACTCATCCGGCCCCATCGGATAATAGGTGTAGCCGCCGCGGTTTTGCGGAAGACCCGCATTTGCATGAACGCTGATTGGCTTGCCCCACAGCTCGCTGAGCGTACGAACGTGCTTTAATACCTGTTCGGGCCCTGTTCCGCAGTTAAAACCGAGGGATATTATGTCAAAGGGCTCTAATATAGTGCTGATGGTAGAGGCATCGGTTCCTATAAGCATAGTCCCGCTGAGTTCTATCGTTACGGAAACCATTATCGGGATTTGGGTGGCTCTTTGGCGATTGGCCTCCTCGCAGGCATGAAGTGCTGCTTTTATCTGGAGAGGATCCTGGCAGGTCTCAAGCAGGAATACATCCACTCCCCCGTCAATGAGAGCCAAACAAAACTCCGTGTATCCGGCATACATCTCATCATAGTGGATATGCCCCAAAGAGGGAAGTTTCGTCCCTGGTCCAACCGAGCCAAGAACAAAACGGGGATGTTCGGCTGTGCTGAATTCGTCACACATTTTTTTAACGATCTGCGCACCGGCTTTTGTGAGTTCGTAGGCACGATGGCCTATCTGGTATTCATCCAGAACCCAGGAAAAAGAACCAAAGGTATTTGTCGTTATGAAGTCTGCTCCGGCAGTAAGATAGGCGTGGAATATCTCCTCTAAGACTTCCGGACATGTCACATTGAGCAGTTCGTTGCACCCTTCATTGTCTTCCCATGCTTCCTTGGGTATCTTCTCGTCTCTTTGTTGCAGCTGTGTTCCCATCGCTCCGTCTATGATAAGAGGACGAGACTTTATTGTATTTAAAATGTATTCTTTTGTTGTCATTGCTAAATATCTTTTATTAAATTATTGAAAGTGATTTTATCAAATTGGAGCATAAAAAAGGCTTTTCAAATCATTGTGCTTTTAAAACATCATCTTTAATATGTTTTAAAATTGCTTTCATGCTGTTTTGCCACTCTGTGCCTTTATAGTCCTGCTGGACTTTATAATAGCATTCATCTTTGTACAGCAGCGTTATCCTTGCATATCCGTCAAAGTCGGTTCCGACAGAGTTCGCCATGGGATTGGTGCATGCTTTTACGTTGTAGTACATGGCCTCAAGCGTGAAATCACATCTGTCTTTAAACTCGAGTTCTGTGAGTTCTTTTTGTATGAAACTTTTTGTTTCTTCCTGCAGAGATTTTATTTTGAGGCATGTGGGTCTTTTAATATTTTTTTTGCAAAATGAGGAGTAGACCTCGTTATTTTGACAGCCCAAAAATAGAAAAACAGACCCAATCAGCAGTATCAGTTTTTGTATCATAGAGTTTTCCAGGGATAAGATTTTTGATATGGTAGCCAAAAAGAATAAATATTGACGAATAAAATGTATTAACCATTGACTTTAATCGTCAAATTTATGTATAATGACGATGAAATTCAATAAGTAGAGAGGTTTTATCGCTATTATGGTAATCGCATACATACGTCCAGATAAAAATTTTGATGCTGCACATGAACAATTACAGTTGATAAATTCATATGCAATATCAAACAGTCTTGTTATTGATGAAGAATTTGTCGATCAGACTTCACAGAATAAGCGTCTAAAAGACAGGGAGAATGTGACAAATTATTTTCAGTCGAAAATAGGTGCCACTTTGCTGGTCTCTGACGTGTGGGTTTTAAGTACGGACATGGAGGATATTATACAGATGTTCTCCTGTCTGCTAAAAAATGATTTTAGTGTGCATTTTATAAAGCGCTCTGTTATAATATCGCAGCAAAGCAGTGTCATGCTTGTGCTTGGATTGATGGATCAGCTTCGTCAAACTATGCAAAACGAATCAACGAAGGCTATAGGAAGACCTAAGGGCAGCAGGTCAAACTCCAAGTTTGATAAATATATCAATGAAATACTTGGATATATAAAAGAGAAAAAAAGTGTCAGTGAGATGGCACGGATTTTAAATGTAAGCAGAAGCTCATTAAAAGATTTCATCGAATCTCGTGAGCTAAAAGAAGTCGCTTTTGGATCACTGCTTCCGGAAGAATTAGATAATGCAGAAGAACAGGTAATCTCTCAGATTAACTGTCCAAAATAAAATATATGAGGAGAACATAGATGAGCGAAGAGAAAAAAGGCGGTATTGAGATACCGACATCATGGAGAATTAAGCGTTATTATTTGTATGCGGCAGTAACCGTCATTGCTTTGGTATTGCCTTGGATAACAGTGGACGGAAATCATTTTTTCTTACTTAGTTTTGATAAGCTGAAATTACATCTTGCCTTTATCCAGTTCGACATGCAAGAACTCTATTTGATGCCGTTTTTACTTATGATAATGTTTTTAGGGATATTCGGGATGACGGTTATGGGTGGTCGCGTTTTTTGCGGCTGGGTGTGTCCTCAAACCGTTTTTCGTGTCATTTATCGTGATTTGATAGAGACAAAGATTTTAGGTCTTAGAAAAAGAATTAAAAACAAACAGCAAGAACCGGATATGAGCAAGACTGAAAACAAGGTAAAAAAAGTGATTGCAATCCTTTTGTGGACACTTTTATCTCTGATTGCGGGTGCTGACTTTTTATGGTACTTTGTTCCTCCTGAAGACTTTTTTGCCTATTTGAGCAATCCGTCTGAGCATATGACTCTTATAGGCTCTGTAATCGGAATAGCCGTCTTCTTGGTATACGATATTATATTTTTAAAAGAAAACTTTTGTGTATACGTTTGTCCTTATTCGAGAGTTCAATCGGTTCTCTATGACGACCATACGGTTATGGCTCTTTACAATCCACATCGCGGAGGGGGTATTTATGATGAGCACCATAATAAACTTTTCACAAAACAAAAAGACCTGCAGGCTGTAGAAGCGGCGGCTGAATGTACGACGTGTGAGAGCTGTGTAACGGTTTGTCCGACACATATCGATATCCGCAAGGGTCTGCAGCTTGAGTGTATCAACTGTCTTGAATGTGTGGATGCATGTACGACGGTTATGGGAAAACTTGGCAAAGAGTCACTTGTCACATGGTCAAGTGATTATGAGATTATCGATCAAAAAGGCAAGACCCAATATTTCCGTCCTAAGATCTTGGCTTATATCGGTCTGCTTGTGGGCCTTGCTATTATTCTTGGGATGATGGGAAGCACAAAAGAGCATATGCTTCTCAATATTAACAAAGAAAACCGCCTTTATTCTGTAACAAAAGGTCCTGATTCTACAGTTATCGTGGACAATGCCTATGAGTTTTTACTTCAAAATACAGAAAATCAGAAATTGAAATATTTCTTTGAAGTCATTCCTCCAAAAGGGATGGAAGGCAAAATCACAATTGCA
This sequence comes from bacterium, assembly GCA_018825665.1. Taxonomy (GTDB): domain Bacteria; phylum Campylobacterota; class Campylobacteria; order Campylobacterales; family Sulfurimonadaceae; genus Sulfurimonas. The sequence continues at coordinate 8,261 of JAHJEG010000025.1, read as the reverse complement.
AAACCATCCTCTGCATTTACGGCAGTTCCAGGGATTAAAAAGAAAAAAATCGTTGTTCTTAGAACGACGGAACTCTTAGTGGAAAACGATAGACAGGATACGGTTATACCTATCACGATCCGTGCATACGCACTTGGACATGAAGACAAGATCGTGGTATTTAGAAACTCAACCTTCACTTTCCCAAGATTAGACATTATTCAATCCGCAGAATAGTCCAAGCCCGGTTTTTACCGGGTTTGGCATAAACTTCATCTATTATAATTTACTAATACAGCTTTAAAACACAATAGGCTAAACTTCAAAAATTCGAGTACGGAGTGTCTTTGTGTTAAAAAAAATTCTTCTTTACAGTGTACTCTTTTATGCCGTCTCAGGCTTTTTGATAGTTCCGTATTTTCTTAAATCCCAAATAATAAACAGTGTGCAACAAGAAACAAATGCCAGACTTGATATACAGAGCGTGTATTTCAATCCGTTTATCTTTAAACTTCAGGTTTCTGGAATTGAGCTTAAGACATTGGATAATGCACAGCTGCTTTCTTTGGATTCTTTGACCCTTGATCTGGAAGCTTATTCTTTGCTGTATTTGGCAATACATGTCAAGGAGCTTATTTTAAAAGAACCGAGTATATCTCTGGTCTACTCCAAAGACAAACAGTTGAATCTCGGCTCCATCATGAAAGAAAGGATGCCAAAAGAGAGCGCAGAAGAGGATACAAACACTACACTGAATCTGCCAAGAATAATCCTTGAGAGGATTGCCGTAGTCAACGCGAAGGTGCATTACGAAGATTATACAAATCCAAGCAGATTCGATTTCTCTTTTGATAATCTGGGTTTTGAGCTAAAAGATATTGATACGAATGACTTCAACAGCAGTCATGGAAGGCTCAGGTTTTATTCTATGCTGGGCGATGGAGGCTTTATAGACTTAAAGAGTGAGATAACAGGACTCAGACCGCTGGGGCTCAAAGGAGATCTCAGTTTTGAGGCGAGTAAACTCTATACGCAGTGGAGATATCTTCAAGACAGTCTGAATCTTGAGGTGGCCAACGGCAAGATATCCTTAAATGCAGAGTATACACTGAACCAAGATGACCTGAATGCTACAAGCATCGATAATATAAATGTATATTTGGACGGATTGAGGATAAAGCCAAAGCACACCCACAAAGATGTGCTGAATCTTCGCTCTTTATACATCGAAGATGCAAGCATAAAACCTTTTTTAAAAGATATTCGGATAAAAAGAGTGGGGCTGGATTCTTTGGCTGTTCAAGTAAAAAGAGATGAAGACTCCCAGATAGATTGGCTTGAGTATATTAAAAACAAGAGCACGGAGTCTGAGCAAAACAGCAGCTCCTCCCAATCCGCTTCTGTAAAAAATGGCTCCAAAGAGGAGTACAGAATCCGCTTAAACCATTTTGCCCTTCAATCCGCTATGCTGGAATTTGATGACGCGATGTCGGGTGCAAAGACTACAATAGACAAGGTAGATTTGAATGCATACGATATAGACTCTCAGGCAAAGAGCTGGTTAAACTATGAGGTTTCATTAAGAATAAACGGTGCTGGATATGCAAAAGCAAGAGGGAAACTCAGACATACTCCCCTAAAACAAGAGGGTAGATTTGAACTTCAAAAAGTAGCTTTAAAGGGATTGTCCCCTTACATAGAAGAGAACGCCTATCTTAGCTTGGATGATGGATATCTGAGCGTAAAGCTCAATACAAAATATGACAAATCAAAATATAAACCGGATCTCTATGTCGATGGCTCGGTGAAGATGGAGGAGGTTTTTTTAAGCGACAGCAGAGACGGCGCATCCCTTGTCTCCTTCTCCGAGATAGGATTGAATTCTTTTACGCTTGAGATGTTTCCAAACAGACTCTATATCGATGAGGTGGATATCAACTCCTTTTTCGTAAACGCGGTGATAGATGAAAATAAAAGCATGAACCTGAGCTCTTTGCTTAAGAACAAAAGTTCTGAAGCGTCTGAGAAGAAAGCGGAGAAGAAAAAGGCAAAGAGTGATGAGAAAAAAGAGGATTTCCCTGTAAAAATTGCCAAAGTAAATGTGGCTATGGGAAGTGCAAAGTTTGCTGACCTTTCCCTGCCGATTAGATTTTCTACACATATACATGACTTAAACGGAGCAGTTTATTCAGTCTCTAACGCCGGGGGAGAAACAAGCACGGTAAATATCAACGGAGAAGTTGACAGATACGGCGCCGTAAGTTTAAAAGGGAGTCTAAATTCAGGCAACCCTAAAGCCTACACGGATTTGAAATTGAATTTTAAAAATTTGGAACTGAATTCACTTAGCGGTTACAGTGCGTCTTTTGCAGGATATAAAATAGATGAAGGAAAGCTGTATCTTGACCTTGGATATCATATTGTTGATTCTAAGCTAAAAGGGCAGAACAGTATTGTCATGAAAAAGATAAAGCTTGGCGATACAATTGAAGATGAAAACATAAGCAGACTTCCTCTAGGTTTTGTAATCGCTTTGCTTGAAGACAGCGAGGGGATCGTAGATATCGATATGCCGGTAGAGGGCAACGTAGACGAACCCGATTTTAAATACGGTGCACTTGTGTGGAAAACCCTTGGCAACCTGATAGTCAAAGCCGTAGCTTCCCCTTTTAAATTTTTGGGTTCCATGATGGGAATAGATGGTGAACAGCTCGAATATGCAGAGTTTGAAGCGGGTGAGAGCCTCATTCTGGCTCCAGAGATGGAAAAACTGGACAATATAGCAAAAATGCTGGAAAAAAGGCCGAAGATTTCTCTAAATATCGGGGGAAGATATGACACAGGCAAAGACATAGCAGCCCTTCAAAGACAGAAGTTAATCGACCTCGTTGTTCTAAAAAGCGGTATAAAAAACAGGGATGACCATGAGAGCGCCATGAGCGTTGACCTGCTTGAGGGGATATACCAGGACTTCAGAGATGATAAGAGACCTCAAACCATCAGCAAAGAACTCGCTAAAAAGTACAAGGGCGACTCCTATAAAGCAGAATATCTAAAGGCTTTGGTTCAGGAGTGCTCATCCCTCCAGCAGGTGCCCGATGCAGAACTGGAGGCATTGGCAAAGAGCAGGGCGCAGAGTATTCATACCTATCTCGTCAACATCAAAAGTATTGGGCAAGAAAGAGTGCTTATGTCAGAAATCGGCAGGGCTGAAATGCAAGAGGATAGCAAATGGGTAAAAACCAAGCTTGAAATTGAAGTGAAGTAATATATATTTGATATAATTCGCTTTTAATAAAAAGGATGTTTATATGCCATTTTCTACACAAAAAAGAAAAGGGACAATCAGCGGAATTTTATTTGTAGCCATATTTGCTGCTGCTGCTACCATGATAGCGGATATTTCGTTTGTCAGATCATTAGGTATTTCACCACTCGTTATAGGTATAGTCATGGGTATTTTCTACGCGAATACCCTGCATAACCATATTCCAAGCGAATGGAGCACGGGTATAACGTTTTCCGGAAAAAAAATACTGAGATTCGCCATTGTATTTTACGGATTCCGTATAACGTTTCAGCAAATTGCCGATGTCGGGATGGAAGGTTTCATGGTCTCTTTGATCATGCTGAGCACAACTTTTATCCTTGGGACCTATTTGGGGTATAAGATATTCAAAATGGATAAAGAGACCTCAATGCTTACGGCATCGGGTGCGTCTGTCTGCGGTGCGGCGGCTGTTCTTGCAACGGAACCCGTCTTAAAGGCTGAGGGGCATAAAACTGCAGTGGCGGTTTCTATGGTTGTGCTTTTTGGTACCATCTCTATGTTTTTGTATCCTGTGCTTTATGCGTCGATTATCGAGCCTGCCGTTGGATTTTTGCATATGAGCCCTCAGGAGTTTGGAATCTATGTCGGGGGGACTATTCATGAGGTCGCCCAGGTCGTAGCCGTCCCCGCATCTATAATGGGTGCGCCTGTCGATATGGCAAACTCCGCAGTGATTGTAAAAATGACGAGGGTTATTATGATTGCGCCGATGCTTATCGTGCTTGGTATCTATCTCTCCTACAGTGCTAAAAAAAGTGGCGGCGAAGCCGGCGGAGTCAGTCTGGTAATACCTTGGTTTGCCGTGTACTTCATAGGGATGGCAGGTTTTAATTCGCTGGGCATAGTGCCTCAAAACATAGTTGAGATTATCAATGAAATAGATACGTTTTTACTTACCATGGCAATGACGGCTCTTGGTATGGGTACAATTTTTTCCAAGTTCAAAGGGCTTGGTCTTGCTCCCCTTTATACTGCCGGAGCTATGTTCCTGTGGCTTGTCATAGGCGGTTTTGTAGTTACAAAACTGGTGGTGGAGACTTTTTAATAAAGCTATTTAGCTAAAAGTTATATAATAGACCTCAAAAATTCTTCTAAGGAGCCAAAGCAGATGTCTTATTTACCCAATACACTTAACGCATTTTGGCTCTGGAGAGAAGTGTCCTCCAAGCTTGGCGTGTCAAATCCCGCGTATAAATACTGGAAAGATACACAGAGTCTAAAGCTGAACAACAAATATGTTTTTATAGAAAAAAACACCCTGCCGCAAAAATATGAGTATATCGAACCCATACTGACAGATCTCTCGGGACACCTTCCCATCAAATATGCCTCGGATAAGCTTCATGTGAATGAACATATATTTTCTTATGAAAAAATGAAACTGCATAAAGAGTTTGAGTATAAATTTGTTGAAGATATCAAGTTTGTGAATATAAAAAAATTCTTCAAAGAGCACGGCATAAAAGTAGATAAGAACTCCATAGTACAGTTAGGCAGAATGAAGGATCTGGAGATTACTGCCGGATGCACATTTTATAATTTAAAAAATGATTACGGGATTGTGGTGTACTAGCAGTGAATACTTTTTTTATAGAATATCGCGATCCCCTTTTTGGCATTATAATATTTTTTGTCATTATCTTTGTCATCACTTTTTTTTCGTACTGGTGGGGAAGGTATAAAAGCAAAGAAGACTATAGACACCTGGACAAGTTTTTAAAACAGTTCCGTACCTTGCCCTCCCAGAATGAACTTAAAGTGCTCATTACAAAAGGTGAGCTTTCAGAAAAGTCCTGGCTTCTTCTGGCCAACTCCTATTTCAAAAACGGAGATTATGAAAAGAGCATAGAGATATATAATGAGATATTAAAAGTGGGAGATAAAGCAAACTACAGGGATACAATGTTTTTGCTCGGAAAGACCTATTTTAAAGCCGGTTTTTTGGAACGCGCAAAGCAAATATTTTTAGAAATACTCAAAAATAATCCAAGAACGCCACAGGCTTTGCATTATCTGCTCTTGGTGTATGAATATACAAGGGAGTACGATTTGGCACTTGGGGTGCTTGAACCTCTGGATGAACTTCAAAAAGATATCAGCAGTGACAGCGCATATCTGAAATCTTTGGCTATTTTAAATGATGTGAAACTTTCTGCCGATGAGAAAAGTGTCCAACTGCTCAATATTTATGTCTCTAGCAACCAGCTGGCCTATATGGTCTTTGAGTATCTTTTCAGGGTAAATCCCCAGTTAGCCTGGAAAAATTTTGACAGCTCCAAAAGCGAGAGGCTTATCGACATATTGTGGCATGTGGATAAAAAGGATTTGGATTTGGATATAATTTCACAAAACAGCTTTTTAAGGGAGCTTTATACTGCTCGGGGCGACTTGAGTCTTGCGACAAAAAGTTCTGTATTTGAACTCGATGTATTGATTCATCTTAGTCGCAAAGCGAGTGCGACACTTAGTTTTGAGTACCTCTGCGATAACTGCAAACAGCTCTATCCGTTTGCCTTTAATCGTTGTAGCAATTGCCACTCTATCGATACTTCAAGAGTAGAATTTAGTTTATGCAAAGATTATCATAGGGATTTCAGTGAAGAAAATAACTCTTTTCAGTGATGGCAGTTCTTTGGGAAATCCGGGTCCCGGCGGATACGGAACTATTCTCAAGTTTGGCAGTAAAGAAAAAATCATTTCGGGTTCGGATGAGCATACAACCAACAACAGGATGGAGCTTTTAGGCGTTATCGAGGGCCTAAGGGCGCTCAAAGAACCGTGTGATGTAGATATAATATCCGATTCGTCCTATGTGGTGAAGGGGATTAACGAATGGCTCGCCGGATGGATAAAACGGGATTTTAAAAAAGTGAAAAATCCGGATCTTTGGAATATGTATCTGGATGTTTCAAAAGAACATAAAGTGCATGCCATCTGGGTTAGAGGACATGACGGGCATGTGGAAAATGAGAGATGTGACAAAATCGCCCGCGATGAGGCACAAAAAGTAAAAGACTTACTCACATAATAAAAATGAGGAAATTATGATTCAAGAGATAGAAGTTTTAGAAAACACTTTGGGATACAAGTTTAAAGACAAAAAGCTCCTTATCGAAGCGCTGACACATAAAAGCTATAAACAGCCCTACGATAATGAGCGATTGGAGTTTTTGGGTGATGCAGTTTTGGATTTGATTGTAGGTGAATACCTCTTTACGAAGTTCGCAAAATCCAACGAGGGGAAATTGTCAAAAATAAGAGCCTCTCTGGTAAATGAAAACGGTTTTGACAAGCTGGCAAGGTCCATAAATCTGGGTGATTTTATCTATCTCTCAAATGCCGAGGAGAACAACGGCGGACGGGAAAAACCATCACTTCTCTCTAATGCCTTTGAAGCGGTTATGGGTGCCATATATCTTGAAGCGGGGCTCAAGACAGTGAATGACATAGCGATAAAAATCATAGAGAAAAACCATAAAGATATATCGCTGGATTCTCTTTTTAGGGATTTTAAGACCTCTTTGCAGGAGCTGACACAGGCTCGATTCGGTATCACTCCTGAATACAAGGTGATTTCAAGCAGCGGACCGGACCATCAAAAAGAGTTTGAGCTGGCGGTATTTATAGAAGACAAAGAATATGCCCGGGCAAGCGGAAAAAGTAAAAAAATTGCACAACAAGAAGCTGCCAAATTGGCCATTGAATTATTAATGAAGGAAAAATAGTGAATAGTTTTGGACAGAAGTTAAGATTTAGTACTTTTGGCGAGTCTCACGGAACTGCTCTTGGATGTCTGCTTGACGGTGTTCCTGCCGGGCTTGAGATAGATGAAGCGTATATCCAGAGTGAGCTTGACCGCAGAAAGCCTGGCAAGAGTGAATTTGAGACGGCCAGAAAAGAAGCGGATAAAGTGGAAATACTAAGCGGGGTATTCGAGGGTAAAAGCACCGGAACACCTATCGCCATGATAATATACAATACAAACCAAAAGTCAAAAGACTATACAAATATAAAAGACGTGTTCCGCCCGGGACATGCAGATTTTACCTATTTTCACAAATACGGTATAAGAGACTACAGAGGCGGAGGGAGATCCTCTGCAAGAGAAACAGCGGCCAGAGTCGCAGCGGGGGCTATCGCAAAACTTATGCTGAAAGCTTTGGATATCGAAGTGCTTAGCGGGATAAGTGAGATTCACGGAATAAAATCAGAATCTTACGATTATCCACATGCCAGGGAGAGTATTATTTATGCCCTTGACCCAGCTAAGGAAGAAGCTCAAAAAGAGGCTATCTTAAAAGCCAAAAACGATCATGATTCTGTCGGGGGTGTTTCCCGTGTGCTTATCCAAAATGCTCCTGTTGGACTCGGACAGCCTCTTTATTATAAGCTTGACGCCGTTTTGGCAGATGCGATGATGGGAATCAATGCCGTAAAGGCTGTAGAAATAGGAGACGGAGTACTAAGCGCCTCTGTTTTGGGCTCTCAAAATAATGACGAGATAAGAGCTGGGGGTTTTGAATCAAACCATGCGGGCGGTATTTTGGGCGGTATAAGCAACGGCGAAGATATAGTGATGAATGTGTACTTCAAGCCAACCCCTTCCATCTTCAAAGAACAGCATACGGTTACGACCACAAATGAGGAGCTTGATTTCTCCCTAAAAGGAAGACATGACCCCTGTGTAGCGATAAGGGGAACTATAGTATGTGAAGCTATGGCTGCCCTGGTTATCGCCGATATGCTGCTTTTGAACATGGGCTCAAATATGGAAGGTTTTACAAAATACTACAGTTGATGGCGCGTAAAAATCAAAGTACTCATAATAATTATAAATTGTTTATAAAGATTACTTAAGAACTGATTATCACATGTAACTGTTACTAGAATAAACAGCTTGGCCCAAAGTGTCGGATATGTTTATATTTTATTAAACTAATATTAATAATAG
>JAHJEG010000024.1 GCA_018825665.1 bacterium | reverse complement strand
TAGAGAAAGTGCCCATAATCGTGCCCATTTTTTCAATATTTCTTATTCGTACTTCATCATCTTCTTTGATAAATTTTGTGTATGTAGAGAGTGTAATTGAAACATTTTTATGTCCAAGCATATTAGACATCCAAAAGCATAATATTGTTTTTTACAAACGTAAATATGTGTATTGCTCAAAAATTTCCACATGCCAAGCTAACTAAAGGAATAGTCAACGGTTTCAAAGGCGGCAGTGAGGCATATATTCAGGCGAACAAAGACGTTGCAACGCAAAAAGCGGGTGAGATGCAGGCGAGTGCGGACGGGATGCGTATTGCAGGTACTCTTAATGAGAAGGGGAATTTGACAACAGAAGCAAAAGACTCTATGAGACTTAAAGAGATTACCGGAAATGCGGAGATGCTCAGTAAGGGAGAGTTCCTTGGAGAGGAGAATAAAGGAACTATCCAGCAGGCAATGGCAAAGATGATTAATGCTGGAAATACCAAAGAGGAGAGAAAAGCGAATGTAGCTGCAATGAAGAAGGACGGTTTTATTGCAAATGATGAAAATATCCAGTACAACGATGAAGGCAAAGCAATTGCGTCAAGTATCACTCCAAGCGACTCTAATACTCTTGCAAAAGCGATAGGTACTTCACAAGGTCACAAGATGGGCGAGAGTTTGAAGGCGATGATAGTGAATGGATATGAGATGAAGAATGCAGGCAAGAACCTTAATGCAAAAGCAGATAATAGTGTTGCAGATTTAGATGGGCATTTGAAAAGGACAGACAACTCAGAAATACTTAACGATGCTACAAGTATTAGCACTGGCATTCAACTACAAGGTACAACTCTTGATGGAGCAGCATGGGCAGAAGTATCTGCTAAAATTGGTGGTGATCATGGGAAAGAAGCTATCATTGGAGCAATTGCAGATGTAAAGAACGGAAATTTTGATAATTTTAGAAAAATGGCACGAAGCAGTTTCGGTAATAAAGATGGGGATGCAATTACAAATGAAGTAGAAGCGCGATGGGAAAAAGATCCAAATTCCGAAAGTGATCGTCTTGGTGAACTATTGTTTGTTGGTGCGACAACATATGGTGCCTATAAGTTTGACAAAAAATTCAATCCTGAAACAGAAATTGTTGAAAAAAAGGACAAACAAGGGAATACTGTTTTTGGTGAAGACGGTAAACCCATTACGGAAGAGAAAAAGACGGGGAGAGGTGTTTTTTTTGGGAAAGCACTAGACAAGGGAAAGACACTTAGAAAATTAATCCTCGGAAATGCTTCTACCATCAAAACCCAACAAGCCACCAACAAAACCTACTATGGCGAGACCGATGAACCCAAGAAACAACAAAGTGAGAACGCTCATCATAAAGAGCTCCTTAAATCAGATGAAAATATTGTACCAGAAAAAGGGGCACAGAGCAATAGTCCAAAAGCACAACTTGAACATGCCCAAGATGGAATCAAAAAAACCATGACAACTCCTTTGGCAGATTTAGGACAAGAGAAACTCGGCATGGCTCTTGCGGACAAATATGCATCAACAGCTCCAAATACTCCTGAGAGGACAGCAGTTTCTCAGGCTTTGTTGGATTTGCAAGACGGTAAAGAGATTAAAAGCGCTCAGATAAGAGCTGCCTTTACTCCTCGAGAGTTGAATGAAAACGGCATACTGATGAGCAAAAACGCAAAAGGGAAAGATGTCGTCAATTTTGAGGCTATGGGTTCAAATGAGAGAGAACACAGAGTGGGAGAATTTAAAAAAGATGCAGAGGTCGCTCAGGGGAAAATAGAAGAGAATCAAAAGAGGACACAGCAGATGAACTCCTCATCTCAAAAACCTGATGCCCAAACGGCACAAAAAAATGTTGCAGCAGCAGAAAGTGATTCAAAAACCATGCACGATAAAGCCCTCGAAGGAGCGCAAGAGAAAATGAAAAACGCTAATGCTCCGTTTGCAAAGCCGTCCGTAGAGGCAAGCGGAACGGTCTTAGATGCAAGCGGAACGGTCTTAGATGCTCCAGAAACACCTGATACAGACAAGAGGAGAGGCAGCGGCGGACTGAAGGGACTTATAGTCTCCTTAGGCTTAATGGCCGCGACAGGCGCAAGCGCTGATGATATTAAACAGTCACTACAAAATGATGCGAATGAGTTCACGGGCAACATCAAAAACGGTAACTATTCAAATGCAGCGGCAAATGCTATCGGCTTTGTGCTTGGGAAAGATACAGGAAATGATATTGTCGCAGCTGGAATGGAACTCTCAAAAGGGAATGTTACCAATGCTGTGGGAACAGGATTGAGAGCAGTAGGAAATTTTGGTGAGGACATTGTGAATTTAGGCGGAGCAATATCTAACAATTTACTTGGGACGAATTTCAAAGAGATGGATGTAGTGAAAAATGCGGGTACGGAATATATGGAAGGAGTCAAAAAGTCAAATAATGAGCAACAGGCAACACAATCTGAAGCAGCGTCTGCGGTTCAATCAAAGACTGAAGCAGCTATGCCGAATCCTTCTGATATAAAACCTTTATCAGAAGCAAAAAGTACATCTGAGACATCAACAGCGATGAATACAAACACATCAAGCCCTGCAAAAAATGTATACATATGTTTTTTACAAACGCAAAGATGTGTATTTCTCAAAAATTTCCACATGCCAAGCTAACTAAAGGAATAGTCAACGGTTTCAAAGGCGGCAGTGAGGCATATATTCAGGCGAACAAAGATGTTGCAACGCAAAAAGCGGGCGGGATGCAGGCGAGTGCGGATGCATTGCGGACTTCTAAAATGCTGGATGATAAAGAAAGAGCAAGCATAGAAAGAGATTTAATTAAATCAAAAGCTCTTAAATCACAACCTTCATACACAAATGGTAAAGTAGATAGAGATAGTCTTGACATGGGAACACAAGACGAAGTAATTGGTGCTATCGGTTGGGGAATGGGTAATAAAATGACCGACTCACTGAAATCAGCAGTGTTTGGGGGCACGGAGTTTAAAAATGCAGGAGATAGTACAAATGCAACCAAAAACACATCATCAACTCAAACATCTGTGCATTTTAAAGAGACCGGATACAAAAAGAATACAAATGTTAAAGGGGAGTTTGCAACTGCCGCAGCAAAGACTATTGCGACTAACCCAAATGATTCGGCAGAGGTAGACAAATTAAGGGATTCGCTGCTTGCTATAACAGATGCTGGGGCATTTATCTCTAGCGAAGAGGGTACGATAATGGGAATAACAACTGCCGGATTGGCTTTATCAAAAAAAATACTGCCTAAAGAAAACTATGACAAACTTCTGGAAAACATATCTCCGGCAAATGGGGAACAGAATGGATTAGGTGTGGGAACATATGCGTTGGCAGGGTCTCTTGGAGTGGCGGGATTAGTTGGTGTAAATAAGCTTTCGAAGCCTTTTATGCCAAGAGAAAAAGTAACAGCAAAAGATATTTTAAGTGATGGCGGTAAATACAACGAAGACGGTGGATTGGTTGATAAAAATGGCAATGAAGTAAATTTAAACGAGACAAGTCAAGTCCTTAATTCAAATGGTGAAGTTAGAACCAGAGAAGCCAAAAGCGGTGTAGTCGCTAAAGGTCTCGGGGGTGTTTGGAGTGGGTTAACGGATGGATTTTCTAATGTTACTGATAAACTTAGGGGGATTTCTTCTGAAGCTCAAAATAATCCCGTTGATAGCACCACCGATAGCGGCGAGAAGGACAAGGACACCAAAGAGCATAAGCCCGTAGATAAACATAGCGGTCAACATAGTGAACTCCTTAATAATTCAGATGAAAATATTGTACCAGAAAAAGGGGTACAGAGCAATAGTCCAAAAGCACAACTTGCACATGCCCAAGATGGAATCAAAAAAACCATGACAACTCCTTTGGCAGAGCATTGCTAATGCATCACAAAAATTCTAGTTAAATATCACCAATGGTCTGCCAAAGGGGACTTTTGCTTTTCGTGAGAGTGCCCATAGTACTTCGTAGCTTGGCGGATATTTTGGGAACCATCCGTCTCCGTCTGTAAAATACAGCAGCATTGTATTCATCGGCAGATTTGCGTCGATGTATTCAAAAACAGGACGGTAGTCGGTTCCTCCTCCCCCTTTGAGAGGAAAGTCCATCTTTTCCCCACCGACAAAAGTGTAATGCCCGTGTACTTTTGCATCAGCGATAATGAGCTCTATTTTTACAGAGGGGAAGTTCTGCATAATCGTTTTAAACTCTGCCATAAATGCACCCAAGAGAGCATCATCAATAGAGCCTGAAGTATCCACAGCCACACATAAACTCAGAGTGTCACTTGCAAGTGAAGGGAGAACAAAACCGCGGTAGAGATGTTTTTTATTCGGGGGCATAAAGGCGTAGTTGTTTCTCATATGACGGTTTATCGCATTGTAGAGTTCAAATTTCCAGTCGATATCATTCGCTGTCATTTTTTTTGCAAGTCTCTCAAGACCTGAGGGCATGGCACTTTTTCTTTGGGCAAGTTCCTGTGAGACGGAAGCCGCGTAATCCCACTCAGATTCTGTTTTTGGATCTAATTCATTTTCAATATCTTCAATATTTGAAAAAGCTTTCTCATCTTGCGCATTCTCATCTCCTGCATTTGGAACAAGGTTCTCATTGGGAGTGGCATTGTCATTAAAAGCATCATCCAAATCAGCAAAGTACTCATTTTTTAAGAGTTCATAGATCTCTTCGGCAAACATATCTTCAAACTCTTCGTTGTAGTTTGCACCCTGAGGGATATTCAGACCGTTTTTGTGTAAGAGATTATTGATAGCGTAGTCGGTTGCGAGCTGCCATAAAGAGCCCTGACGGTTGAGACGGCGTTGCTGATGTGACAAAACATGATGCATAACGCAGTTTGTCAGGATAAACATCACTTCATCAAGCGTACGTCTGCTCATAAAGTCGGGATTATATAAAAACCTTACCCCGTTGCTCGCATACGCACCCACTTTTTCACTGCCCTCATGCTTGAGTCTTGAGGCGAGCATACCAAAATAGGGGTGTTTGATGGTGAGCTGACTTTTTGCTTTTTCCAGCAGTTTTTCGGTGTTCATACGTGCAGGAGTGTATTGAACTTGCGCATCCACAGTGTCCAGCTCTCCACATGGTCGAGTTCAATGTGGCGCTCTCTGAGGTCTTGTATAATCATCACGGCAAATTCTCCCGGAAGAGCGAGCGAGTATTTCACAAGGTTGTTGAGTTTTTTCGTGCCCGTGCCATCATTGATGCGCATAGTGAGTGCCGCACATAAAATATGCAAAGCCGAAGCATCACTCGGAACATCACTGCATGTCCCATCGAGGATGGCATCCAAATCCGGCAGCTCACCTGCTACGGCGCGGAATCCTAAATACGAAGCCGCAAGCTCTTCACCGATAGCTCCGGAGACCATCGGCATAATTAAGTCCTCTTCAGGATGTGAGGAGATAATCTCATGGACATAGGACCAGGTGCGCGGTGTTGCAAAAGAGCGATTGTCCTCTTTTGTGTTGAAAGCAAAGAGCGCATCCGGACGACTGCCAATAAAGGCAACAATGGAAGAGTCTATATTTGCTCCCATCGCCCAGGTACGCCAGTCTTCTACATTTACTTCCATCTCCAAATGCACGAAACGGTTTGCAAGAGGTGCCGCCATGCGAAACACAACCCCTCTGTCACTCTCACGGTTTCCCGCGGCCACAATAGACCATCCATCGGGCAACGTGTATTCGCCTATTTTTCTGTCCAGGATGAGCTGGTATGCCGAGGCCTGAACCATCGGGGCGGCAGTGTTAAGTTCATCGAGAAAAAGTATCCCTTTTTCTTGGCTGCCATCAGGCAGGAAAGATGCAGGAGCCCATAGCGCTGTGTTTTGAGTCGGATTAAAAAAAGGGATACCTCTTAAATCCGTCGGATCAAGCAAAGAGAGACGTAAATCTATACATGCTATTCCCTGTTCCGCAGCTATTTGAGCAACTATCGAAGATTTACCGATACCAGGAGGACCCCATAAGAACACGGGGACTTTTTTTTCACACAGGTGTGCGAGGGATCGTTTGGCACTTTGAGGGTTCATACTATTCCTTCCTATATATAATAAAAAAGATAATGCAATTATTGTACGATGTAGTATAAAAATAGAAACTCTAGGGACTTCCTATGTATTCTTAGGGCATACAGCTCCCTGTATATACGCCTTCTACAAAAATCTGACAATATATTAAATCACCACTTAATGAATATTCTTTGAATTCCCCGTCTTTAAGATTATTTTGATAAGTTCCCGTATATTGAAGCTCGCTTGTTATGTAATATCCTTTGTATGCACCTTCTTTGAGATCATTAACGTATGTTGTCTCAAAATGAACTCCTGCTGTCTCCCAATATTCCTTATAGAGACCATTTTTTTGATTATTCGTATAAGGTGCTTCTATATAAAGAGTACCCGTTGCGTAGTAAATTTTCTCGGTACCTTCTTTTTTTCCATCCACATAAGGCGTTTCACGATTTAGAACTGCAGTATCAAAGTATATTTTAGTCATACCATTACGGACTCCAAGTGTATATGTTATTGTTGATTCTGTCACTCCAGATTCAAAATATGTTGTCCAAACTCCATCCTTTTTCCAATCAATATTGTATCCATTTGACTTTAGTTGTCCTGTCTCATAATAGCTTTGTTGTAATCCATGAAGGATACCTGCACTGTATGTTGAAAGCGCTCTCAATATTCCGGTATCATAATAACTCTTAGTCGTACCATCACGTTGATTGTTTAAGTATGTAGTTTCTGACCATATTGTTCCATCTTCATAATAAGAAATATGAACGCCCTCAGCAGATCCATTGACGTATATTTCCATATGATTTAACTGACCAGAATCATAATATGAATTGAAAATACCATCTTTATTGCCATTAATATAATTTCCTTCACTCTGAAGTCGACCAGTGTTGTAAAAGATTCTGGTAATACCATGTAAACTATTGTCTATAAAGGGCTCTTCTTTAAATAAATTTTCTGTATCACTATAGTAACTACAGCGGAGATAATCATCGAAGTATCCATCTCCGTCTGTATCTATAGCATTAAACCAACTGCTATAGTAAGAATGATAAGCGTGTAAAGTCGTATCATACTTTAAGGGACAACTACTCGATGCTGGGATATAAGTATATTCTTTAATTTTTGAGTTATATGAAACACCATTTATAACGATGCGTGCATAGGTATAAAGTTTATATTCATCAAGTAAGCCAACTTCACTGGAATTAATAGTAAAAGGCGCTGTATAAGTTTGTGTTTCACCACCTTGGTGATAATAATAAATCTCTGCACCTTCTGCTTGTGTCAGGGTAATAGTTAAACTACCGTCAAAACCTTGACTTCCTGGGATTGCTTGGACTTCTTGTGGCAGTTTTTTTAGCTTTAAGGCATTTGTTTCAAGTCCATCGTCTCTCATAGCATAAACTTTGACCTCACCTGCATAAAGAGTAGCGGGAATATCAGCTATAACAGATAGAGAGGAAATATTTATATCATGTAAGGTTCCCTCCATCTTAGTCCCTAAACTATCAACAAAGAAAATATTTGTCACACGATCTAAACCTTCACCATTGAGAACAACTTCAACATTTTCATTGAGTACTTCTATGTCTGCTTCTATTAAACCGAACTTTTTGATTTCAAAGTATTGATTGATAGTTTTTTTATTACCGGTGGTGACATAGACAGGTCCGTCTATCGCAGTATCGGGGACTTTGACTTGTATAGTTTGAATATCTGCCCCAACAACTTCGCCTTCTACTTCGCCATCCAGTGTTTTGAAAAAGACCTTAATATCATTGAATGGTAACCATCCACAACCATTAAGAGTGATTGTCGCTCGAGCGACGGCACTATATGGGTCAATGGAGTCAAAGTGGACAATAGTATCGCCTTCGTCTACAATTCTAATAAAATTATCGTTGATGACAAAAAAATCGCCATAACCAACAAAAAGATTGGCATTGACACTTCTATTGTCTATAAGGCGTTGCGCGTCAAATTGTGCGTAAATTTTTGTATTTGTCACCGTGTCCAAGGACGTGGCATCTGTTTTGAGTCCACCTTCATTTATAATATAGACCTCGGGTGAACCTGCATCTTCTATGACAAAACCTTCCCCTTGTGCATAAAGTGCTATATTGATGTCAGTCGGACTAACACCTAAACACATAGGTTTTACTTCTGTGATTTTGAGATGAAAATCTACATCCACATTCATCTCTTTTGGATTTGTTGTCATATCGTAAAGACTATCGGCAATTGTTTTCGTATCAGAGATAACGTCATAGGACTGATATATAATAATCGATGCTTCAAGAACCCAGCCAGCAACAGGTAATGCGACAACCGCTCGTTTAATAACCCTGTCAAATGCGGCGGTGATAAGGCGTTCTTGTAATTCTTTTACATAATCTTCACTCGTAATTCCATACAACTTGGCAATACCATTGAGAATACGCGTACATGTTTCATCAGGGCTTGTAGAGATACAAGATACTAATCCTGATGTAATAGGTTGAATTAAAATCGTATCAAGTGCCGTTCCCCAGTTCGTATCTTTATTCGCAACGAGTTTTGTAATATCGATAAGAAAAGTAGGGCCATAAATTGTATTAAGACCATCAATGATATTTTGGTTTTTATGATCTTCAGGTAAAACACTACCAAGCAAAGGAGAGAGAAGCAGATTTAACGAAGGAGTAACAACTCCATCAATAAATGTATGGGTTTTTAATATATTGGAAATATTTATCTTATCGGTTGTATCGTTATAGCCACCGGTAACAATCTCTAAATGAGCATCTTTCCCGCTTAACCTTATCTCTTGAGAGTTAGAGATACCAAGTAAACCACTTTTTGGTGCTATAACAGAAGGAATAGACATGTCGAATGGACCGTTGATATGTCTATAGTGATTGATGATACATCCACCTTCAGTATTGGACTCAAACATACAGTCCTCATCATCTGTAGTAACCGCCTCGATGCTGAGATAGAGTAATGTATCATTGACAATCGTCACGCTGCCATTATTGAGTTTTGAATTAGTGATATAGCCATAATCGATATCATCAACATATATATTTCCATTGATAGGAGTTTGCGTAATAGTGACGATAGAACTTGGCGAAGCATATGCATCAGTCAGTGCGGCACTTACGTTCAGTTTAAACTTATCCAATACATCTATCAATGCATCTTGAAGTTTTGTTTTTAAAACAGGATCATTCAATTGTGTCCATTTTGAAAAATCTTCTCTTTGTACAAAGGCTATATATTCAGCAAGATCTTGAACCTTTATGTTTGTTGCAACATCATCATAGAGAGAACGCCACTGCTCTTGAGGCATATTGGATGCACCCAGTCCGATAAAAATCCATGATATGGCGGTACTATTTGCATCTAGGACGATTGTTTGATTCATATCTGGAAGCACAACAGCACTATAGAGATGAGAAAAAGAACTATCATCCATTTCCACTGTCGCTTGGAGGTGTTGCATCGTGTTCTCTACAGGTACTAAGGTAGTAAAATTGTCGTCAAGTGTCAATTCAGCACCATCAACAGCGAATGCTATAGATGCAGATGTAAAATTTAAATCTTGGGCTAAAGAAACCAGAAAAGAGAGATTACGTTCAATCCTGATCTCAAGACTATTGGTTGCATAATCATCAGTTTTGAGATAAATGTTCCCAGATTTTACTTGCTGAGGCAAAGTACAACCCACTTGATTATTTACAGGCATGACAGTGATATTAAGGTCTTCATTATTTAAAAAAACCTTGTAACTAGGTTCACGAAGGTTCTTTCCCGTAATCGTGATTGAACTGCCCGGTGCAACTTTTGCCGGTATTAATGTATTTATCTGAGGGGTACTTGAAGTGAAAAGTTTATAGGAAACTCCCGGAAGAGTAACATCTTCCTCTAATATGTAGAGTTCTCCACTTATTGTGTTGAGCGGTGTAGTGAAAACTATACTTTGTTCTTCTAGTGAAACTTTGCTTGGTATAATAATTTGATCACCATTCTCACCGCTTAGCTTCACTTTTATATTGTCCGTTTCCAGATTAAGCATATTAATTCGAGCTTCTTGACCCGTTATTAATACCCCTTCAACTTTTGCATCTTCTAGCATAGAGGAGAGATTAACTATATAAGCAGTATCAAGTGAAATATCTTTTGATGCGCTGGTTCCATCATCAGATGACGTACTTGAACTATTTCCTCCGCCTCCGCTACATCCCAAAACAGAAAAAAACACAACTATGAAGAGTATGACTTTTGATAAAATAAGATGTAATCTCATAACAATCTCCTTTGAGAAGTTGTTGAACGTATATCCATTATAGCACTATCTTTACAAAAGAAGCAATGGAGATAAATAGGATAAATTTACTCTTATTTAGGTTGATTTATGTCAAATTTATTAAAAAATGACATTTTTGTCGTATTTTTGTCTAATAAGTATAAAAATTGCATATTTTAAATAATAAAGTTGAGAATAGTTTATGTAAATGTATAAGTATAAATTACATTTGGGTTTAGCCCGCAAAAGGATTGACAATGTGTGAGACAGATATGATTGAGTTTGAAGATAACAGTTTTAACCACTACATCCACCATTATGGCGAATGCGATATGGAACATCCATTTTTTAACACCGAGTACGGATGTATAGAGATTGCAGCCGATTTGATAGAGGAGATTATTTGGGCTTAGGAGAATCAGGCTTTTGTATCTTGAGAGCGTAACATTTTGAGTATTTTAGGTGTTACGGCAAGATCAAGTGCAGTGAAATCATCAGGATTTTTAATGTGCACATCCGCGCCCGCATCCAGAAGCATTTTTACCATAGACTCTTTCCCGCTTGAAGCAGCGTACATAAGCGATGTGACGCCGTTTACATTCGAAGTGTCGATCTCTATCCCCGCTTGAATAAGCATAAATACGATATTTTTATTTTCACTGAAACATGCCAGCCACAAGGCGGTATTGCCATCTATGTTTTTTAGATTTATCTCTGCATGAGATGCTAAAAGTTCCTCTACAACTTCTTCGTTTGCCTCTCTGGAAGCTTTCATCAGGGCAGTATTTCCGTAGCTCCCTGCCAGATTCAAATCTTTTTGTGAATAGCCGTTTAACTGCAGCCATGCCAATGTGTTTTTCGTCATATTTATTCCTGCTGATTTTATTTTCGGATATGCAATTATGATTCGTGTTTTATTTTACTCAGAGCACTCAAAAGATATTTGGCACCCATTTTAGTCTTGTCTTGGTTGTATTTGTCTGTTTGCTCCAGCGTCAGGGAAGTGTCATTATTTTCTATCTTGGTATATATCTTATGCAGTTTTTTTCCTATAAGCGTAGCGATATTCTCCTCTTGCAGCATTTTTTTTAATCCGGATAAACCGTTTTTTGGGACCGGTAAATCGCAATAATAGTCACCTACGCTGTTTAAGCCCCAATACACGAATCCAAGAGAGAGATAAAAATCCAAAGAGTTGGAGATGGAGCTAAATTTAAAACGGCTTACTTTTTCTATGACTGCCAGGTCAAATATCATGCCAAGCAGAATGTTGGCATATCCGTGTCTGCGTCTGGCATGTGGAGTGAAGATATTGTGTATCGTCATATACTCGTTGTAGCGGTCAATTTTATAAAAAAGATAGGACAAATGCGTGTTGTCCTGGTCTCTTAGGACGACACACCCTTTGATATACCAGCCAAACTGTTTATCCCACCACTGAAGCGACATATTCGCAAAATTTAATGTTCCGGAGTCTTTTATATCTTTTATAGAAGACAAATACTCATTGCGATTTAAATAGACGAGGGTATACGTTGACATGTACTGTCCTTTTTTGCACTCTATTGAAGCAAAAAAGTTCAGTTGAGAACTTGATTAGTCAAATACAATGTTGTTTAACTCTTGGCTGCAGTGAAAGTTATGCGATACTGTTGTTCTTTAAAAACATTGCAAGCTGTGAATCAATATTTAAGATATGTCGTTTAAACTTTTCATAGGCATATTCATTGACATACGACCTGCCAAAGTTCGGGATCTTTATGGATTTGGTATAAAAATATTCCATTTCGTTGAGGAGATTTTCATGCTCAAGAAAATGGTCTCTTCTGTCATAGAAGTCATAGGTCCTCATTATCTCTTCTTCTGCGTTGAAGTGCTCTCTTGTGTGCTCTATCATCTTTTCAAAAAGCGGTATAAATTCATCCTCATTACAAGACTGAACCTCGGACAGAATCTCCAGGAATTCATCATGTTTGTAATCCATAATATCCACATGCAGTTTTAGGGTATCATCCATAAATCCTCCTTTTTTTGATACCAATGCATATTACATTCTAGATAAAAAAATATCTTTTAGTATGTCAGTATGCGTATTATGCTACAATCACCGCATGAACAGTTTTGAAAAAAATAGATTTAATATCATTATTGTATTTGCAATCAGTATCCTTGTCACCTGGTCTGCATACCTGATATACGGGCAGTATAAGGAGCTGAAAAATCTAAAGAATCTGGATGTGCAGATTAAATACTACGGCTATATAAGCAATGCAATACATGGTCTGCAAAAAGAGCGTAAAGCCAGCGTTCTTTATAAACTAAATCTAGCTTCCATCGGCGAAGAAGCTTTGCTCAAATATTACACTCAGACGGATGCTCTCATAACAACTTCAGGTGCTTATTCAAATATCTATGCCAGTAAGCTTAAAAATGCGAAGCTCCAAGAGATCAGAAAAAGAATGAAAAATCATGAAAACTTTCAAGTATGTGCAGAGTATACAAGCCTGATTCAACTCTATCTAAATGAGCTTGCAACGATTTACAAGCTTGATCTGCCGAGTGAAATCAAATCCGAGATAATGAAGTATATGGCCTTGGCATCCATGCATGAGGCTATGACGGAAGTTGACCAAGCCGTTACTATCGCAATCATGAATAAACGTTTTTTAAATCGGGAACACTACCGTTTTTTTAATAATGCTTTTATTCTCGCGCAGATTGAAGAAAATGATTTTTTGCTTATAGCAAGCCAGCAGCAGGCGCAAAGCTTTAGAGCACAGCAGGAGTCCAAACCGCATCAAAATTTGCATGAGATATTAGTCCGACTTATAGATTTTACTCCCAAGGACACGATTGATTTTGATATCGGTCGTTGGGATTATGATTTTAAAAGAGTAAATGAGATACAGGAAAATTTTGAGCAAAAAATATTAGGCGATATCGAGACTCTGACGGTGAAGCATATCGATTTGGTCCACAACAAGATATATCTGTATATCGGATTGAATGCTTTTGTAATCATCGTTATCTTGGGGCTCTTCTTGATGATACAAAGGCTCTATAGCGGTCTTTTGAAACAGCAAAGCAGGCTCAACACCTTTGCCAAGGCCGTTGAAAACAGTGATAACAATATTATTATCACAGATCTGGATTATAAAATCACCTATGTCAATGAATCGTTTGAAAAAACTTCCGGCTATTCCAGAGAAGAGGTTCTAGGGAAAAATCCAAGAATATTACAATCGGGCGAACATGACCAGAGATATTATGATGAGATTAAAAAAACCATAGCATCAGGTGAAAAATGGCTCGGAGAATTTATAAACAAAAAAAAAGACGGAAGCCTGTTTTATGAAAAAGCATCCATAAGTCCCCTTATCAACGATAAAGGGAAGATTGAAGGATTCTTGGCTTTGAAACTTGATGTGACCAAGGAAAATGAATATCAAAAGCAGATAGAAGCGAATAATTATGAGATGGAATACCGCTTTTATCACGATTCTCTTACTAAACTTGCAAATCGTAATCAGTTTTTGCATGATTTGAAAAACTCAACCTGTCCGACGGTAATTCTTACGAATATCAATGATTTTAAACAGATAAATTCCTACTACGGTATAAACGTTGGGGATATTGTACTCAAACAGGTAGCATCCGTCTTTGAATCCATTGCCGATGAGTATGGGCTAAAAGTCTACAGAATGCATTCTGACGAGTTCGCTCTTTTTTCCAACACCGTATTTGCACATGCCGACTTGTATGACATCTTGTATACAATCAAAACAAGAATATCAGAATTTGTATTCGGACCCAAAGAACTTAAATTATTGTTATATGTGAGTATCGGCGTATCAGAATGTAAAAAAGATTCGCTTGAGACAAATGATTTGCTGCTTGAAGATGCGGATATCGCATTAAAATTTGCCAAAAGTTCAAATCATTATTATGCCTTTTACAAAGATGCAAAAAACCTGGTACAAACATTTGAGGATAATCTTATTTGGACAAAGAAGATAGCAGATGCTATCAAAAATGAACGGATATTTCCCCATTTTCAGCCCGTAGTGGACCATGAGGGAAAAATCGTGTTTTATGAGGCTCTTATGAGAATGGTAGACAGTAACGGAAATATAGTCTATCCAAATACTTTTTTACATATAGCCAAGCATGCGAAACTCTATCCAAAGATTACACGTATGATGAGTGAAATGGTGTTTAAAATCTTTGAACACAGAACTGAGGCCGTATCGCTCAATATCTCCTATGAAGATATTTCAGACGAGAGAACGGTAAAGCATATCCTAACCCTGATGGATAGATACAAGATTGCAAAACGATTGACTTTTGAGATTTTAGAATCTGAGAGTATTAAAAATTATGAGGACATAAGCACCTTTATTGCAACGGTAAAAAGCAAGGGGTGCAAAGTCAGCATAGACGATTTTGGTTCAGGATATTCCAATTTTGAACGTATCTTAAAACTGGATATCGACTATATAAAAATTGACGGTTCGATTATCCGCTCTATAGACACCGACAAAAACAGTAAAGTTGTTGCAGAGACCATTGTACACTTTGCAAAAAAATCAGGCTTTAAACTGGTTGCAGAATTTGTTTGTAACGAATCTGTAGACGAGATAGTAAAAAAGCTTGGGATTGAATACAGACAGGGCTTTTATATAGGAAAACCTTCAGAGATGAAAAGTTAATTTTAGTTAATTGATTTTAATGTATCTTAATGGTTGTATAAACTAAAAGATATACAAGGTAGAATGGCTATTATCCGTCGAATCGAAAGAATCAAGAGCGGTAATTTTGGAGATAGTGAGAGATATGATGAACCTAGGGAGTTGGAAGTGATATTTATTTCCTAAGAGGTATGATATCAATCTTAGCTATTTACCTGCTAAATTCTTAAGAGTTGGGTTATTTATGAGTGATTTTATCTGCGAAATAGCCGTTCTGATGCCCTCACTTTTTCGAAGGCAAGCCATCTGTTCCAAAGAAAATGAGTTTTTTCACAGTCTCAGACTGTACAAACGAGGAAATTATTTCAAACAGTAAAAATAGTTACAAAATGAGTTATGATACTTTTTAAAACTCTCTTCGTTGAGTGTTCCGTATTTTTTTAAAACAGCATCTTTTGATACTACAAAAGTTTTTCTTAACATTAATTTTGAAGTTTTTGGAATTGTGCCGTCTATAAAATCTACATTGCCTATGATGATTTCATCATCTTGCATATTTTGGATTTTGCTGCTGATGGGGATTGCTATAAAGTCATTATGAGGTAAATTGTCTTTAAAAACTAAGACAGGTCTGTTTTTCGATTGTTGTAAGTCACTAAAATAAAACTCACACAAAACTATATCCGATTGCTTTATCTCCACACTTCATCCTCGCTATCGTCTTTCCACTCATTTACCAGATTTGCAGAGTGGTTTGAAAATGCTTGGAGTTCTTTATTCTCTTCATCTTGCAGTATCTCTTTATCTTCTATAATTTGCAACTCTTTAGAATTGAGATTTTTTAAAAAAAACATAATATGAGAATAAATAGTATCTTCTACCTGAAGTTTAATAGTATGCATTATGTACACCTTGCAAAATAATTATTTGTATTATAACATATTAGAGCAATTTGCCTATTTGGTCATATTCCTCTGGGCTCATCTCTATTGCCAAGGCATTCA
The DNA here is from genome assembly GCA_018825665.1 of bacterium. Lineage (GTDB taxonomy): Bacteria > Campylobacterota > Campylobacteria > Campylobacterales > Sulfurimonadaceae > Sulfurimonas. The sequence continues at coordinate 8,486 of JAHJEG010000024.1, read as the reverse complement.
AATCTTCCATCATATGTGTTTGGGAGGCGGTTCCGGTTAAGGGGACTATCTCCTGGGAGTTCAAGTATTTGAAGAGTATCTGGGCTTCTGTCTTTTTATATTTTAGAGCCAGTTGCACAATGGTTGGGCTCTCTAAAAGATGCGGATTTGCAGTGAGAGACCAAAAGCTCTGATAGATGATGCCCTTGCTCTTACACCATCTTCGAATCTCTTTATCGTATCCAGATTCGCTGTAAAACCTGTTTTGAAGAACTGATGGTTTTACTCTGGACTCCTCATACAAACGCTTTAAAACCGATAAGTCGTAACAATTGCTTATGCCAAGCTGCATAGCCAAACCTTTGTCATGTAAGTTTTGCATGGCGTTATAGACCTCTAAAAGATGTGACATGGGAAACAAGGGAGAGTGTAAAACCAAAGAATCGACATATTGGGTTTGAAGATCGCTTTGTGATCTTGCAAAAGATTGTGCGACCTGTACAAGAAGCGGAGCATTTTTGTCATAGGGAATGTTATTGGGGTCTTGTCCGGCAAGCGGAGTGAATTTTGTTTGTATAAATAAAGAGTCCCGGCGTATCCCTTTTTTATTTAAGATTTTAAGAGCATCACCGACTCTCTCCTGTGCATAATGTTTAGGTTGGCAAGCCGTGTCAATTCCTCTGAATCCGGCTTCAACGGCTTTTACCACCAAGTCTGTCGTCTTTTCTTTTTTCCAAGCTGTCCCGTAAAGTATCTTTGGCATTTTTATGCCGGCATTTGTAATTATAAAATCCTGTTCATTCACGGTTATATCCTCATTAATAGAATTATTTCTATCATGCATATTATATACTAAATACTCAAGCTCGAACAAAACTTGCAATATGGGTTCTATATAACTCCAAAGGAGTGTTTTATGGTAAATCGTGCAAAGATAAAAGAGTTAATGAATGAGAGTGCGTGTTCGCACTCCAAAGATAAAAAACCCGGTGAGGGGTGTGATAAACCAAAACCCGGGCTTGCAGCGGGAGGGTGTGCATTTGACGGTGCCCAAATATCACTCTTTCCCTATGCTGATGCCGTACATTTGGTTCACGGTCCGCAAACGTGTCTGGGTGCATCATGGGAAACAAGAGAGACCCTGAGCTCCTACAAGGGGCGTGACCATACGGTTATGGGCTTTACGACCGGTATTACGACAAACGATGTTATTTTCGGCGGTGACAAAAGGCTTGAAGATTCTATAAAGTATATTGTCCAACATTATAAGCCTGAGGCGATATTCGTGTATTCGACATGTGTTACGGCACTTGTGGGTGATGATATCGACATGACATGCAAACTTGCAGCCCAAAAAAACAATATCCCTGTTGTTCCGGTTCATGCACCGGGTTTTGTAGGCGGAAAGAACCTCGGCTCACGTTTGGCCGGCGAGGCAGTGCTTGAGCATCTTATAGGGACAAAAGAGCCTGAATTTACAACTCCCTATGATATCAATCTTATCGGCGACTACAATGTAACCGGAGATATGTGGCAGTATCTTCCTATTTTTGAGAGAATAGGGATCAGAGTATTGAGCTCACTCAGCGGAGACGGTCGCGTCGGCTCTATTCGCACCGCGCATCGTGCCAAGCTGAATGTTATCGTTTGTGCGAAATCACTGATAACGCTCTGTAGAAAAATGAATGAGAAGTATGCAATACCATGGATCTCCGTGTCTTTTTACGGAAAGAGAGATACCACTTTTGCTATCCGTGAAATCGTCAAAGCTCTCGGCGATGAAAAGCTTATGGCAAAAGCCGAAGAGGTTATCGCAGAGCTGGAAGAGGGTCTGGAAAAAAAACTGCTTCCTTACAAAGAGATGTTTGCCGGTAAAAAAGCCGTCTTGAATACAGGGGGGAATAAAGCCTGGTCCATAGCATCGGGACTTCAGGATCTGGGTGTTGAGGTCGTTGCTACTTCTATCCGCAAATCCACTGCCGATGATATAGAAAAAGCAAGAGAGTATCTTGGAGAAAACGGGGTACTTATGAAAACTCCGGCATCTCAGCAGGCACAAGTGATCGATGAAAGGGGAGCAGATATACTCCTAGCCGGAGGGAGAAGTCTCTATACGGCCATTAAGAAAAAAATATCCTTTATAGATGTAAACCAGGAGAAAAAAGTGAGCTATGGCGGCTATGACGGACTGCTTAATCTTGCTGAAGATCTGAAGTATGCATTTTTAAATCCCGTATTTAAAAACGTATCTGCAAAAGCTCCATGGGAGGAGATGTAATGGAAAGTATAAAACTCAGTAAACATGAGCATAAACCTCTACAGGTAAATCCAATCAAGCATTCCCAGCCTATGGGTGCAGCCTTGGCATTTATGGGAATCAGGAACTCTCTTCCTCTTATGCATGCGTCGCAGGGGTGCGCGTCTTATACCAAGGTATTTTATACGCGTCATTTTAATGAGCCTATTGCGATGTACAACACCTCTGTCAGCGACATTACCGCTGTATTGGATGGCGGGGATTACTCAATTCTGATGTCGATAGAAAATATTACAAAAAAAAACAAGACTATGAAACCCGAGCTCATAGGACTTCACACCACAGGACTTACCGAAACAAAAGGTGACGATGTCCGCAGCGTGGGAATGCATATAGAAATCCCTTACTGTTATGTGAATACGCCTGATTTTGAAGGTGGGATGGAGAGCGGATGGGCATTGACGGCTAAAGCCCTGATCGAGCAGCATACCAAAGTTTCTACCGAGATAAAAGCAAATAAAATACTTGTACTTCCACATGTCAGTATGCAGCCTATAGAAGTTGAAAAAATAAAAGAATTTTGTGAGAGTTTTGGATTTGAAACCTACGCCTTACCCGATTTGTCCACCTCTCTTGATGGATACCTCAGTGAAGGGCAGGGCAAGCTGGGAACAGGAGCGATAGGGATAGACGATATCGTAAAACTAGCAGACTGCTCTCACGTCATAAGTTTGGGTGTGTCAATGAAAATGGCAGCAAAAGCACTTTTGAAGAAGAATGAAAACATAGGACACCTCCATTTTGATAATGTAATGGGACTTAAAAATTGTGACAATTTTGTCAGTTCACTGATGAAAATACGACAAATTGAACCCAAACCATTGATCAAAAGATGGAGGGGCAGACTCCAGGATGCAATGCTCGACTCTCACTTTTTGATAGGTTCTTCACACTTTGTCATAACCGGAGAACCTGATATGTGTTGCGGCATGTGCGAATTGCTTCAAAGTGTCGGAGGCACGGTAGATGCGGTAGTAGCGACGACGTACTCCCCTGTACTTGAAGGTTTAGATGTTGAAAATGTTTTTGTCGGTGACCTGGAAGATGCACAAAAATATTTTCAAAATACGGATTTGGTGATAAGCAATTTTCATGCAGAACGATTATTGCACTTACAGGATAAAGATACCGCTTTAGTGCTTCGTGGGTTTCCGAATTATGAAGAGCTTGGGAATCAACTTAAAAATGATCAGCTTTATGAGGGAAGCACTTATTTTCTTTTTGAAGTAGCAAACAAACTTCGTGAGCAAAAACATCACGGATAAAAAATTTAATACAAAAGGTAGATTGTTATGGGTGAGGGCACAAAAATTACAGTAGAGAGTACGAACAAGTTGGAAAATGCTATGAAAGTCGCATTTGCATCAAAAGATATGCAGACGATAAACGCCCACTTCGGCGGAGCAAAAGAATTTATTGTTTACGATGTTTCCAAAGACGGATTTGAACTTAACGGAGTCATAAAGACAGATACCTCAGACTTGGCCGGTGATGATAAAACAGATTTTAAAGTTAAGGCTTTAAGCGGCGTGAATATCATGTACTGTGAGTCTATCGGCGGTACTGCCGCTGCAAAAGTCATCCGTGGAGGAATCAATCCTATGAAAGTTCAGGAACCGCGTTTGATAGAAGATGTGCTTAAAGAACTCATAGAGATGATAAATACAAATCCGCCTCCCTGGGTAAAAAAAATAATGAATATAGAAACTACAGAAGATGTCAGATTAGCTCGTTGGGCTGAATAAATTAAAGGATAATAGATGAGTGAAGTTTTTAAAGCGAATGAGTTTACGCAAGAGTTGATACGTCAGTTAAGAGCCACCGATCAGTTTGGCAACTGGTCTAAGATGAGTGATGAAGAGCTGCTTACGAAAAAATTTGTAAAAACCAAAGAGGATCTAAAACAGATTCCTATCATAGCGGATATCGATGAGATGCTCATAGGTGAAATCAAGATGATATTCAAAGCAATCGCATTGCAATTTGAGCGTAAAACCGGTGTTATGTGTAATGTTGTAATGGAGATGAGCCATGAAGGGTTCGGTCGCTGTATCGTAATAGCCGGACGCATTGTACTTGTAGACAAATACTTTAAGGATGCCCATCGTTTTGGATTTCGTACCCTGGACAAGCTTTATGAAGAAGGACAAAAATACCTTGACAAGTCCTTTGAAGTATATGAACAGTTTAAACCATGCAAGGGGGATTACTAATGTCTAAAATAGGTATATTTGTTGGCAGCAGCGGTGGAGTTACACAGGCTGCTGCAGAAAAACTTGAAGAGTTGTTTGATGGTGCGGAACTCATTAACATGGAAGAGGATTACGATGATTTGGAGCAGTTCGAAGAGTTTGACGTTCTTTTAATCGGTTCTTCGACATGGGGTCAGGGTGATCCTCAGCGTGACTGGGTTGATCCGCTCTATGAGATGGATAATGACGAACCCGATTTAAGCGGCAAAAAAGTAGCTTTTTTCGGAGCGGGGGATCAAGATACCCATGGTGAACATTTTGTAAGTGCCCTGGCAAAGATGGAAGATATATTTAAAAAATGCGGCGCGAGCACGGGTTTTGGTTATTGGCCGACTGAGGGGTACATGTATAAATTTTCTTTATCGGAAAAAGACGGAAAATTTTGTGGACTCCCAATCGATGATATAAACCAGGAAGAACTGACCGAATCCCGTTTAACAGAGTGGTCAAAGCAAGTCAGACAAGAGATGGATATATAAATTAAAAAGGATAGATTATGAGCAGACTTAGTGAATTTGAAACATTAACGGATACGGAAGAATTTCTAGATTTTTTTGAACTGGAATATGATGAACGCTTAGTGTATGTAAAGCGTTTTCATATAATGAAAAAGTATGGTGAGATGATTGAAAAAGCAAAAACAGAAACATTTGAAACAGATGAAAAACTTTTGGATTTTTATAAATTTGCTCTAATCACGGTCTATAAGAATTTTGAAAACGGTTATTCTCCTTCAGCTGCGGATGTTTGGGCTATGTATGATAATCCGAGTGCCTGCGGAAGTTGTTCCACATCAAGCAGTTGTAATGATATAGAGGAGGTAAGTCATGGAGTTCACGCATGCACAAGTCAACCAGATCTCAGCTTCAACTAAAGATGAGATACTCCCTGTATTTAGGCTGGGAGAGCGTGTACGTATTAAAAAACCGATACGTAATGACGGTTCAAATCCATTTCGTGCAACTGATGAGATACTGGTGCAGCCCGGTGCGGAAGGTTATGTAAAGCATATCGGAGACTGGCTTCAGGTCATCCGTATATACGAAGTACATTTCATAGAAGAGGGTGAGACCTACGGCTGTAGAGAGGCTGAATTAGAGTCTACGGTGGATATAGACAATTATGACGAAGTAGAAGAAGAATTACGCTGGCTTCGCGAACATAGAGAAGAACGAGCAAAAGAAAAAGCAAGAAATGAGCAATCTCAAAGAGAAGGAGTATAACCATCTTTTTGTGATGTGGCAGTTAATGAAATATTTACCATGAATATTTCATTGGAATAATATAAAGGAGAGATAATGGTAAATGTAATCTTTTGTGGTTTCGGCGAAGGTATGGACAAACGTGTATTTGCTAAACAAGGGGACTTGTTACTCAGAGTTGCTGTAAATAACGGTGTAGTTATTCCTACAGAGTGTAAAGACGGAATGTGCGGAAGTTGTGCTGTTCGTGTAGAAGAGATTGGCACGGCGCCGGATTCTGATGACACTCAAAGCAAAATAGACCCGGACGGTTGGGATAAAAACAAGTATACAACGTATATGGAAGATAAAGAACTCAACACATTGGTAGAAATGGGTGCTATCAGCAAACTTGAGGCTGAATCAGCGCAGCAATATGCACAACAAACCCCTGTGAGACTTGCATGTCAATGTATCATCAAGGGACCGTTACTAGTTAAACCATTCGAATAAAAATCTGAGGAGAAAAAAATGACAACACGTGTAGAGATAATAAATGACTTTTTAGCAATTAATGTAAAGCCTGGTAAAACAATACAGGATATAGTTGAAGCATCCGGAAGTGCACTTCCGTTTGGTTGCCGTGACGGTGAATGCGGTACATGTATCGTGACTATAGAATCAGGTATGGAATTTTTAAGTGATATAACTGACAAAGAGGTTGCAGTTATGAAAATGTTAAATGAATCAAGCCCGAAAGCTCGTCTTTCATGTCAAATGAAGATTGTACAGCCAAACGGTCTTATCCGCCTGAAATACTAATCAGCACTTGCCTTATCTAAGGCGAGTGAACAAGAGTTTCTTACAAGATTTCCAAAAATATTACCCCTAGAACAAAATATGCAGTTGCTTAAATATAGATCAATTATAAGCGTATTCAATTCAATTAATCAAGTATAATAAATCTAATAACTATATCAAAGAAGTTATCAATGAAACAAAATCTTTCTCTCAAACAAAAGCAGTTACCAAGACTTTCCATGCAGACATGGCTGCCCCTGCTTCAATGTTCTTTAAGCGATTTGGACAAGCATATCCAGGTCATTACAAATGAAAACCCGTGTCTGGAGACAAAATCCGGCTTTGAAGTATCAGAAGGATCTTCCGAGAGATCCCATCGTGCCTATATAGATTCTCAAAACCGTGTCTCCAATGCGTCGAGCGATGAGATTGAATGGATGAGCGTCTCAAGTGAGTCTCTGTACGAAAAACTGGACTACCAAATCTGTGCGCCGCTTTTTCCGACCCCTATATCTCAAAAAATAGCGCATCAGATTATCTTTTATATCAATGATGAGGGGTATTTTGAAGGGGACATAAATGAAGTTGCCAAACAATGCGAAGTGGATGCCTACAAGGTCGAACAGGTTCGTCAGCGTTTTGCTTATCTTGAACCTGCGGGTGTGGGTGCGGCGGATTATAAAGAATCGTTCTTGTTTCAGCTCAACGAGTTTGATTTGGACGAGGAGCTTAGTATTTTGCTCAGTTCTTTGATACTTCAGTTCGAACAGATAGAAAAATTCTTGAATCATCCGCGAATTTCCGATGCAAAAGAGGTGCTTAAACATCTGAGAAATCCTCCCGCCATAGCGTATATGGAACAGGAGATACCAATATTGCCGGATATGTTTATCGAATATAAAAAAGATGAGTTTGTCATCAAGATAAATCATGACTTTTATCCAGATTTGAGTGTGACACAGGTCGACAAATACGACAATTTTGCCAAACAAAAGTTTAAAGAGGCACGGGAGCTGGTAAAACTTTTGGATTTGAGAAAAGCCACCCTGTACAATATAGGGATAGTGCTGATAGAAAAACAGTATTCTTTTTTTATGGGCGGTGAGCTCAAGCCGCTTAAGCTTCAGGATGTGGCAGATGAGTTGGGCTTTAACGAATCCACGATATCCCGTGCCATCAGTGATAAATACCTGGAATGTGAGTTTGGTGTCTATGCGTTTAAAGATTTTTTTTCAAACTCTATCGGGGATGTGTCCACCTCAGAGATCAAGCATTTTATTCAAAGACTGGTTGAAAACGAGGATAAACAAAAACCCCACAGTGACAAGTATCTGCATGAAAAAGTGGAAGAAAGGTTTCATATACAGATGGTTCGAAGATCCATCGCCAAATACCGCCAGGAGATGGATATAGCATCCTATAAAGAAAGAGCATTTCTTTATAGATTATCTACACTTTGAGCGCTTAGCTCGCAGGTGTATCCAAGACTTCAAAATAGCTCAAAAAGAGAATAAGTAGGCAGTTATTTTAATGCGGTAATTTTTTTTAATATTTGCATAAAGTCTAACTGCTCACTCACTCCGCCTCTCTCATAAGCTTCTTTGGGCATGCCGTAGACAACGGCTGTTTTTTCACTTTCTCCCAAGGTGTAGGCGCCTGCCTGTTTGAGTTTGACCATTCCCTCGGCACCGTCATCACCGATGCCCGTCAAAAGAACCCCGATAAGATTGGAAGGTTCAAAGAGTTCCAAAGCGCTTAAAAACATCTCATCAACACTCGGCTGAAAAAAATGTTCTCCTTTCTCTTTGTTCTCTCTTATGACAATTTTGCCCGATACTTTTTTGGAAAATCCCATATGAACGCCGCCGCGGGCGATGTAGATATTTCTGGGCAAGAGTTCCATATTGTGGGCACTCTCTTGCACCTTGAGCATACTTGAACGGTTTACTCTTGCAG
>JAHJEG010000003.1 GCA_018825665.1 bacterium | reverse complement strand
TGATACGGATACTGACACAGACAACGATACGGATTCTGACTCAGACACTGACAATGATACGGATACTGACACAGATAACGATACAGATACAGATACAGACACTGATACGGATACTGACACAGACAACGATACGGATTCTGACTCAGACACTGACAATGATACGGATACTGACACAGATAACGATACAGATACAGACACTGATACGGATACTGACACGGACACAGATAACGATACAGATTCAGACACTGATATAGACACAGACAGCGATACGGATTCTGACACAGACACAGACAACGATACAGATACTGACACAGATTCTGACACTGATACAGACAATGACAATGACAATGACAATGACAATGACAATGACAATGACAATGACAATGACAATGACAATGACGCGGATTCAGATACGGATGTAGACACAGACGCTGATTCTGATACAGATAGTGATTCAGACACTGACTCAGATAGCGATACAGATACGGATTCAGACACTGATACAGATAACGATGCTCCAGTTGCTTATGCTGATGACATAACAAAAGTTGCAGATCATGTTACGATTGAGGATAGCGGTGAAGCGGATGCAATAATTTCTAAAACTACAGTCAAAGTTTTAGATGATGGCAGTTATGCAGTAGATGATCATAATGTTCATCCTGCAACAGGACATGGAGACGGTGGACAGGGAAATGCAGATAATGATGATCCTAATGCCATAGATAGCTACGGCAGTTACCATGAAGGTATAAGTTTTAGCTTTGATAATCCTGTAAGCCAAGTTACAATTGGATTAAGCGGTATCGATAGCAACGATAAAATAGAGATTGTACTTTATAATGAAGCGGGTGATCAAGTCGGTGATACAATAATGATTTTTCATGAAGATGACTTGAGTGAAATTGTTATAGATGAGGGAGTTGATTTTAGTAAAATTGAAATCAATGCTCTTGATTCGGCTACAGGAGCAGATTCTGGTACCGAGTTTGTCATCACGTCAGTTACCTCTTCTCGCGAATCTGACACTCTTCTTCCGTTTGTTATTGCGGATGATGTGCTGTTGGCTAATGATACAGACCCGGATGGAGATGCTCTTCATATAGAGCTTGTGGATGGAAATCTGTATTTATCCGATGGGGTAACGGTAATTGGAACAGTATTGGTAAATACCGACGGTGATATCTTGGTAACACCTGATTCAATGTATGAGTTTGATACAGACAGTCTTGACTATGCAAACTTCAGCTACATCGTTGTGGATGAGCACGGCGCTTCAAGCGATCCTGTCAGTGTTACTATTGATGTGATGTTGGGAGAAGTCGCCGGAACCGAAGTGAGTTATGATCAAACTGAGGGTGAGTTTATAATTGGTACGGATTCAGATGTTGATACATCTCTTAATCCTGATATAGGTGATGTGCTAACTGATAATATATTGACAGTTGATGACACTCTTGATTTGTCGAATGTATCTAATATAAATACCATTGAATTAAATGCAGACGCAACAGTAACCGGAAGCGGTGATGATTTGGGAATTACTGCAGAAGATGTAATGGGTGCTTCAGATAGTGATGATAATACTCTGATTATTTCATCTTCAGACGGTGATGGCACAGACAATACGGTAAGTGTAGACACGGGAAGCTTGCCTAATATCGGAGTGGATGCAGGTTATAATGTTTTTAGCGATGGCACTTCGACTTTACTTGTTGATATTGATATACCAATCGACACAGTAGAGTAGGGTGAGGTTTTAACCAGTAATCGTTTTGGTTACTGGTTATTTAAATTTTAAGGCAAGAGAAAATCTGTCGGTTACGTTAGCTTTTTCAAATATATGCTGGATATGCCCTTTGACGGTTGAGAGAGCTATTCTTTCTTTTTGTGCGATCTCTTTGTTTGTCAAACCGTCTGCAATCATGAGCGAAATTTCTTTCTCTTTTTCCGTTAAAAGCGGCATAAAATCAGGTTCGTTGGTATTATTGATTTTTATATACTTGTTTATAATGAAATTGACAAGGCTGGAAAAAAACCAGTTGTTGTTCTTTTCAACACTTGCTAGCATCTTTTTTAAATTATCTTTATCTATGTATGAGTTTTCATATCCTCTGATGCCGTGGTGTAAGAGGGTAGAAGCATGATATACTTCGGGTAGTGCATTAAAAACCAAAACTGTGACAAAATCATACGCTTTTAGTTTCGACAATTCTTCGTGAATATTTGAAACGCTCATTTCATCAAGCATGATGATGAGAGGTTCTTCATTTGCATCTAAATAATCTGTAAGGGCTGATATCTCTTCTATCAGCAAAGTTTGATAAAAATTTACAAGTGCATTTTGCCAATGTTTTTTTATGGAATCCATATTTGTGAATAATATTATTTTTTTCATAAACTTTACCTCTCACTTAGTACATTTTGTTTTGCGCGTAAAATAGGTTTTAGAATATAATCTAAGACTGTTTTCTTTCCTGTAATAATATCTACATCGGCAGTCATACCTACGATTACATTGAGTTTCTTATCTTCACTGCCTAGATAATTCTTATCTGTTTTTATCCTTACTAAATAATAACTTTGTTTATCGGTCTCATCAATAATCGTATCTGCACTTATATGAGTCAATGTGCCTTGGAGTGAACCATATATAGCAAAATCATATGCAGAAAATTTTACAATGGCTCTTTGTCCTGGATATAAGAATGCAATATCTGCCGGTCTGATCTTTGCTTCGACCAGAAGATTGTCCTGAGTTGGTACAATTTCAATGATATCCATGCCGGGCTTAACGACACCCCCGACAGTATTCACCAAGAGTTGTTTTATTGTACCGTCCACGGGTGAGCGGACGGCGGTTCTTTTTACTTTGTCTTCTCTGGCAATATTTGCACTCTCGATTCTGGACATTTCTGCTTTTGCTTCATTATAGGCTTCTTTAGCAGCATTATAAAATTTTAACTTCACCTCTTTGATATTGTTTTTTTGTTCTTCAATAACAGAGATTAGGCGCGGTATAGAAAGTCTGACTGCTCCCATTTCACCCTCAAGTGTTCCTGCCTGTCTTTGAAGCTGTAAAAATTCAACCTCAGATACAATACCTTTTTCAACCAAAGGCTTATTTAATTCCATCTCCTTTGTGATTAGGGAAAAATTATTGCTTAATTGAATTAACTTTGCCTGTGCTTCTTTGAGCTCATTTCTTTTTTGCTTCAAGCGGTGCTTATATATCAGTATATTATTTTCTAATTGTTCTTTATTACTTTTGTATAAGGACTCTTCGTGATGAATGAGTTGCGGTGATTTTTTTCTAATTTTTTCACTTGCGTTGAAGTTGCTTCCTGTAGATTCAGCCAATAATCTGATAGCTTTTGCCTGTAATTCATCATATCGAAGTTGACTCTCTATAAAACTACTTACAAAACTTGTATCATCAATCTTAATAAGCGTGTCTCCTTTTTTTACGCTTTCACCTTCATGTACGATGATTTCGCTTACTATTCCGCCTTCAAGATTTTGAATAACCTGTATTTGATGAAAAGGTATAACTTTACCCTGACCGCGCGTAAGTGAATCAATCTCTGCATAATAAGCCCATGTGATTGTCCATATGATCACAACAAAACTTATCCAAAGCATCAGCTTAGTGCTTAGACTTGTTTGCATTAGCATCGCAGAACTTACAGAATTCATATATTCTAAATCTTCTTCATTTTTTATACGAAGATTCTTGATATCTTTTTTCACGTAAGAATAATCTACGAACTTATCTTCAAGACTCATCATGTACTCTTTGTTGTTGATTATTCAACTTGTTGACAACATCAAAATGGCTGCCGTCTATGACAAGTTTACCCTGATCTATCAAAAGCAGTCTCTTCGTAAGAGCCAATAAGTTTTTTTTATGAGAAATTAAAATCACCGTATGGTTTTTCATATACGATTGCATGGATTTTGTGAAGTTGTTCTCATGCAAACTATCCATAGAATTGGTCGGCTCATCCAGAAGAATAATCGGGGAAGAGTGTATAAAAGCCCTGGCAACACAAATAGACTGTTTTTGCCCCCCTGAGAGGCCATCACCCCTTTCTCCGATTGGCATATCGTACCCCATTGGATGAACATCGGCAAAATCGCTTACCCCGCTGAGCTTGGACACATATAAGATCTCTTGGTCGCTTGCATCCGGTGAACGCAATATAATATTGTCCTTGAGTGTCCCTTGAAAAAGAATTACGTCTTGGGGTACGTAGGAGATACTTCTTCTTAAATCAGCGGGATCTATTTGCTTAATATCGATTCCATCTATCAAAATAGAACCCTCAGTCACATCATATAAACCTAAAATAAGTTTCTCTATTGTTGTCTTTCCTGAACCGTTCGTTCCGATGATGCCGACTGATTCACCTGGATTGATAACAAAACTGACATCATCAAGAATTTTTCTCTCTGTATTTGGATAGGTAAAGCTCACATTTTGAAACTCTATTTTACCTTTAAAAGAGGGGCGTTCTACAAATTTTTTTGTTTCTTCACGCTCGACAGGAAGTTTCATGATTGAATTTATAGTATTGTATGCTGTTTTTGTCTGCTGAAAATTTGCAATTAATGAGGCCACTTGACCCAAAGGAGCCAAAGTCCTTGAACCTAGCATTACAACAGCTATAAGCCCACCCATACTCAGAGATTTTTCAGCTATCGCATAAACTCCCCCAATAACCATTGTCACTGTATTTAAATGAATGATAAAATTTACAAAGGTTGAGATTGAGTTTGATAAAATTTTAGAGTTGAGACCTTTTTGGGCAACACTGCCTGTAGCTTCTTCCCATTTCCACTGGTACTGCCCGCTAATTCCCAAGGCTTTGATTGTTTCCAAGGCAGTGAGTGATTCGATTAAAACAGCATTTTTACGCGCAGCGGCATCATATGTGCTTTCTACACTGTATCTCATAGGTTCTTCTACGATTGTACTGTAAATGAGAATTATGAAAGCGCCGGTAATTGGAATAAAAACGAGCCAGTCACCTATTATATATATGATAAATAAAAATATGACTGTAAAAGGCAGGTCTATGAGAGTGGCAATAGAAGATGCAGTAAAAAAACCTCTAATCGAATCAAAATCTTTTAAGTTACTTGCAAAGGATCCGATTGAGCTGGGTTTAGAGGCCAATTTTAGATTCATAACATGTTCATATATTATTGATGACATGATGATGTCACTTTTTTTGGCAGCATTTTCAAGAAAATATGAGCGTAAGAACTTTAGTATCATATCGAATATATAAATGACTATAATACCGCTGGCAAATACCCACATGGTGTCTAAAGCGTTATTTGGGACAACTCTGTCGTATATATTAAGAGTAAAAACAGGACTAGCAATGACAAAGATATTAATTAAAAAAGATGCAATAACCACATCCATATAGATGCTTTTAGAATAACTGAGTGTTCCCCAAAACCAATGGCTTTCTTCATGCTTTAGTAATCGTTTATGGGCGTCCTTATAATGGTGTTCTGGTTTTATTAAAAATACAAAATTTATATATTCATCTTCCAAATGGGTTGTCTCAACCCAATTTTCACCATCTCCAAGCTCAGGCAGTATTATTTTTGCATACTTTCTGTCAGGACTGATCTCTGTTAAAATACAAGCCTTTTCATTATGCTTATCACCTTTTAAGACCAATATGACAGGCAGAAGAAGAGGGGATATATCACTAAATGAGTAATTTACTAATTTAGAGCTAAATCCGGCACGTGCAGCAGCTCTGTGAAAGGCAGATTTAGAGCCTTTGGAGTCAAGTGAAAAAAGTTTTGGAGCAACTCTGCCAGGCTCGACAGGAAGATCAGCAACCAATGCTTCAGCGCTGTAAGGACGGTTATAGAGCTTGGTGAAGATCACCAAGCATTCTAAAATAGGATCCTTAAATCCTTTATTCAACGATGACATTCATCTCTTCCAAAATTTTGCCCGTATGAGATAAAATCTGGTAATAAGAAAGCAGCCTGTCGTATTCAGCCGTTACTTTGCGGTTTTTTGCAGCATTATATTCAAGTTCTATATTCAGTAAATCGATAATGCTTCTACGACCAAGTTCATTTTCTTTTTGATAATCTGATACGGTTCTGGCACTCGCCTGGATATTTTTATCGATATGCACTAACTGCTTTTGAGTTAACTCAAATGTTTTAAACGCAATTTGCGTACTTGCTGTGATGTAGCGTTTGGCATCGGCAAGAGTGTTGTTTTGTTTAAGCAGTTTATGCTGATTTACCTGTTTATTTGCAGAATCGGAAAAGCCACTAAAAATATTGTAATTAAATACAAGAAGAGCGTTATATCCCGATTCTTCATCATAGTCACTGACATGTGGATTGTCCGAATCTGTAGATATTCCGTTTACATTTTTATTCCAATAAGCTTTTAGTTTTAAATCGGCAGACGGATAATAAGCTGCATTAGAACGATTTAAAGCAGCTTGAGCAGCTTGTATATCATTCTGGGATACATGCACGGTCGGATTGTTTTTGATAGCCAATTCTATTAGAGAATCCAGACTATTTGCCGGCAACTCACCAATAACAGGGATTTGGAAATCTTCAACCGATACATTTTCAGAGAAAATACGCTGAAAATTAAAGATTGCATTTTCAAAATTTTGTTGTGATAGATACTCAACACTTTTAGCATTTTCAAATCGTGAAAGTGTTTGCTGATAATCAGAGCTGCGACCGACTCCGGCCTCTAGTTTGGCTTTGATCTGGGATAGATATTTTTTGTGTACATCTACGTTTTCTTTGGAAATTTCCAACAGTTCTTTGTTCCTAAGTACATCAAGATAAGCTGTCACAGCTTCTAAAGCCAAATTGTTTACACTCTCTTTCATCGCATCATTCGCAGATAATACAAGTGCTTTTTGTTGTTTAACACCATTTTCGGTACTAAAACCAGCAAATATATTTTGCGACAAAACTGCTGAAGTCTCCTGACGAATAAGGTCTGCCTGCTCTCTTTTATTAAGTATAGTCTTAGTTATTTCAGGACCGACAGAATATGAAACATCAACCGACGGAAGATAACCTGCTTTGACACTCTTTAGTAACTCTCTTTGCGTATACAATTCTTCTTTTTTAATCTGTATTTGAGGATGCGACTCAATAGTTTTTTGCACAACCTCACCTATAGACACAGCACTAACGAGTACCGGTAAAAAGACAAATGATAATAATGACAACCGTTTCATAATACATCCTTTAGGTGTTATACTGTTAGTATACAATTTGAATGATTTTTCTATTCTTAAAATATATAAATTTAAAGTTAGTATAAATAACTTATCTAACTTTAATGTAGTATTGTAATGTGTATATAAATTTTGCTATTTGAGCGAAGAGATTTTTTAATCTTTTTTTGCCTCAAAAAGTGTGCCCGAGGTGTGTTTGTTGTCTAAAAGATAAGATTCTGCAGCGCTTACGTTGAATCCGTTTGTCAAAAACATTCTTCTGCCGTGGTTCATCATAAACTGTGCTGCTTTTAACTTTGTGACAATTCCCCCCGTTGCAAAAGGATTGTTCGGTGTGGCATCATCTCTTAAAACGCCCTCTGGTAATTGATGGAGCACTTTATACGGTTTTGCATCCTTATGCTCTTGCGGATTTTTATCATAATATGCATCAATATCACTGAGTATTATTAATAAGTCAGCATTTATGGCATGTGCAACACTGGCCGATAATTGATCATTATCGCCAAAAAGCTGTTCAGGAGTCGAAGTGATGTCATTTTCATTTACAATTGGTAAAATATCATTTTCTAAATGTGCATCAATAATATCCTGAAACATTTTAGTTCTTTTTCTGGAGTCGAAATCATCCTCTGTCAAAAGTATCTGCGCCGTATCAATTTCAAAAATATCAAACTTCTTTTTATAGCTGGTCATGAGAATAGGCTGACCTGCTGCGGCGAGGGCTTTTTTGCCTATCTGTTTACTTTTGTCAAGCTTCAAGGCAGAATACCCGGCAGCTACAGCTCCGGAAGTGACCAAAACCACATCAAACTTCTTCTTCAGCTTTGCTATGAGGTGAACCAGATTAAGCATCCTCTCCTTAGCAATCTTGTTCTTGTTTGTTAATACTGCACTGCCGACTTTTATTACAATTCTTTTCAAAAATTCCCTTTATTAAAATAATAATATAATTATTGTGATGACGCTATACTAGCATAAGTTGGTAAAGATAGGAATTTCAGTTTCTAAATGGATGCAGGTATTGTGAATTTAGAGTAAAAGCAGTTTAATTTATTTAATCGGCTAGTTTTAAAAAATAAGCATCAGGTAAAATTTGCTTATAAAAATAGAAACCTTGAACATAATCAGTACCTATGCAGTTTTGCAATTGGAATACCACAATCTTTAAGTAATATGTAGCCTATTGCATAATGATGTTGTATTTTGATGTAAAGCATTACATAGTTTGTCAATAAAACATCATTATTTAGCATTTAAAGCCTAAACCTTTTAATACGTCTTTTATAGCTCTTGTATCTCCCTGTAACCATATCTAAGACCCTACAACTTCTATAATAATATTCTCATAATGAAGAATCTGAGAGATAACTTTTTCCAATTCTAAATCAAACTCACTGTCTTTTGACAATATGAGCGGCATTGCCTCGTCCGCAGGTGATCTTGCCGGCACAAAGGCCGGGGCTAAAACAGCTTCGGATATCCAAACTGTAAGCAAGTTTGATTCGGCTGATGATTTCATTGAGAGCGAAGTAAAAAAAGCGAGCGCTAAAGCTACTGTTGACAAGGTGAGATACGAAAAAGACCTCGACCAAGCCTCTACTCAAAGTGTTGTAGATGAAGTTATGGACAGAAGCAACGACAAAGAAGCTATTAAAAAAGTACTGATTGATTCTGGTGCAGCCACACTTGATAAAGAGGGAAGACTAAAAGCAACGACAGGAAAAGAGTTCTCGGATGCATTGTCTATGGTTCCAGGAGTAGGAACGATAGCAAGTAGCGCGATTGATGCGGGGCTGTACTTAAGGGATAAGCAAAGTGAAAATGCAAATATCCCGCTACACATTCAAAATGCATTTAATACACCAACCGGGCACAACACAAGTGAAGCTATGAAAGCAGGTCTTGTCAAAACAGAAGATATTAAGCCAGTTCACACAGAAGCTAAGTCAGCACAGCCAATAATGGCGGAAATTCTCACAGTGGTGATTCTTCCGGCTCAAGCGTATCATCATCTGGAAATGCCTACGGCGGCGGAAGCAATAATCATGCTTCTCAATCACACGAGCAAAACACTGCATCGACAAATGCTTTTTGTG
>JAHJEG010000002.1 GCA_018825665.1 bacterium | reverse complement strand
TATACTTGATGACAAGAGAGAGCCTATTGGTACTCGTATCTTCGGACCTGTTGGTCGTGAAGTTCGTTACGCTGGATTTATGAAAATCGTATCTCTTGCACCGGAGGTTGTTTAATGGCAAAGTTTAATTTCAAAAAAGGCGATACTGTAGAAATTATCGCTGGTGATGATCGCGGAACAAAAGCTACTGTACTGGCTGTATTACCTAAGAAAAACAAGGTAATCGTTGAAGGCTGTAAAGTTGCAAAAAAAGCAATCAAACCAACAGAAGACAATACTAAAGGCGGCTTTGTTAACAAAGAGATGCCAATAGATGTTTCAAATGTTCGTAAAGTGGAGGCATAATTAGATGGCTCGTTTAAAAGAAAAATATTTAGGTTTAAAAACTGAGTTGCAAGCTGATTTAGGAATTAAGAATCCTATGCAAACACCTAAAGTAGATAAGATTGTTATCTCTGTAGGTGCTGGTTTTGCGATGAAAGATAATAAACTTATCAAAAATATTGAAGATACTATTACTGCAATCGCTGGTCAAAAAGCAAGTACCGTAATAGCTAAAAAATCAGTTGCTGGTTTTAAAGTTCGTGAAGGTATGCCTGTAGGTGTTCGTGTAACACTTCGTGGTGAAAACATGTACAACTTTTTAGATCGTTTAATCTCTATAGCTCTTCCACGTGTAAAAGATTTCCGTGGTGTTCCTAGAAATGGTTTTGACGGTCGTGGTAATTATAACTTTGGTTTACAAGAGCAATTAATCTTCCCAGAGATTAGTTATGATTCTGTAATGCAAATCCATGGTATGAATATCACAGTTGTAACAACTGCTGATTCTGACAAGGCTGGTTTTGCTCTTTTAGAGAAAATGGGTATGCCTTTTACTAAAGGGAGCAAATAATGGCTAAAAAGTCTATGATTAATAAAGCGAACAAAACTCCAAAGTTTAAAGTTCGTGGTTATACAAGATGTCAGATTTGTGGTCGTCCACATTCTGTACTTCGTGATTTCGGTATCTGTCGCGTTTGCTTTAGAAAAATGGCAAATGAAGGGTTAATCCCAGGCGTTAGAAAGTCAAGCTGGTAGGCAAAAGCCTTCCCTTGATACTGCTAACTGCAAGCAAAAGGAAAAAATAAATGATAAATGATTTAGTATCGGATGCGTTGACTCGTGTTCGTAATGCTGGTATGAGAAGATTACCGGTTACTACTTTGGTTCACTCTAAGAGTGTTGAAGCTGTAGCAAATATCTTAGTAGAAAAAGGTTATATCGATAGTTGTAATGTTGTTGAAGACGGCGTTAAAAAAACTATCAAAGTTGTATTAAAATACAACGACGAAGGTAAAACTGTAATCAATGAACTTAAAAAAATATCTAAACCTGGCCGTCGTGTATACAAAGGCAAAGAAGAGATTAAACGTTTCAAAAATGGTTACGGAACTATTATTGTTAGTACATCAAAAGGCGTCCTACCAAATGATAAAGCTTATGAGCTTGGCATTGGTGGTGAAGTTTTATGTACGGTTTGGTAGGGAGATAGCATGTCAAGAATTGGAAAAAATCCTGTAGAGTTTGCTTCTGACATCAAAGTCAGTACAAATGGAAATGTTATAACTTTTGCTAAAGGCAAAAATAGTGTTGATCTAGATACTAAAGGAAATGTTAACTTCAATGTTGAAGGTAATGTTTTAACTTTCAGTACTTTATCAGATTCTCGTGAGCATAGAGCTTTCTGGGGAACTTACCGTGCTTTGTCTGCAAACATAGTTACTGGTCTAACAACCGGTTATACAAGATCTTTAGAGATTAACGGAGTTGGTTACCGTGCTTCAGTAGCAGGCAACGTACTTAAGTTACAACTTGGTTTCTCTCATGATATCAACTATGAATTGCCAGAAGGTATTGAAGCCGGCGTTGAAAAGAATGTAATCACTCTAAAAGGCCATGACAAACAAGTTATTGGTCAGGTAGCTGCTGAAATTCGTTCATTCCGTCCGCCAGAGCCTTACAAAGGTAAAGGTGTTAAATACGTTGAAGAGCATATCGTGCGTAAAGCCGGTAAGACTTCTAAGAAGTAAGGGAGGGTATAATTAAATGAATGCAAGAGTATTAAAAAGCAAAGTAGCTAATCGTTTAAAGCGTAAGCGTCGTGTTCGTGCGAAAATATCTGGATGTGCTTCACTTCCTCGTGTTTCTGTATTCCGTTCAAATCGTTTTATTAGTGTACAGGCGATTGATGATGTAACTGCTACAACTTTAGCGGCACTTCACTCAAAAACAACTGGACACAAATCAAACAAAGAGGGTGCTGCTGCACTTGGTGAAGCATTTGCTGCTAAACTAAAAGAAGCTGGTATCACTCAAATCGTATTTGACCGTAACGGTTACCAATATCACGGTGTAATAGCTGCATTTGGTGACGCACTTCGTGCTAACGAAATTAAGTTCTAGGGGCCAAGATGGAAATCAATAGAGATGAATTTGAAGAATCAATTGTAAATATTGGTCGTGTAACAAAAGTTGTTAAGGGTGGTAGACGTTTTCGTTTTACTGCACTTATAGTTGTTGGTAACAAAAATGGTACTGTAGGCTATGGTGTTGGTAAAGCTAAAGAGGTTCCTGATGCAATCCGTAAAGCAGTTGATGAAGCTTTCAAAAACTTAACTACTGTTAAGATCAAAGGTTCAACAATTGCACATGATATTGAGCATAAATATAACGCTAGCCGCGTTTTATTGAAGCCGGCATCTGAAGGTACTGGTGTTATCGCTGGTGGAGCTGCTCGTCCTGTTCTTGAGCTTGCAGGTGTACAAGATATACTTACAAAATCAATTGGCTCAAACAATCCAAACACACTAGTACGTGCTACAATCGAAGCACTTTCTCGTATAAAAGGATAGAAAATGGGTATTGAAAATTTAACACCTGCAGAGGGTTCAACAGCTAATCGTAAGCGTGTTGGACGTGGACAAGGTTCTGGTACTGGTAAGACTGCGGCTCGTGGTCAAAAAGGTCAGAAATCTCGTACAGGTTACAAAAGAAAAAGAAACTTTGAGGGTGGACAACAGCCACTTGCAAAGCGTTTACCAAAAATTGGATTTACGTCTCGTGCAGTAAAACCATATGTAATCAATGTTGAAAGAATCAAAGCAGTAGCTGAGCTCTCAGAGATCACAATGGAGACTATCCGTTCTGTTCACAAAGTAGCTGATTCAATTTCTAAAATTAAGTTAGTTGGTGCTAGCGCGAAAGATTTAGCATCAAAAATTAAAGACGAAAACGTTACTACTACAGGTAAATAACTGTGAATAAAAATCTAGTTAATAAGATACTTATTACGATCGGGTTTTTATTTATTTACCGCTTACTGGCCTATGTGCCAGTACCCGGTGTTGACACTGCCGTCATCGCATCATTCTTTGACTCACATCAATCGGACGCACTAGGACTTTTTAATATGTTCAGTGGTAACGCTGTTGAGAGATTATCTATCATATCACTTGGTATTATGCCTTATATCACCGCTTCAATTATTATGGAACTTTTAGCTGCAACATTCCCTACTCTTGGTCAAATGAAAAAAGAGAGAGACGGTATGGTAAAGTATATGCAAATTATTCGTTACGCGACTATTGTTATTACGATCATACAGGCTATTGGTGTAAGTGTTGGTCTTCAGAGTTTAACCGGACCGAGCGGAAATAGCGCAATATTGGTAGATCATACTACTTTTATTCTTTTATCTGCTATATCTATGCTGGCTGGTACAATGCTCCTTATGTGGATTGGTGAGCAGATTACTCAAAGTGGTATAGGTAACGGTATATCCCTGATTATTTTTGCTGGTATCGTATCAGCAATTCCAAGTGCTATAGGTCAAACTGTAACTATGGTAAATACAGGTGCAATGAGCTTTTTAACTGTAATCGCTATTTTGGCGCTTATTTTAGCTACTGTCGCAATCATTATTTACGTAGAACTTGGTGAGCGTCGTATTCCTATTACATATGCTAAAAAGACTATGATGCAAAATCAGAACAAAAGAGTGATGAACTATATTCCTATCAAAGTGAACTTGGCCGGTGTTATTCCGGTTATCTTTGCTAGTGCAATATTAATGTTTCCGATGACAGTTTTATCTAGTAGTACTAACCCTACTGTTCAGATGATAGCTGATTTTTTAAATCCAAACAGTTACTTTTTTAACTTTTTGACATTTGTTTTTGTTGTATTTTTTGCATTCTTTTATGCATCGATTACATTTAATGCAAAAGATATTTCAGAAAATCTAAAAAAACAGGGTGGATTTATTCCGGGTATACGTACCGGTAATGCTACGAAAGAGTTTTTAAATGAGACTGCAAGTAGATTGACTTTTACGGGTGCCTTGTACCTCGGTTTAGTGGCAACTTTACCTTTTATGATTATAAAAGGTATGGGTGTACCATTTTTCTTTGGAGGAACAGCTGTTTTAATCGTTGTTCAAGTTGCACTTGACACAATGAGAAAAATAGAGGCTCAGATGTATATGAGCAAATATGAAACCTTAAGTGCGGTTGGTTTATAGAAATGGCCATCGCGCTTAGAAAACCTAATGAAATTGAAAAATTACGAGCCGCCAACAAAATTGTAGGCGGTGCATTAGAACTTCTCAGAGCAAACACAAAAGTCGGAGTTTCATTAAAAGAGCTTGATGCCATGGCGGAGGAATATATCCTTTCTCATGGAGCCAAGCCTTCTTTTAAGGGACTCTACGGCTTTCCAAACGCTGTTTGCACTTCTCTCAATCAAGTTATTATTCACGGAATACCAACAGACTATCAACTTCAAGAGGGTGATGTAATCGGTTATGACATCGGTACTGAGCTTGATGGCTATTTTGGTGATGCTGCGATTACTGTTGCTGTTGGCACTATAAGCCAGGCAGACGAAGATTTGATTGCATGTGCAAAAGATACCTTGTATTATGCAATTTCTGAGATTAAAGAGGGGATGAGATTCAAAGAACTTTCATCTTTGATGGAAAAGTTTATAAAGTCTCGCGGATTTGTACCTTTGCATAACTTTTGCGGTCACGGCATCGGTAAAAAACCTCATGAAGAACCGGAAATTCCAAACTATTTAAATGGGCAGAATGCAAAATCAGGTCCAAAAATAAAAAATGGGATGGTTTTTTGTTTAGAACCTATGATATGTCAAAAAGATTCAAAACCGATTATTTTAGAAAATAATTGGGATGTTATAAGTGCCGATGGTTTACGCGGTTCACACTATGAGCATACTGTTGCAATAATCAACGGTAAAGCTGAAATTTTATCTCTTGCTTAGAGAAATTTTAAGGAATTAAAATGGCTAAATCTGATGTTATAGAAGTTGATGGCAAGATTATTGAAGCTTTGCCAAATGCAACATTTCGTGTTGAATTAGAAAATGGACACATTATTTTATGTCATATCGCTGGAAAAATGCGTATGCACTATATTAAAATACTTCCGGGTGACCGTGTTAAACTTGAGCTGACTCCATACAGTCTTGACAAGGGACGTATCACTTATCGCTACAAATAACAAGCTTGCGCCATAGCTACTCTTTGGTATCTGTGGTGCTCAGCTGTATTCTTATTTTGTTTCCCATTTATATCTTGTGACCGGCAATCCGGAATTATTACCCCATTCAAAAAATGAAGCTTCATAAATTTTAGTATTCTTAAATCCCATATATTTGTATAGTATATACCAGTTCATGGATGCATCAAAAATATCAGCTCCATAAACAATGATCTCATCATCACTTTGCAGTCCGTGGCCGGAGATGAATATCTCATGCAATTGGCTTGTTGGTTTTAGAGTCTCATCTGTAAAAAACTTATCTTTGTAAAAACTGCTCTTGGCATGTGGAATATGTCCAACTGCTTTAATCGAGTCTGATTTTTCAACTCCATAGTAATGCCGGGGAGACCTTGAATCTAGGATACTGACTTTACCAAGAGCACTCTGAAGATAATCGGAATCTACGAAGAATGAGCTGTTTTTCTTTAATTCTACATTTCCGTATTTTTTTGCAAAGGAGGGGATATTCGAGGTCAAGAGTTCATTCTCAAATAACCAAGCCATATACCCGCCATCTAAAATACTGATATTTTCAAATCCGTGACTCATGCATAAATATGCGAAATAGCTTGAATTTAAAAATCCCTTTTGCGTATTATGGGAATAGAGGACTATATGGGAATCAAAATTGATTCCGAGTTTTCTCAGTGAAGACTGAAGAGAGTAGGTGCTTTTATTTGAAAATTTTGACACATCAACATGTACGGCATTTTGTATATGACTTTTTTTGTAAGATTCCCTGCTCCCGACATCTAAAATAATCAGCTCTTTGTTTTGCAAAAGGGTCTTGAGCTCTTGAGGCTTTATAAAAGCATCATATGAGAAAGCATAAACAAAAAGCAGGAGTAAAAGTGAAATATGTTTCATTTAATATTTTAGAAAGTATCTGCGTTTCTAAACTCTGAAATCTCTGTTTCGACCATCTCATCTATCATTATTGTAAAAAGATCAGAGATCATATTTGGTGATACGCCCAATTCTATTGCCTTGTGTCTTACTTTTTGCAGTATGAATTGTATACGGTCATCCGCTTTGACTTCATCCACGCTGTTTTTGAAGGCCGCAGCCTGACGTATGAGGTGGCTTCTCTCGGCAATAAGATCCACAAGTTTGTCATCTAGTATATCTATCTGGTCTCTAACTTCTTTTAGCGAATTACATTTAACCATCGTATCATCCTTATTTAAAGTGCTTGTGAAAGAAAGGGACTGTCTGCTATCTCTATAGCTTTTCTTCCGGCTTCTGACGCTTGCTCATATTTATGAAGTAAAAAAGCAGCTTCTTTTAACTTTTCTGCTATCTCCACATCCGCCTTATCCAGATTATAGCTGTATTTTAGACCAAGTTCGTTTTCATTGAGTTCAAATAAATCTTTCAGTTCTCTGTGAATTGCAACAATTCTCTCCATCAGGGAAAGACTTTCATTTCTTGCCTTTAAAAAAGCGGGAGACTTTTGTATATACTCTTTCATATCATCCGGGGAGATGGAAGCCATCTGATTAAAAAGATTTTCATACTCCTCACATCTCGCACTGAAGTTCTGGTTTAAAACAAAATTTGCTATTTTTGCCTGAAAAATTGCATATTCTTTTGAAAATTGTTCTTTCATAAGTTACCTATTTATTTGATTTAGGACATTATACCAAGCATAGATAAAAATCTGTTAACACTTCTGTAACTATTTATGAATATAATTCTTATCACGATTCTCCATGTATAATCTTAAACTTGACTCACCTAGATTATGCAAAAGTGTCCCGGTCTATCCGGGATGTTTTTATCTCTCAATATCCTTATTCACATAAGCCAGATAAGCAACCGCTATGACAAGTAACCCAAACATCACAGCCCATATCAGCATGTCACCGCCGCTTGCAGCCTCTTGTATATTCTCATTCATACTTTTAATCCTTGCTCAATAAGATAGATATTTTTTGGGATAATATTTCTTTTTCAGTTCCATCCAGTGTGTGATGTTTGGTCTCATTCAGCCAGAAGAGTACAGCTTTTTTGTAGCCGTGGAAGGAGGCTGTCTCTATCAGCGTATATCTTAGAGGATTATTCAGGTGTTCTTTTATCAATGCGGCTGCAAGAAGCTTTGAAGAGGTGTTCTCCATTGCGAGGATATCTTCGGCCGCCTGTTTATATCGGGAAGTTTCCACATGCCGGGCAAAATCGCGGTAATCTTTTGGAAGTGAAGATATATCGATATTGTGAAGTTCCAATCTTAGCAAACGGTAGTAGCTCTCAAGTTCTTTATCGGTGATAACAGCTTTTATATTTTGGTACTTCGTACACTCACTTTTTATTCCCACAGACAGATTGAGAGCACATTCCCCAAGATAGATACGGGCGAGCAGATTTAGATTTGCACTCACTTTTGCGTGTTTGACAGCTCTTGCCAAATCATTTTTTGCCAGTGATTCATTAGCAGCCAAAAAATTCTTCTTATAAGATTCATAGGCGTTAGTACCGTCATACTGCCATTGGTTGGGAGGCGTTTTAAAGGAACATCCCAAAAACAAAAAAGCTGTTAAAAAATAGATGCTGAATTTTTTCATGGCAATTTCACCTCTGCATTTTTCTCATCCTGCATAAGCGCATCCACTTTGTCCATAACCTGATTTGTTTTGGCCAAACCTACGGATATCTGCTCTTTGATATCAAGCAGGTCCTTATTAAAACTTCCAAATGTTTTTACAGTCGGATCCAGGGCATCAAGCTTTTGTTTTATATCTTTCATAATTGCTTCAAGCTCTTGTATCGCCGAAGATGAGGGGTCGATAATATTTTTATCCAGACCGGAGGTGAGCGTATTTATCTCTTTGCTGATCTGGTGAACCTCCTGCATTATATCCGCAGTCGTATTGAGTGATTTTACTAAATTGTCTGTAGAGTTTTGATCTCCCGTAATAGTGGTCAGCAGAGAATCATTTTTTGCGATTTTTTCTGTAAATTCTTTAATGTTTTGAAGTGTGAGCATCAGGTCTGAATCATCTTTGGCGATTTTTGAGCTTATTTTGTCAATGGAGTTTATAATATTGATGATTTTGTCCACAACCGGTTCGAGTTTTGATATCATCCCGTTTATATCATCGCTGATAAGTATATCGATAGTGGAACCGTTTTCTAAAGGTTCGTTTCCGATAGTGGAATAAAGCTCAATGTGGGGTGAGCCGATTAGAGGTTTTTGCAGCATTAAAACACTCCCCTGGCTTATCCACTTTCTGTTTTTTTCACTGACTGAAAAGGTGATAAAGACCTTTCCTTCATTTGTCAGGGCTATCTCATCAATGACCCCGACTTCAAAACCGGAGAATTTAAGCGGCATCCCTGCACTAAAAGAGTTTGCGCTGTCTGTATTGAAATGAAAACTGTATCTTTTGTCAAAGGTGCCTTTTTCCTCAAGCAAAATATAGGAAAAGCTCATAATGGTTATAAAAAGCAAGATTACAAAGATTCCAACATAGACCTTCATTTTATTATATGGCACATCTTCCCCCTGTAGTGAGATTCGTTTGTTATATTGTCCAAGACGGTTATTGTCTTGTGCTTGTTTAAAATATTTATATTTTCAAAAACTGCTTCAATATCCCTCAGATTCTTGATTAGAAAAAAGGGAGTCACTATTATAACATTCATCTCTTTAGTCATGAATGCTCTGATAAGCATGACATAAAAAACTTCGATGGCAGAGCATTGGTTGAGTCTGTTGAGTCCTATGTGCGACAAGCCGATTTTAGCAAGATATTCACTTGCCTGCTCCTGGGCTTTTTCTGTGCTAAGCAGTTCATGCACCTCTTTTATGAGCGAGATATTCTCAAGCATGTTGAGATTTGATATTAGAGGCGTATCATAGGAGATCAAAGAATAGTCGCTTTGATTCTTTATGTATTCGTCTATATCCTTGTAGCGGTCAAAGAGTATTATATTGATTGGAGCAGTAATGAGAACACCTCGATAAAAAAGATAGCGATAAAAAGTTTGACCATGCCGTTTAAGACAGATATGGGAATTGCGGTATAGGCATTTGCAGTTTTTAGTCCGCTGTAGATTGGAATCAGCATGGCAACAAATCCAAAAGCAATGCTCTTAAGCAGCAAAACCAGCAAATCCTTGACTTCGATGGCAGCGATGAGCAGGTTTTTATAGGTATGCAAATCCATATTCATATAAAAGAGGGTGAAAATATATCCGCTTGTAAGCATGATGATGGCAAACAAAATAGAGAGGGAGGTGACGCTGATAATCCCGCTGATAATCCTTGGCAAAAAGAGATAGTCTATCAAGTCGATCTTATACTCTTTGAGGGTGTTTAATTCCTTATTTACATTCATGACGGCTATTTCAGTGTTGATAGCGGTGCCCGAGCGAAGGGAGATCAAAAGTGCCGTGAAAAAAGGGGAGAATTCATCTATGACAAAGGTCACGATAATAGAGCCTATCTCACTCTGGAGATTGTACTGGGTCGCAAGAACGATTACTACGCCTATGATGACGGAGCCGAACAAAAATGCCATCATGATAAAAAGAGGGATTATGCCGACTGCAGTGAAATAAATTTGTTTTGTGAGCACCATTCTCATGGCGGAGTTATAGCTTTTTGGCTGAACCATGTGCAGCAGACACAGCGCCGTGAATTTCAATGCTTCAAAAATGGAAGATACGGCATCGATAGCTTTTTCGCCAACACTTTCTACAAATCTAATCATCGCTTTTGAACTCCTGAGTTCCTGAATTATCCTATAATTTGCCTTAGTGTTGGTATAATCCTTTGTAATTACAAAAGGTGCAACTTAAATGAGAAACATATACCTGATTATTGCCAAGCAGATAATAGAAGAAGCGGGACGAATCATAAAAGAGGCAAGAGCCACCAATACATTTGGATTCAGCTTTAAAAATGACAACACTCCCATAACAAACATAGACAGACAGGTGCAGCAGTACATAACCAAACGACTTCAGGACAGTTTTGAGATACAGGTGATGGGTGAAGAGTATGAAAATAATGTCGACATATCCAAGCCGTACTGGGCAGTTGACCCGATTGACGGAACATGGGCTTTTATCACCCATGAGAACACCTCCGCTATCAATCTTTCTCTGATAGACGGTGACGAAGTGATTTTGGGAATTGTTTTTAACCCTTTTACGGATGAGTTTTATCATACGGAAAAAGAGAGTGAGGCATATATAGGGATGCTGAAACTTCCGCTTCGCGATAATGAACATGTGACGGTGGTGAATTTTAAACCCGAGAGAGAACATCCGATTGTAAACAGCCTGAATCAGCTCTTTAAAGAGGAAAAGATAAAAAAACTGGTATCTATCGGAGGCTCTATCACCTATTCCATATGTATGGTTGCAAAGGGTGCTTTTAGCAATTATATAGCGCATTTTGCCGATTACTCCAGCGCGTGGGACCTCTCTGCGGCTGTCCTTGTGTTGAGAAACAGTGGCGGTTTTGTGACCGATTTGGAGGGGAACGATATAAATCCTGTTTCTCATAAGGGCTATATAGTCGCGAGTGCAAACGAAAAAGTAAAAGATGAGTTTTTGGCGATGATAAAGGTGCTCTCCGAGTAGCCATAAAAAGTGAATAAAATATATCAGATATATCAGATTTTGTACAAAAAGTACGGTCCTCAGGGTTGGTGGCCTTTTATAAACTATGAGGGGACAAACGAGAATAAACAGGGCAGCGCTCAGGGCTACCATCCGCTTGATTACTCTTTTCCAAGAGATACGGATGAGGTGTTTGAAGTCTGCATAGGTTCTATCCTCACCCAAAATACAAGCTTCGCCTCTGTTGTCAAATCTCTTCATGCTCTTAATAGCAGAGCTGCTCTAAGGCCAAAAGCTCTAAAAGAGATGGACCCCGATACGCTCAAACTGGCGATAAGACCCTCGGGGTATTACAATCAAAAAGCTCTTTATATAAGGGAGTTTCTATCCTTTTTTGAAGCACTTGATGGGGCTGTTCCGAGTCGGAAGGAGCTTTTGGCTGTGAGAGGCATCGGCGAGGAAACAGCGGATTCTATACTTTTATACGGCTACAATCAGCCGGAATTTATAGTGGACGCGTATACAAAAAGAATACTTTTGGAACTGGGAATGATAGATAAAAAGGCAAGATATCGGGATATCAAGATGTTCATACAGGAATCTTTGAAAAAAAATATTAAAGATGAGAAAGAACTGCTGCGAGTTTATCAGGAGTATCATGCTCTTCTCGTCAATCATGCAAAACTGTTTTATTCTAAAAAGCCTTACGCCAAAGGGTGTTTTTTAAAAGAGCAGTTTCGATGATAGCAGGGCTTTTAGACAAAAACAATAATACGGCCATTCTTTTTGCCGGGATATTGGCCATAGTCGTTGGAGTCGGTGCCGCAAGATTCGCCTTTACCTCGCTCTTGCCGTTTATGCTTGAAGACTTTTTATCGCTTACATATGCGGGTGTTCTCGCCTCGTTTAACTTTGTCGGTTATCTCGGCGGTGCGGTTTTTTCTATTTTTATCAAAGATATCAATACTAAAGTGAAGTATTTTAGAATCGGTATGCTCCTTAGTGTCGCTACAACGCTGGTTCTTGCAAGCACTACGGATGAGACACTGTGGCTTGTCTCTAGGGTTGTCGCAGGGTTTGGTTCTGCCATGGTTCTTATCGTAGGCGGAGCCCTGGTGATGGTAAAGCTGAATTTTCAGGACAAGACAAAGGCTATGGGGATACACTTTAGCGGTATCGGTTTTGCCATACTCATCAGTGAACTCATCAGTCAATATGTGCTTCAAGAGGGCACATGGAGTCAGGCATGGCTTGCGTTGGCAGTTTTTTCATCTGTGATCTCTTTTTATTCGGTTTATATCTTGTCTTTTGACAAGGCTGTAAAAATGCAGGCTCCCAAACATAAGCTCTCCAAATCCTTATTTTCAAAATATGTCGTTTTACTGATTTTGGCATATTTCACCGAGGGTGTCGGCTTTGTTGTCCAGGGGACATTTTTGCCCGATATCATCAATTCTCTTGATGGTCTGCAAGGGTATGGCAGTCTTGGCTGGCTCATCGTCGGTATAGCAGGAATTCCCTCTTCTGTTATCTGGATGAGGCTGGCGCATACCTATGGAAGCATCAACGTGATTATGATTGCGATGATGCTTCAGGTTGTGGGAATACTCATTCCGGCATTGAGCGCAAATATCTATCTGAATCTCCTCAGCGGTGCCTTGTATGGGAGTACCTTTATCGGGCTTGTGGCACTGTTTCTGAATCTTGGCGGTCAGATTGCCGACAAAAATCCTGTTGTGTTGATGGGTGCGATGACCGCGGCTTATGGGATAGGGCAGGTAAGCGCTCCGCTTTACAGTGTCGCTTTGATTGAGCATTTTGGAAATTATAACACTACACTTTATCTCACGGCATCTATAGTATTTGCAGGCGTAGTATTTTTATCGTATGCAAAGAGGATAGGGGCGCGCAGAAATATTTCAGACTAGTTGTGTCGGGGGGTCTTTGAAAGGGTGCTCTATATGCGGTATATAGAATCTTCCACATGCCGGGCCCGGCATGTGGAATGGGGCTTTGTATTAAAACTTGGCATTGGGAATCGGGTGATTTTCCACTACGAAATCTATATCTTTGTCACCTCTTCCGCTGAGGTTTACCAGGATTGTTTTATCTTTTCCCAGCGTTTTTGCGAGCTTCATGGCATAGGCGACTGCATGAGCGGATTCGAGTGCGGGAATAATTCCCTCAAGCTGGGAGAGTTTGTAAAATGCGTCTACGGCCTCTTCGTCATTGCAAAGACCCACTTTTGTTCTCCCGCTCTCTTTTAAGAACGCCTGTTCCGGTCCTACGGAGGGATAATCGATTCCGCTTCCTATAGAATAAACCGGAGCCGGTTCACCGTTTTCATCTTTGAGCATGATGGAGTTGAATCCGTGCATCACGCCTTCGCTTCCATAGGTCAAAGTCGCCGCATTGTCCCCCAGCTTTTCCCCTCTGCCCATAGGCTCAACACCGTAGAGAGCTACATTTTCATCTTCGATAAACGCAGAAAAGATTCCCATGGCATTGGAACCGCCGCCGACACATGCCACCACGTTGTCAGGAAGTGTATCTTCATGCTCCAAAAACTGCTCTTTTGCCTCAAATCCGATAACTGACTGAAAATCTCTGACCATCATAGGAAAAGGATGCGGTCCCACAACCGACCCAATGCAATAGATTGCAGTATCGGCCTGGGGAACATAGCTCTCAAATGCGGAGTCAACAGCTTCTTTGAGTGTTTTTAGCCCGTGCGTGGCAGGTATCACTTTTGCGCCAAGTATTTTCATCCTTACAACATTGGGATGCTCTTTTGCGATATCGACTTCACCCATATGTATCTCGCATTCGAGTCCGAAATACGCTGCCGCAGTTGCAAGTGCCACGCCGTGCTGACCCGCTCCCGTCTCCGCTATGACCTTGGTTTTGCCCAAGTGCTTTGCAAGAATGACTTCAGCCATACAGTGGTTGAGCTTATGTGCTCCGGTATGGTTTAGATCTTCCCTTTTGAGATAGATCTTCGCACCGCCGCAGTGCTCGGTAAGATTTTTGGCAAAAGAGATGGGAGTAGGGCGTCCCTGATAGTGTTTGCGAACATATTTCAGCTCTTGTATAAATGCAGGAGAGTCTTTTAGTTCTTGATACGCTTTTGTAATATCTGCAAAGGGCTTTTCAAGCACGGGAGGGATAAACGAACCTCCGAATTTTCCAAAAAATCCATTTTCATCCGGATGTGTTTCTAAATAAGAGTGTCCCATAAAATACTTCCTTTTTTATTTTTGGAAGTATTATAATTAAAAAAAATCTGTTATTTACTTAGAATGCTTAATTTGGCTTGATTAATTTTTTTATATCTTTTGGCAGATGTGCAAAAGGGATATCTCTTACACCCTGTTTGACCCCGTCTTCATGGACCATAACATCCAGAGTCATTTTTGAGGGGTAAAAACGGATAACCCTGTACTCCACGTTCAGGATGTTAAAGCTTATGTTTTTATCCGAGAGTTCTATACTTTTTTGTTTCTTCGCCATTGTCTATACCTTTATATATATCCCTGTATCTTTTACTTCGATTTTTCCCTCATCCTGCAAAGAGGTGAGAGAGCGTTTAAAGTCTTTTTTGCTCAGACCGAATACGTCTTTTATAAGCTCTGCATCGCTTTTATAGTTATAGGGCATGATCCCGTTGTTCTGCTGCAGAAGTTCCAAGACCCTCTCAGTTGAAGATTCGCTTGTTTTGGCACCGATTTTTCTAAGACTAAGATCAATCCCGCCGTCTTTTCTGATGTTTTTAATGTACGCTTTTTTAATATCTCCGAGTTCGATGTTTTCAAAGATTTCATTATGAAACATCAGCCCTTCATATCTGTCCTCCACGATACATTTAAATCCAAGAGGAGTCTTATCAATGATAAGGGCTTTTACCTCCTGATGGTTTTTTAGTCCTCTAGGTTTTTTGTCCAGGTATTTTGAGAACTTTTCCGTGCCTACGAGTCTGTGCGTCATCTCATCATACACCACACGCAGAAATTTCTTGTCCCCGACTTTAAAAGGCTCTTTTTGAAAAACTCTCGGCACGAACAGGTCTTTCATCAAGCCCCAATCCATAAAAGCCCCGAATTTTGTAGTGTCCACCACTTCAAAAAAGGCGAATTCGTCAAGCTTGGCATGTGGAACCAGCGTCGTGGCGATAAGCCTGTCTTCAGAATCTGTGTATAAGAATACCTCTATCAGGCTTGCGTCTGTCATAGAATCTTTTACGTAGGCCTGAGGCAAAAGTACGTCTTTTCCATCAAGAGCCGTTAAAAATATACCGTGTGGCGTGTGTCTGTCGACTCTAAGGCAGTTAATGAGTCCAAGCTCCAAGTGTTCGTTTTGTTGCAAAATATTTCCTTGTAATTCCGTTCGAGCATTTTTATATGCAATATTGTTTGACATTATAGCTGTTTTGGCAGTGAAACTTTTATCTTATCCTTAAACTTTTTGCTATTTCAAACCGCTAAGAATAAAAAAAGTACAAAACAGTAGTATTTCAAAAATTATATAAGGAATTAAAAATGTTTAAAATTATAGTAGAAAAAGAGTGCGGCTGTTTCAAGAGAAGTTCAATGCAAAACAATATAGACGTGGCATCAAAAGATGAGGCCCTGGAAAAATCACTGGCTATGAAAGAGCACATGAATGAGGAGTTCTGCAAAAAACACAGTTTTAAAGTCCAAGAGGCAGGGAATACCTTCGTAATTGCGATGAGCGACTCTACAAGCAACGGCTGTTGCGGCGGCGGATGCGGCTCCCACTAGCAGTTCTCAGCCATAGGCAGGTTTTTCTGCCTCTGCTAAATCTCTTCAATCCTGTTTCTCCCGTTTTCTTTTGCTGCATACAGAGCTTTGTCACAACGAATATAAAGTTCATTGACATTATCTGTTTCCCTAAGCCTGCTTATGCCTATGCTGATGCTTAGGTGTATTGCATTTTCGTCCAGTATAAGCGGATTCTCATCGACGTTCTTTCGAATACGCTCGGCAATACTCAAAGAAGTATCGGTTTCTTTTGTCTCTATCAGAATGACTCCAAACTCTTCTCCCCCGAGACGTCCGAAAATATTTTCTTTTCTTATGCTTGAAGATATGATTTTGGAAATATGTTTAAGCGCCTCGTCTCCTACATTATGCCCCCAGGTGTCATTGACTTTTTTAAAAAAATCTATATCAATCATCAGCAGGACCATATTAATTTTATAGCGGTGGGAACGGTACACCTCTCTCTCAAACTGTTCAAAAAAGTATCTTCTGTTCCAAATACCCGTTAGAACATCCGTACGAGAGATAAGACGAAGCGTGTCTTCTATTTTTTTTCTCAAAACTATCTCTTCTTGGAGTTCTTTTGTTCTCTCATCCACCTTTTTTTCAAGCAGCTGATGATGATAACTGATTTTTATTGTCATTGTGTTGAAGGTTTCATAGAGCTTATGCAAAAGATTATAATTGGAATAACTGACATGTACATTTGTAAACCCTCCCCCCACCTTTTCTGCCGCTGCGTTGATGATCTCAAGAGGCGTGATTAAATGTCTCATTGTAAAAAAAGCACTTATCATAAAGAGCAGGGTTATAAACAGGGAGAGTATAATATAGGTCTTGTATAAAATAGACTTTGTTTCGCCCAAAATAATCTCTTTTGGAACATAAGAGACCAAAATCCATCCGTTTGTCGGAATCTGCGAAACGATTATCATCTTATCATTGAAATAAGGCACCGAACTGTTCCACAGTTTTGAGACTAAAGTATCAACTTTTTTATTTTCAGACGTGATCTCATCTCCGAGCTGATTGAGATAGTCGTGGTTTGAAATCGTGATTTTGTGCATGCCGTTACTTTTTGCATCTGTTTGCGTTCTATAGTGAAAGTTTCCTCTATAACCGTTTTTATCGTTTTCCTTGAGCTCTTTCATATACTCTTTGTCACTTGAGGCAATCACTTTTCCGTGTTTTGACATTAAAAAAGTGACACTCCCCTCATATGTCGTCGTAGTACTTAAAATAGATTCTGCAATCTTATCAACGCTTATATCGTGAGAGGCCACCCCCAAGAGTGTGTCATTATTGTCAAAAACAGGATACGATGCGCTCACGAGAACCCCATCCCCGGCAAGGTCGTAGTAGGGCTCTTCCCATCCCACCCTTTTATCTGCAAAATTTGCCGCTTTGTAAAAATGCTGCTTGGTTGGCTGGTATATGGCATGTGCATTCTGGAAGGGGACATACGGGTAGACGAGGATAAAATCATTGACGGTTGTGAAATAAACCCATGAGAAATCAAAAGAGTTATGAATGGATTCAAGTGCCGGGACAAGCTGATGAAAAATATTAAGTTCGTGGGCTATGATCTTCTCATCCTGTTTAAGGTTTGAGAGAATCATCGACGGATGGTCGGATTTAAACTCATACTCATTATCTTCTTTGCAATCTTGATAAAATGTTATTTGCTCATCTTTTTCAATATTATGGAGATAGATAGGCTCACTGTTGAGGTGTTCATACTGGGAAGAATAAATTTTTGCATAGCTGTTTCCGAGTGCTTCCACGCTTTTGGAGACATTGCGCAGTTGTGCGTCGACGCTCCGTGCATTGAGCGTATTGATAGCAAGCAGGTTTTTGTAAGCGGATTTTTCTTTGAGGTCGATAAAAAACTGATGTGCGTAATAGAAGCTAAAGGCAATTCCGGAAAAAAGTACAATGTAGTTAAGTATAAAAATATTTTTTATACTTCTGTAAGCAAACATTTTTACAGCCTTAAATAAGTTAAAAAACAATCTTATAACTATAAATATTAATT
>JAHJEG010000023.1 GCA_018825665.1 bacterium | reverse complement strand
TAAAAGATGGCAAGATCACATAAGCTAGAAGATGTAAGAAATATTGGTATTGCTGCGCATATTGATGCGGGTAAAACAACAACAACGGAAAGAATTCTTTTCTATACCGGTGTTGAACACAAAATTGGTGAGGTTCATGATGGTGCTGCCACTATGGACTGGATGGAACAAGAGCAAGAAAGAGGTATTACGATTACTTCTGCGGCAACTACATGTGAGTGGGATGGAAAACAGATTAATATTATCGATACTCCGGGTCACGTTGACTTTACAATTGAAGTTGAACGTTCTATGCGTGTACTTGATGGTGCTGTTTCAGTATTCTGTGCAGTTGGCGGGGTTCAACCTCAGTCAGAAACTGTTTGGAGACAAAGAAACCGTTATAAAGTTCCATCTATTGTTTTTGTTAACAAAATGGATAGAACTGGTGCAGATTTCTATGAAGTTGAAAACCAGATTCGTGATCGTTTAAAAGGTAATCCGGTTCCTATTCAATTACCAATCGGCGCTGAAGAAAACTTTACAGGTATTATCGATCTTGTAAAAATGAAAGCTATCGTTTGGGACATTGATGCTGCAATGGGTTCAAACTACCACGTTGAAGATATTCCTGCTGACCTACAGGACAAAGCTGATGAATATAGAGAAAAAATGATTGAATCTATCTCTGAAGCAGACGGCAATGAAGAATTGGCAGAAAAATACCTTGAAGGTGAAGAACTTACTGAAGATGAGATCATTGCTGGTATTAAAGCTGCAACACTTGGTATGCATATAGTTCCAATGACTGCAGGTACTGCATTTAAAAACAAAGGTGTTCAAACTTTACTTGATGCTGTTGTTGCATATCTTCCAGCTCCGACAGAGTGTGCTGCGATTCGTGGTACTATGATGGATGATGAGTCTGTTGAAGTGGTTGTTCCATCAACTGACAATGGTAAATTTGCATCACTTGCGTTTAAAATTATGACTGACCCGTTTGTTGGACAGTTGACTTTTATCCGTGTATACCGTGGTTCTTTAGATTCAGGTTCATACGTTCACAACTCGACAAAAGATAAAAAAGAGCGTATCGGTCGTATCATGAAAATGCATGCTATCAAACGTGAAGAAGTAAAAACAATCTATGCTGGTGAAATCGGTGCAGTTGTTGGTCTTAAATTTACTACTACCGGAGACACTTTATGTGATCCTACAGATACAGTAGTTCTTGAAAGAATGGACTTCCCGGAGCCGGTTATCTCTGTTGCGGTTGAGCCAAAGACTAAGGCTGACCAGGAAAAAATGGGTATCGCTCTAGGTAAACTTGCAGCTGAAGATCCATCTTTCCGTGTACATACTGATGAAGAAACTGGTCAGACTATTATTTCAGGAATGGGTGAGTTGCACCTTGAGATTCTTGTAGATAGAATGAAGCGTGAGTTTAAAGTTGAAGCAGAAGTTGGTGCTCCACAGGTTTCTTACCGTGAATCAATCAAACTTGAAGTACAACAAGAATACAAATATGCTAAGCAATCTGGTGGTCGTGGTCAATTTGGACACGTTTATCTTACTGTTAAGCCGGGTGAAGCTGATACAGGTTTTGTTTTCCACAATGAAATCAAAGGTGGATCTGTTCCTCGTGAATATATTCCTGCAGTTGAAAAAGGTTGTGAGGAAGCTATGCAAAACGGTGTTCTTGCAGGCTATCCTATGGAAGATGTTGATGTTACACTTTATGACGGTTCTTACCACGATGTGGATTCAAATGAGATGGCATTTAAACTTGCTGCTTCAATGGTATTCAAAGAAGCTTGTCGTAAAGCACAACCGGCAATCTTGGAGCCACTTATGAAAGTTGAAGTTCCTGAAGATTATATGGGTGATGTTATCGGTGACCTTAATCGTCGTCGTGGCCAGGTAAACAACATGGGTGACCGTTCAGGGAACAAAATTGTTGATGCATATGTACCACTTGCTGAGATGTTCGGTTATTCAACTGACTTACGTTCTGCAACTCAAGGTCGTGCTACTTACTCTATGGAATTCCACCATTATGAAGAAGTACCAAGAAACGTAGCTGAAGAAATTATCAAAAAACGTAACGGCTAATTAACAGCCAAAACATACACACTTCCCAAGGGAAGTGTGTATCCTCCCTTTCTCTATTTATTATTTCCCAATTTAGACGATACTATTAGAACTTTTGATTATTTGTTTTTATTTTTAATGTGCAGTACGAACCCGATGATAGCTCTAAAGATGCCAAGAACAGCATATATAATAAAACTCCACATAAGCGGATGAAGGTAATTTTGCGCCTGATGCATCTTTTGAAGTCTCTCAAGCGGTGAGCTTAACAAATCCGGATGTTGTAACAAAGCCAAAATAAAAACAATAGCGAAGAAATATATCAATTCAATTTTAATTTTTTTAATCATGGGTAAATTATATCATTTATAATCTGATATAATGACAAAAATAAAACAATTGTGGGCGTATTTATGAAAAAAATATTTATTTTATCTCTTTTAGTAGGCATGTTAAGCGCCCAAAATCCGACCGTATATTCATCGTTGGGTGATAAGATTTATGATAATGCCCAAAATATTGAAAAATTAAAAGATTTGGAATATTTTTTATCGTTTCGATCAAAAATAGAACAATATACCTTGGATGTAGAAAATGCAAAGAAGTATGGTTTTGCAATTGAGAGCGGGGATAAAAGTAAAAATAAGAGAGTATATTTAAACAATTTAAGAGATCTGATCAAGACCAACGATTTCTTTCTTCGCAGTATCCAAAGCAGTTATAAATATGCGATTGAAAACAATGACAACGACTTGTTTTCTTATGTCATAAATTCAGGCTTGATTGATACTCAAAAGCATAAAGATGAAATCAAAGAATACTACATAGCAAACAGTGAAGATATAAATGCTACGGGCGTAATTCAGAAGTTTTTAGATGAAGATAAGATGATGGAAGAACAAAGAGAAGCAAGAGTAAAGGCCAATAAATCAAAAAAAGATAAAGAAGCTGAAAAGATAAGAAGAATCAGGCAAAAAGATAAAGAAAAAGATGAAGCTCTAAAGAGATCCTTGGAAGAAGAGCTTATAAGAAAAAAAACACAGATTAGAGAAGAGCAAAAAAGAGAATTAAGCTATTAAGTTTTATTTCCACTCATAATCTTCATGTAAATCAGGTCTTCCCTGAAGAGTGAGGAATGGCTTGTAATGTGATTTATACGCCAAACTCGGACACTCTTTTACATAGTAACCGAGATAAATCCACTTTTTTTTACTGGATTTGGCAAATTTTATTTGATTGTAGAGGGAGAGTTTTCCAAGAGAATACTCCATATAATCGGGATCGTAATAAAAATATATAGAGGATATCCCGTCTTCGAGTATATCTATAAGATCCACACCAATAAGCACGTCACGGTCAAAATAAAGCACTTCATAGCCAAAGTCATTATGTCCGCTTACAAATGAGTTGAAATAGTGTTGTGATGATGTGTGCTGATACTCCCAATCTTTTTTATCTTTCATATGCAGATGGTATTTATCAAAGAGCTCAATATGGGCCTGCGTTATTGTCGGGCTTTGTATATAGCTTTTGATATGGGAGGCTTTTTTTAAGACCCGCTGTTGGGATTTTGAAAAAGAAAAGTTCTCAACATCTATTTTGATACTTTGACACTCCTCACAGCCGGGGCAAATTGGTCTGAAATACATCTTCCCAAAGCGTCTGTATCCGCGTTCTACCAGCTCCTGACAATAAGAAGCACTGCAGTCCTCTATTATCTTATAGTGTGTTGTCTGTTCTTTGTCAAAAAGATAGGAACACTTGTCATTTATTGAAAATTCTTTAAGTAAATTCATA
Organism: bacterium; assembly: GCA_018825665.1. Classification (GTDB taxonomy): domain Bacteria; phylum Campylobacterota; class Campylobacteria; order Campylobacterales; family Sulfurimonadaceae; genus Sulfurimonas. Next base: position 6,758 of record JAHJEG010000023.1, on the reverse strand, counting down.
CCCGAAGTTTGACATAATAAAGGTTAGATATAAATATGAAAAGTGAGTTATTTTGGAAATTTTTAATAAATATAAACTTGTAATTTTCAGGTCTGTCGGCGCGCTGATGCTGCTTGTAGGATTTGGGGCACATTTTTGGGTTACGCCAAAAGAGGGTTATACCCAAGCACAGATTGCAGCGGCAAATGTTGCCAGAATGGAAGCAAGTGTCGCCGGAGAGAGCAGCGCTTCAAAGAAGGCTGCAAAAAGCAAGGATTCTCCGTTTTTAGAAGAATTTAAAAATACAAAAGAAAAGCAGATGCGCTATCTTACGATCATAGCTATGATTTTGGGAATAGGGTTTTTAGGCTACAGTTTTATTAAAAAAGAGTAGCGCTCTTAGCTGCTTTTCAAAGAGATTATGCACGATTTTGGGAGATAAGCACATCTTCTATCATTTTGTCTATGTCCCCGTCTAGAATTGCACTGACATTGGAGTATGCCTGGTTGGAGCGGGTATCTTTTACCTGCTGATACGGCTGCATGACGTAGGAGCGTATCTGATGTCCCCATCCTATCTCGCTCTTTGCTACACCTGCTTTTTCTGCCTCCTGTGCTTCAAGTTCAAGCTCATAAAGACGGGATTTTAACATCTTCATCGCAGTGGCTTTGTTCTTATGCTGGCTTCTGTCGTTTTGACATTGAACAACGACACCGGTTGCTATATGCGTCAGTCTTATCGCCGATTCTGTTTTGTTGACGTGCTGTCCGCCGGCACCACTCGCTCTATAGGTGTCGACTCTGATATCTTTGTCCTCTATAACGATGTTGATGTCATCATCAACCTCGGGAGAGACCATTACGGAACTAAAAGAGGTGTGTCTTTTTGCATTGGAATCAAAAGGTGAAATACGCACAAGTCTGTGTATCCCGTTTTCAACCTTCAAATACCCGTAGGCATTTTCTCCGCTTATAAGAATGGAAGCATCTTTTATCCCCGCTTCTTCGCCCGATTGATAATCCAATACTTCAACCTTGAATCCCCGTCTCTCGGCAAACCTTTTATACATTCTAAGCAGCATGGATGCCCAGTCCTGCGATTCTGTTCCCCCCGCCCCGGGATGTATGGAAAGAATAGCGTTATTCGCATCACTTTCTCCGCTGAGCAGAACCTCTATCTCCATATTTCGTATCAGATTTTCCAGGGCTGGCGCATCATCATAAAGCGCTGCAATAGACTCTTCGTCATTTTCATCTTTTGCCATCTCATAAAGCTCATTTGCATCATTGGCGGCATTGAAGGCAAGTTCGTATTTATCCAGTTTTCTTTGGATCCTGGTCTTTTCCTGCTGTATTGTCGCAGCGTTTGCGGCATCATTCCAGAACTCCTGATCACTTTCAAGAACCTCTATTTCATCCAATCTTTTTTGCAGTTTGTCAGGCTCAACGACACCCGTAATATTTTTCATTTTAATTGTTACGCTTTTTAAAAGCTCTGTATATTCGTAGTTATCCATAAAAGTTATCCAATATTGTATAATTACGATTATATTAAATAGAGGCTTAAAATGAAGATTATTTCTAGTCCGTTAGAATTAAAAGATTATTTAAAAAACAATATAAAAACTATAGGTTTCGTACCGACAATGGGTGCTTTGCACAAGGGACATATATCACTGATAGAAAAAGCCAAGGCTCAAAACGAGCTTGTCGTAGTATCCATTTTTCTTAATCCGACACAGTTTTTAAAAGGGGAGGATTTAGATACCTATCCCAAAAAAGATGAGGCGGATAAAAAAATATGCGAGCTTAGCGGAGTCGATGTTCTTTTTTTTCCACATGCCAAAGATATGTACGGCGATGATGAAGTGAGCCTGCTGGCTCCAAAAGTAAGAGGTTTTGTTTTGGAGGGGACAAGCAGACCGGGACATTTTAACGGTGTACTCACTGTTGTTATGAAGCTTTTAAACATAGTGAATCCGACACGCGCCTATTTTGGCAAAAAAGATGCGCAGCAGTTAAACCTTATAGAGCTGATGGTAAAACAGTTGTTTATGAGTGTGGAGATTATTGCGGTTGATACGCTTAGAGAAAGCGACGGTTTGGCGCTAAGCAGTAGAAATGCTTATCTCAACGAGGCACAAAGAAAAGAAGCCCTGAAGATTTCCGCTTCCTTGCATCTGGCTAGTAAGATGGTGAGCCAAAAAATATATGATTCGCCTACGATCACTGCAAAAATGAGAGAAAGCCTGTTTCCTCTTGAGATAGCTTATGTCGAGATACTCAACAGAGAGTTTGAGCCAATCAGGCATGTGGAAATAGGCAAAAGCATTATCCTGGTCGAAGCCAAGGTGGGAGATACGAGGCTACTTGACAATATTTGGCTTTAGATAGCCCTCTTCAATCATAATATCCACTGCATTTTTAAACACGGGCACGGATGTTTGGGATGCAAACTGGCTTTTTTGCGGTTCTATGACAACGACGCCGATTGTGTAGTTGCGTGAGGCATCATTTGCAAAACCTGCAAATACGGTGTTGTACCTGTTTACATAACGCCCCTTCTCAACGATGTGGGCAGTCCCTGTTTTTCCGCCTATAACCAGGCCTTGGGTCTTGGCCTTTACTCCGGTACCTTCATTGACTGTTTTGATTAAAATCTTTTTTACTCTTTGGGCGGTTGCGCTTTGTATCACTTGCGGCTGCTCCTCCTGAGGGATTTTTATCTCACGTCTGTATTCATCCAAAAAGCTATGTATTATGCGCGGTGAAACCATCCTTCCGCTATTGTTAAATACGCTGTAGGCTTTTATGATCTGCATCAGATTTGCATGCATTCCGTAGCCGTAAGAAGCCGTTGCCTTGTATATCTCGTTGTTTAATTTTATGGCATGTGGAATGGAACCTCTTTTTTCGTAAACGAGGTCGTTCGTAGATTGTCTGCTAAATCCAAATCTTAAGAGTCCGTCATAAAACTCACTCCCGGAAAGTTTTTGTGCCAGTTGCGCTATACCTATGTTGGAGGAGTGCACGATAACATTTTCGGCGCTGAGCCAGTCAAATCTATGCTCGTCAGTTATCACTTTTCGTCCAATCCTGAACCTTCCGTTATGTCCGTTTACCAAATCATAGGGGTTAATTAAACCCTTATCCAAAAGAAGGGAGAAGGTTATGGTCTTTAAAACACTTCCGGGTTCAAAACTGTACTCTATCATATCGCTGTTGAGGGAAGAGTAGTCACTTTTTTTTATATCTTTTGGATAGAACCTGTTTGAACTTGCCAGAGTAAGCACATCCCCCGTATGTGAATCCATTATGGCTATCATAATCTGTTGTGCATCCAAGTCCTGCTTCATCTCATCAAGCATTCTTTCTATTTTTATCTGCAGTGATATCGGGATATTGAGCTTAATGTCCAGGCCGTTGATTCCCTGCTTCGTAAAACTTTTTTTGTTGAGGATTATATAGCTGTTTACATCTCTTGGCCCGGTGCTTGATGCATCCTGTCTGGCTTCAAGTTCGGCTTCAAACTTTTTTTCAAGACCCTTGACACCTTTGATTCTTGTATAGCCGTCATCTTCGGACTTGTGGGTATATCCTATAATCGGGGTTAAAACTTTTCCATAGGGGTATTCTCTGCTTTCGCCGCTTTCGATGATGCTCAGTCCGTGGAGGGTCGTCTGCCCAGTTTTTGGGTTTTTTCTCTCTACAAAAACATCATACCTTCTAAGTTCATAAGCCAATTTTTTAAGATACTGCGCCTGCTTTTCGGGGATATTGTAGCTAAGAACCGTAACGCCTCTTCTTTTTTCCAGCTTTTTCTTTACGGCAGAGGAGTCCATGCCCGAATAGATACTGAAGAGTTCTATAAAAAGCTCTTTTTTTTGCGGGTCTATATAGTGTGTGTTGACAACTGCTTTGTAGAGTTTTTTGGTGGTTGCAAGATGGAAGCCGTCTGCACTGATGATATTTCCTCTCTCAGCTCTGGAATTTTCCTGAGTATACAAGGAGGGAAGGTCTCTTGATTTGAGAACGGTTAAAAGCATTACACTCAAAAATATCAAAAAGCCAAGAGCGATAAGAGTGTAAAGAAGAAATATCTTTTTGCTTTTGTTGCGATTTACCATAGTGCCTTTTTTATGAAAATTATAGCACGGGTATATTAATATCGCGGTTAAGAGAACGTGAGATTAGAGCTGCGTTCTTCCTAACTCTTTGTATGCACTGAGCGCTTTATTGCGTATTTCGAGCATTAGCTGCATGCTTGTCTCAGCCTTTCCTATAGCAAGTGCGGCCTGATGCAGATCTTTTACCTGCCCCGTTGCGATATCAGCTACGGCGACTTCACTTTTTTGCTGAATCTCGTTTACCTCGTTGAGCGCAGATTTGAGATGCTGTGCAAAAGCTTCTCCGCCCGCACCCTGGGAAAGCTTCTCTTTTTGTTTTAAAAGTTCAGCCGTGGACGTCCCTGAAATTTCACCTATACTACTCATGATTCAACTCCCCTTACTGCAACAGTGAAATAGCACTGCTGGCCATATTTTTCGCACTCTCAAAAGCAGCGACATTTGCCTGATAAGAACGAGTCGCTTCTACTAGATCGGCCATTTCTATAACAGGATTAATATTTGGGTACGCAACATATCCGTTCGCATCGGCATCGGGGTGTTGCGGATCAAATTTCATCTTCGGCTGGCTGTCATCTCTTGAAATTTTGTCAACTATTACGCTCATTATAGCAGGATTTACTTTTCTTCCAAAATCACCTTCGCTCAAGGGGTCTTCATATTGGGCACTTTGGGTCATTCCGTTGAGCGCCTGATTGAACTGTTCGTTAAAATCAATCGCTTTAAAGACCACCTCTTTTCTTCTGTAGGGACCGCCTTCTTCAGTTCTCGTCGTTTGTGCGTTTGCAATGTTTGAAGAGATTGTGTTTACACGAACTCTTTGGGCTGAAAGACCGTAACCGCTTATATCGAAGCTATTAAGAAAATTACTCATTTAAATATCCTGTTCCTAACTGACTTTTGCAGAAGCTTCTATAACGCTTTTGAAGATTCTTGCATCTTTTTTATTGGCACTGATGAGAGCATTGAACATAATGGAGTTTTTACTCATCTCTGTCGTCTCAACATCCAAGTCAACACTGTTTCCGTCATTTCTTGCCATATGACCATCACGAAAAAATGTAGTGGCTTTTGCCGAACTTTTTTCATTGTGCAGGGGCATGTGGGAACCGTTCGTTTGTGCAAGCTCAAGTTTACCCGAGTTTTGCGATAATAATTCAGCTTTTTTTTGTACAAGAGTGTCCTCGAAACTTATATCTCTTGGTCTGTAAAAAGGAGTGTCGGCATTTGCGATATTTGAAGCTATCATATCCTGACGAGCAGCTCTGTAATCAAGGGCTTCTTTAATCAGTGAATGTGTGCGGGATATCTGAATGCTCATGTGAACTCCTTTTGGTTTAGATAAAGCAAGCAATTTTAGTTCCAATATATAAAAAAACAGACAACATATTTAATATTGAATTCTGTGTGTCACATATTGTGTATAAATATAACTAATAATACAAAATCTACGAATATTAAGGTAACTTTTACCTTTAGTGATAGATAATTTGCTCAAGGTTACCAGAGTAACCCATATAATTTAATTCAAGGAGTTCTTTATGAAAAGAGCTGGTTTTACTATGATCGAATTGATCTTCGTTATCGTTATTTTAGGTATTTTAGCCGCTGTGGCTATTCCGAAACTTGCTGCGACAAGAAATGATGCTACTGCATCGACTGTTGCTACTTCAGCTTCTACGTGTATTACAGAGCAGGGTGGTCTTTACATGAAAAATGGTTCTTTTAGTGGAGCTACTAATGATCTTATAAAAGTTTCAAGTGCTGCTTGTACTGACGCAATTACGACGAATCCTTGTTTTACAATGACAGCAGATAGTGCTACAGGTGCATTAACAGTCACTACTGTTAGTACAGGTGCTGTTGACTCGACAAGTGTATGTGGAAAAGCAACGTATTTACTTAATAAAAATGGTCTTGTTGACTTAACGGCTGCAGGAACTAAAATACACCAATTCTAAAATTATCAGTATTTTAGTCTTTTTATTCCCACAATTAATGTGGGAATAGCTACATTTAAAATCTACTCACTTCAAGCTTACATAATTTTAATAATGATATTATAATTCTTATTGTTTTTTCAAGGAAATAAATATGCAAAAAAACAAAACTGCTTTTACTATGATTGAAGTGATATTTGTTATAGTTATTTTGGGGATTCTCGCTGCTATTGGGATTCCAAAGCTGGTTGCAAACAAAAATGATGCTGAGGCTTCTAAGTTGGCATTGGAGCTGGGTGATTGTATAGATAATGGATTTGGTGCTTATGCTAAAAATGCTATTTTTGATATCGACAGCAGGTCATGTAATGATGTTATTATCACGCATCCTTGTTTTTTAATTACAACAGATAGTGCATCCGGAATCATGAATGTTAAACATGTGCCAGATTCGGCCGTGGGAAGTATTTGTAAAAGAGCTCAAGAAGTAGTTGAAGTTAATAAGTTGTCATCTGCGGATGGTGTGAATCATCAATTTTAATCTTAAAGAGGATAATTATATGAGTAAAAATGCATTCACAATGATAGAGTTAGTATTTGTAATCGTTGTACTAGGCATATTAGCAGCTATTGCCATACCGAAATTTGCGACGACACGTACTGATGCTATTATCGCAAAAGGGCGTGCGGACATATCTTCTATCAGGTCTGC
>JAHJEG010000022.1 GCA_018825665.1 bacterium | reverse complement strand
CTGCGTCTATAAGGGTAAATGTACCGTTTACATTCGTCTCTATAAACACACCCGGGTTTTTAATGGAGTTGTCTACATGAGATTCTGCCGCGAAGTGGATTACACCTTGGATGTCGTATTCGCTGAATATAAACTCAACCAGCTCACGGTTGCAGATATCCCCTTTGATGAATTTGTATCTTGGATTGCCTTCGCACTCTTTAAGATTATCCAGATTGCCTGCATATGTCAAAAGGTCCAAGTTGATTAGATTGTATTGTGGATATTTATCCAAAAAATAGGGCACAAAATTTGAGCCTATGAAGCCTGCTGTGCCTGTTAGTAGTATGTTCATAGCTCTTGCACCAGTGATTTCAGATATTCCCCGTAGCCGTTTTTACTGAGCGGTTTTGCAATTTCAAGCACTTTTTCTTTTGATATCCAACCGTTGTTATAGGCTATCTCTTCCAGACAGGCAATCTTATACCCCTGTCTATGTTCTATCGTTTGCACAAACTGTCCGGCTTCAAGCAAACTGTCATGCGTTCCCGTATCAAGCCAGGCAAATCCGCGTCCCAAAAGTTCCACTTTTAGTTTGCCTCTTCTTAGATACTCTTCATTCACAGATGTAATCTCCAACTCTCCGCGATGAGAGGGCTTTACCTTTTTTGCAATTTCTACAACCTCATTATCATAAAAATAAAGTCCTGTCACGGCGAAGTTTGATTTTGCTTTGCTTGGCTTCTCCTCTATACTCAGTGCTTTTTTATTTTCATCAAATTCGACTACACCAAATCTCTCTGGATCTTTTACTTTATATCCAAAGACAACGGCACCCTCTTTAATCTTTGCCGTCTGCCTTAGCAATGGAGTAAATCCCTGACCGTAAAATATATTATCGCCTAAAATCAGACACACACTCTCATCACCGATAAAGTCCTCACCGAGGATAAAAGCCTGGGCCAGACCATCCGGAGATGCCTGAACCATATATTGCAATCGTATCCCCCAATCACTTCCATCTCCAAAAAGTTCTTCAAACCTGCCTATATCCTGCGGTGTTGAAATAATCAATATCTCTTGTATTCCGGCAAGCATTAAAACCGACAGGGGATAGTAAATCATGGGCTTATCATATATTGGCAGCAACTGCTTGCTTATACATCTTGTCAGAGGATAAAGTCTGGTTCCGCTGCCCCCTGCTAAAATAATACCTTTCACGTATACTGTCCTTTTCGTGCCTTAGTTCTAAAATATATACAAATAAAAGAAATCTTGTTTTACTTCTTAAACTTCTCTTTTAATATTATCTTTCCTGCTTCTACACCCGGCTGGTCGTATGCATTTATATACATAAACTTGGCACATACGGATGTCAGAAGTTCGTATTCGTACATCAGTCTTGCGATACTCCTCTCACTGATACTGTCTATGCTCATCACGTCGCACGGAATATCTTTTAGGTTGTTTATCGATTCTATCGTTGCATCTGCCTGCATATTTATCAGTTTTGAGAACTCCAAACCGTCGATATAGTCCAACTCTTCCAGGCCTTCTAGACCTACGCTCGGGATTGTCAGGTCGTTGTAAAAATCATCTATGGTTATAACCGTTACAGTCTTGTCTCTCGTACCCTCGACTATGAGCTGTAAAAACGAATGCTGGTCTATCGGTCCTATGATTCCGATTGGAGTAAGGCCCTGTCTTGTATTGTTGATATCCATTTTTCCAAGAGATTCTCCCCATAACTGGATGTACCACTTGTTAAAACCTTCAAGTCTTGATGAATAGGAAAACACAACATTGATGTTGAATTTTTGTTTGTGTTCTGTAAAAAATCTGGCTTTTTTCAGTATTCGCTCATAGGCATTGTAGTTATATTCCGCCGAAGACTCAAGCCCTTTGCTAAAAAAAGAATCATGGACCTCTTTTGTACCTTTTAAGAGTTCATCGATGTCTATTCCCACTATGGCAAGAGGTAAAAGTCCCACTGCACTAAATACAGAGAACCTTCCCCCTACATCTTTTGGTATCTCAAATCTGCGTATATTGTTTTTTTCTGCGTAGGTGTTAAGCTTGGAATCAAATTCCGTTATCACGACTGCGTTCGTACTGTCAATAGTTGTAAGGGAATGAAGGTATTTAAAAACAGATACGGTCTCTATCGTTGTACCCGACTTTGAGATCACCACAAAAAGGGTGTCTTGCAAATCAATATTCTCTAGTTTGGACTTGATATCAATAGGGTCGGTTGTTTCTAAAAAGTGAAGCTTTTTAGTCAAAGTCTTTGAGTGTTTCAAAAATTTGTATATCGCGTATGTCCCAAGAGTGCTTCCGCCGATACCGATAACCACTACGTTTTTCTGCTTCACGGTCGCAGCGTACTCTTTAAAGATTGAAGTATCCTGATGCACAAGATTGTAGTAGCCTATATACTCTTTTTCTTTTACAATCTCTTCAAACAGGTTTTCATCCGAAATAGTTGGATTAAAATTGTCTGTATATCTCATAACTGGTATCCTTTTTCATAAAAATAATTCGTTGCTTCAACGAAGCCATCCACGCTTCCGCAGTCAAAACGCTTGCCTTTAAACCTGTAGGCAATAACATTCCCCTGTTTTGCCTGAGCCAAAAGCGCATCTGTAATCTGTATCTCTCCGGCCTTGCCGGGTTTGGTTTCTCTAATAATATCAAATATGTCCGGTGTCAGTATATATCTCCCGATGATGGCGAGATTGGAAGGAGCGTCTTTTGGGTCGGGTTTTTCAACCATATCACTTACTCTGACTACATTCTCTTCTATATTTTCGCCTGCAATCACACCGTATTTATAGGTCTCGTCCAGAGGCACTTCCTCTACGGCCACAATGGAGCATCCGTATTTGTCATACAGTTCTGCCATTTGCGAGAGTACCGAGTTTCCGTCTGCATTGTCACATAGATCATCCGCCAGGACAACGCCAAAAGGCTCATCTCCGATAAGCATTTCACCGCTTAGTATCGCATGTCCGAGACCTTTCATCTCCATCTGTCTCGTATACGAAAATGTGCAGTTTGCTATGATATCTCTTATCTCCGCAAGATAATGGTCCTTGGAAGTCCCTTTTATCTGGTGTTCAAGCTCATACGAGATATCAAAATGATCTTCAATCGCTCTCTTTCCTCTTCCTGTTACGACGGCTATATTATTCATACCCGCGCTGAGCGCTTCTTCCACCCCATACTGCAAAAGGGGCTTGGTCAGCACCGGCAACATCTCTTTTGGAATTGCTTTTGTAGCAGGCAAAAACCTTGTTCCATAACCCGCTGCGGGGAAAAGACATTTTCTGATTTTGTTTTTATTGTGTGGCATATAGAACCTTAAAACTAGAGATATTTTACATTTTAATTCTACAATAGAACTTCATAATAAAAGTTTAACTTATGGAATATTTTTTTATTTTTTTTTCATATTCTCTTATTTCTAATGTTTTATTATGTTTTACAGCGCCTTTGAGAAGAAGTTTATATTTTTTGAGCAGTGTCGCAAGGACGAGTTCCTGTTTATTTTCAAAGAGCAAAAGCTTCTCCAAAGCCAAGACTCTAAATCTGTCCATGCCCCAGTGTTTCATACTGAGCTGGTCTTGCGCCCCTCCGTACTTTGTGATGAGCTTTTGATCAATCAGTCCTATCTCATTTGCACATGCCACTCTCAGCCACAGGTCATAATCCTCACACACCTCAAGACTCTCATCAAAAAGCCCGACTTTTTCCAGTAACTTTTTATGTATCAAAACAGCCGAAGGAGCGATAATGCAGTGGGAGAGGCACTCTTTGAAAATATCACCCCCGTATTTTTGAAACTTCCCGGGCATTTTTACCTCAAGAGTATTCCGTATCCATCTCTCATCCGTATAGCTCATAAGGATCTCAGGATTGTCTTTGTGGAATTCCACATGCCGGGCTAACTTTTCCACATGCCAGGTGTCATCTGAATCCAAGAAGGCGATATGCCGGCATGTGGAATTTTTTATCCCCGTGTTTCTGGCAGATGAAACACCGGAATTCTCCTGATAGATATATTGGGCATGTGGAAAAAGATCTTTTATTTTTTTTGTATCATCAGTGGAGCCGTCGTCGACGATAATAACCTCTGCGGGCTTATATGACTGCAGATAAACCGATGTCAGGGCTCTTTTTAAAACTTCAAAACGGTTGTATGTCGGGATTACAACCGTGATATCCATCTTTTACCATACCTTTATCTCATTGTACACACTGTCCCGTTCGACCGGAATAAATCCCGTATTTTTGATAAGTGCCACAAACTCTTCAAGATTGACTCCGTTTGCGCTCGCAGCGCCGGCAGCCGAATTGATAGACTCTTTTTCTATGGTTCCATCAAGATCGTTTGCCCCGAACTCCTGAGCGACAAGAGCAAGGTTTACCGTTGAAGTAACCCAGTATGCTTTTAGGTTTGCGACATTGTCCAAAACTATGCGGCTGATTGCCATGGTCTTTAAAATCTCATTGGCGGTTATGTACTCTTTTACGTTGAGATAATTGTTCTCAGACTGATACACCAGAGGGATAAAACAGTTGAAGCCTCCCGTTTTATCCTGAAGCGCCCGTATTCGCATCATATGGTCGATGCGGTCTTTTCGTTTTTCCACATGCCCAAAAAGCATAGTGACATTGCTCTTTTTACCGCGGGAGTGCCATTTTTCGTGGATTTCAAGCCATTGGTCTGATGTGACTTTGCCCTTGCAGATATAGTCTCTTACCTCTTCATCAAAGATCTCGGCACCTCCGCCGGGCATGGAATCCACCCCGTACTGCACCATCAAATCCAATATTTCATCGTAAGTCTTACCATAATGACGCGCCAAAAAATCCACCTCGGCGGCTGTAAGCGCTTTTATATGAAGGTCGGGGTAGTGTGTTTTGATTTTTTTAAATATATCCAAATACCACTCAATACCCGTATCAGGATTATGTGCAGAAACGATATGTATCTCTTTGATGCCGCGGGAGTGGACATCTTTGACTATATTCATAATCTCATCATGCGTCATCGTATAAGGATTCGGATTTTTTCTGTTTGCCGCATATGCACAAAACTTACAGATATCCGCGCAGATATTTGTCGGATTTATATGGCGGTTGATATTAAAATAGGTTTTTTTGCCGTGTAATTCTTTTCTTTTTGCGTCAGCAAGTTCACCAAGCTCAAAAAAATCCATCTCGTAAAGGCTCAAGGCCTCTTCAAAATCTATTCTTGCGCCTGATAAGATTTTCTCTTTCAAATTCATAATGTACCTTGTTCTATATTGGCGTGAATTATATCCAAATTTATTTTACAATCCGGGTGCTTTCCACATGCTCTGTGTCAAGCCTTTATCGACAAGACTCAGCTGATTTTCATAAACCTCCTGCCAAATCTGTTTCATCTCCTGATATTTCTCATAATTTTGCATATTTGGAACATAGTGTTTATCCCAGCATACAAGCTCTTTTGCCGCATCCTTCAGACTGCCGAAGATGCCTGCACCCACGCCCGCAGCCATCGCCGCTCCAAGAGCCGTAGCCTCGGTGACCTTTGGGATCTTCACTCTGCATCCCGTCACATCCGAGAGTATCTGAGACCAAAGCGCACCCTTGCTGGCTCCCCCTGCAAAGACTATCTCCTCTATCTCAACCGAGGTAAAAGCTTTTATCTTATCCAGATTTATGGCAGAGACTATGGCTGCATTTTCCTGCAGGCTTCTAAACATTGAAGCACGGTTGCAGACCTCCGGGTCAATACTCAGATTTAAAAAACCTGGTGCTGCATGATACCATTTGCCGTATTTCATAGAGTCCGAAAAGATAGGGATAATTCCGTTTGAACCTACGGGAACCTTTGCCGCTTTTTCTTCCAAAACCGTATAGACATCGATTCCACGCTCTTTTGCCTCTTGTTTTTCAAGCTCGCAAAAAGCATCTCTGAACCATCGCATAAGCAGTCCGCTGAAAAAAGTTATCCCCTCCGCCTGTGAGAGCAAAGCAACGGCATGTGGATTTACACGAATTTCCATATTTTTTGGAGGGACGGTATCGCTGGAGATATTGACAACCTGCTGCCAAAATGAACCGCCAAGAATCGCCGCTTCGCCGACCTCAACCACGCCAAGTCCCACCGAACCCAGCTGAACATCGCCTCCCCCCGTCACCACTTTTGTGGCATGGGAGAGTCCCGTTTCTTTTGCGGCTTGGAGTGTAACACACCCCAGTACGCTTCCGGGTTCCTGGCATGTGGGAAATATATCATTTTTGATTCCCACTTTTTCTGCCATTTCCACATGCCAGCTTCTCTGCTTCAAAGAAAAGATTCCCGTAGTCCCTCCGTTGCTTGGGTCAGTAGCGATTACGCCGCTTAGACGGGCTAAAATCCAATCCCCTATCATAGAGATATTTGCCGCTTTTTCATAGAGTTCGGGTCTGTTGTCTCTCAGCCACATAATTCTTGGAAGTGCGCCCAGAGCGAAGGTCTGACCGGAGAGGGTATAAAACTCCTCTTCAATCCCTTTGAAATTTTCTTTGAGATACCTGACCTCTTTATCGGCTCTTGCATCGACGTTTGCAAGGGCCCAAAGCTCTTGTCCCTGTGCGTCATAGAGCACAATCCCCTCACGCATGCTTGTCGCACTCAGGGCTAGGATATCTTCACCCTTGAGCCCTGCATCTGCAAGGGACTGTTGGATACATCTGCACACCAGAATCCAGTTTTTTTCAAAATCAAAACTCATGGAACCGGGCACACCCTCCTCCTGAAGATGGGTCCATTCTTTTGCGGCCACTGAGATCTGATTTCCCCGGGTGTCAAATATTACGGCTCTTACACTTCCCGTTCCGGCATCTATGGCCATTAGATACGCCATGCTATCTCTTGAGCTTCGCTTGTTCAAGTTCCCAGTATTCCATCTTGAAACTCTCTTGGAGGCTTATACTTTTGTAGCCCCCCAGTTTATCTGCGCGCAAGACGGCTTTCATAGTATGCTCCACAATGTCGTTTACTATATCTGCCTCCTTTTTCGTCTTGCCAAAAGAGATAACTGCCAAATCTTTTATAATCATGTAGTTTGGTGCAGGATTGAGACATATCTCCCCATTTGCAAACTCATGGAAATATTCTTTATACGCATCCATATACTTCTCAAGGGCTTCTTGGAGATTGGTATCGGTCATAATCAGAGGAACCCTTTTGGTCCTGATGATATGCTCAGGGGTCAGTACGCCGCGAGAAGCAAATTCTCTTAAATTCTCCTGCGAGGAGTAGTAATTGGCCAAGGGGGTCTGATTGATATTTATAGATACGGGGTATCCTTTCGCCCGCGATATAAGCTTGGTGATTTTGGAGATATCACACTCGCTGTGTTTGTAATTGCGCTGTATCTCTATAGATGCATTCCTGTCCAGAAACTCCTCAGCCTTGCTTACTGCTGCTATCATCTTGTCATAAGAGCTTTTCGCATCATCATCAAAGGTAAAGATCCCGTGATTATGCAAAATAATCCCCTCAATCGCATCCCAGTCTCTGTCTTTGCACATCTCGTACACCGTATGCGCCAAAACAAATCCGGGCATCACATAGGGAACGATTAAAAAATTTGGAAACAACTCCTGTATATACTTTTCGCCCATTAGAGAGTTTGAGATTGTCACAATCGCATCGGCGTGGGTATGGTCCACAAATTTATACGGAATGATTGCATGAAGAATCGCTTCTACGGAAGGGTTCGGAGCAGAGGGATCCGTCATGGCGGCTTTTTGTCTGCTGAGCATATCACTGTCACTCAACTCCTGCATCTTTGCCATCTCCAGGAGTGTCTTCATCCTCACAGGAGCAAAGCCCTCTGCTTTTATAGAGACCAGATCCCATCCGCTCCCCTTTACAAAAAGTATCTCTTCACCGTTAAGGGTGCTCTTTAGGGAGGTGTTTCCGCCGCCGTGAAGCACAAGCTCGTCACTTTTGCCTAGAAGGTTGGACGTATACACTCTTAAATCCAGCTCTGTTCTGAATTTTTTTGCCGCATATTCGTTAAATAAATTTTTCAAGACTCATCCTAATACTTCAAGTTCATTTGTATATTTTTTTTCGCAGTACGGCTCAAAGCTGGACTTGTATACTCCATAGTGGGCGGATGCCTTGTGCCCTTCAAGCGCTGCCTCGTCTCTCCATGTCTCGATTGCCATGAATTTTCTCGGATTTTCTTTGTATTGCACTATCTCATAAAACAGGCATCCATCTTCGGCCTTGCTTGGCTTTACCATTGCAGCCAAAAGTTTTTTCATCATATCTACGCCCTCTTCTTTTGCTATAAAAGTCACCCTCTTTGTAATAGTCATACTGTTTTCCCCCTGTCATGTTTAATTTTTAATCTCTTGGATTATATCAAATTTAGACAACTACACTATAATAATAAAAAATTATTAAGATTGGTCTCATGGATTTACTTTTAAAGATAGAAATTATTATAGAAAAAAACGGTTCAGACTTCGAACTCTCCAAGCTTTTCAAAGAATATATCAAAGAATACAAGAGCTCTCTACCCTTGCTCTTTGAGCAAAACCAGGGAAAAGACTTTCTGGTCAAACATACGAAAAAACTTGATTCCATCATCTCCTTGATGTATAAAACAGTCTTAAGACGTCTTTTTGGCAATTATATGCCCATGAGGAGTTCTATCCCTATAGCCATAGTCGCACTTGGCAGCTACGGACGGGAACAGTTGTGTGTGCACAGCGATATAGACCTGCTTTTGGTGTACGAAGACGTAGACGGATTTAACACACAGCTGATTATAGAAAAACTTTTTTATCTCGCTCTTGATGCGGGACTCAAGCTCGGGCACAGAGTACATGAGGTAAGCGACCTTTTTAAGGCAAGCACCGAAGATATAACCATAAGAACATCGCTTATGGAGTCACGCCTTATTACAGGTTCCCCCTTTACCTGGCATGCGACAGAAAGGGAACTCAAAAAGATACGACTTAATGCTCCAAAAGAATTTTTGCTTGCAAAGGTCGAAGAAGCGGTAACAAGAAGAAAGAAATACCCGATTTCAATGCAGCCCAATATAAAAGAAAGTGTCGGAGGGCTTAGGGATTCGCAGCTTATCTTTTGGATAGCAAAAACAATCTACGGGGTTGAGAACCTAAAAGACTTAAGCCAGGTAATCTTTTCAGAAGACGAGTATAAAGATTACCGTATTGCTTTAGAGATTCTTTTTCGTGTCAGAAGCGCTCTGCATCTTATAGCAAATAAACAAGAAGACCGTCTTTTACTTGAGCATATGCCTCAGGTCAGCCGTATGCTCGGCTTTAGAGATGAGAGGAGAATGGCTACAAAAGTGTTTGAAGCACAGTGGCGTATCAACAATTTCACCCAGATATTTGTCAAAAAAATGCTTAGACCTTTTATGGTAGATATGCATAATGTAGCCAAATTTAAAAAGAACAGAATAGCAAAAGGGTTTTATGAAGTGGATGCGAGGCTCTACGCTTCGTACCGGTTACAACCAAAACCGCTCAGCTCTTTGCTTGAACTTTTGGTATCCCTAAAAGACAAGGATTACAACTTCGATGCAGGTTTTTTGTACCAGTTTACCTATACGCAGATTACACATCCCATTAAGGCGAAGACTTACACTCTTTTAAAAGATATGTTTAAAAGAAAACACAGCTACTGTTTTTTGAAACTCTTTTATGATGCGGGGATACTGCATGAAATCTTTCCCACCTTCAGAAAGGTTTTACATCTTCCGCAGTTTGACGGCTACCACCACTACCCCGTAGACTTTCACTCCATCAAATGTGTTGAAGCCCTTGAGAGCATCAAAGAACCTCTAATACAAAGCCTTTATAACGAGCTTACAACGGATGAAAAACTACTTCTGAAGATTGTAGTTTTGCTTCATGATACAGGAAAAGGGAGAAAACAGGACCATAGTGAAGTCGGAGCCAAACTTATCATACCTTTTGCAAAACATATGAAACTCAAAGATGAGCTCATAGACAGAGCCGTGACTTTGGTAAAGCACCATGTCCTTATGAGCAGTGTGGCCTTTAAAGAGAACATCCACAACGAGAAGACTCTCTACAAATTTATGTCCAATGTACAGGATTCCAAAAATTTAAACCTCTTGTATATCCTGACTTACGCAGACATAAATGGGGTTGGAGGGGACACGTACAATTCATTCAACTCCAAACTTCTTTATGATCTTTATGTAAATGCTCTGGAAGTATCACAAAACAGCAGTCGAATCACGGATGCCGCCAAAAGGGTCAATATAGAAAAAAGAGTGAAAAACAGTGCCGCTTTTAAAGAACTGCCAAAGCTTCTTCAGACGAAACTCCTCACCGTAGAATCCAACCTTTTTTTCTTCCAGCATACGCCGGCGGATATCATCAAGATCGTTCAAAAAGCAAAAGATACAAAAGAGTACAGCTTCAATATCATTGCCAACGACTCTTTAAGCATAGAGATATACAGAAGAATCCCTTTGAATATTGTTTATATCTTGGCAACACTCAGCCATCTTGACGTCGGCTCTATGGAGATTGTGACACTCTTCGACGATGTAAAATATTTCAAAATCAACTTTGTAAAAACCATCCACGGGAATGAACTCATAGAACTGGAACAAATTATCGAGAATGCTTTTGACATGTCCCTCAATGTTCACTTAAAACCGGTGAATATTAAAAAAGAAGATATCAGCATCAACTGCGACTATTCTATGACCCATGCCGAGATAAATGTAAATGTGGCAAACCAAAAAGGTCTGCTCGCCTATATCATGAACTGTTTTGAAGCATTGAACATAAATATCGTCACAGCCAAAATACACAGTACAAAACACAGGGTACGAGACACATTCTTAATGGAAAAACAAAAAGACATATGTAATAATATCGACAAAATTTACGAACTACTTACAAATTAAAAACATACTAAGGACACCAAATGTGCGGAATCGTCGGATATATAGGCCAAAAAAATACTAAAGAGATTTTACTTGAAGGCTTAAAAGAGCTTGAATACCGCGGCTATGATTCTGCCGGGATAGCAGTTTTGCAAGACGGGGATTTTACAAATTACAAGGCTGTGGGGAAACTGGTAAATCTTGAGGAAAAGACAAAAGATTTTGTAACAGAGAGTTTTGCCGTGGGGATCGGTCATACCAGATGGGCGACACACGGAAAACCGACAGAGCTCAACGCCCATCCCCATTTGGGCGAAAGCTCCTATGTGGTGCATAACGGAATTATAGAAAATTATGCAAGCCTGAAAAAAGAGCTGACGCAAAAGGGTGTCACTTTTTTAAGTCAGACCGATACCGAGGTAATCGTCCACCAGTTTGAAAAAAATCTAAAGAATTCTCCAGATACTTTTGAAGCATTTTCCAAAACGATCAAAGAGCTTCAGGGCGCCTATGCTATTTTACTCGTTACAAAATCTGAGCCCGACACCATATATTTTGCAAAACACGGCTCGCCTATGCTTGTGGGCGTAAACAAAGAGAATGAAAAATATTTTGCTTCGTCTGATACCCCTTTGATCGGACACTGTCAAAAAGTAAACTATTTCGAAGACGGTGATTATGGTTATGTCACTCCGGATGAGACTGCCATTTTCAGTAAAAACGGAACGAAAAAAGAGCCCCATTTTTGTGAGCTATCACAAAATAAACTCTCAGCACAAAAAAACGGGTTCAGATTTTTTATGGAAAAAGAGATTTATGAGCAAAGAGAGGTCATAGCCGACACTCTTATGGGCAGACTCAGTGAGGATGCAATACTTTTTGACGAACTTGAGAGTTCCCTTTTTGAGGGAATCAAAGAAATCAAGCTTTGCGCGTGCGGAACCTCGTACCATTCAGCCCTTTGCGCCTCTTATCTTTTTGAGAGATACTCCAAAATCAAGACCTCCGTAGAGATTGCGAGTGAGTTTCGATACCGCAAACCTATCATGACAAAAGACACCCTCTTTATCGTTATTTCCCAAAGCGGTGAAACGGCAGACACTCTGGAGACTCTGAAAATGGCCAAAGAAGCCGGACTCAAAACACTGGTGATTTGTAATGTGGACAACTCCTCCATGGTG
This sequence comes from bacterium, assembly GCA_018825665.1. Classification (GTDB taxonomy): domain Bacteria; phylum Campylobacterota; class Campylobacteria; order Campylobacterales; family Sulfurimonadaceae; genus Sulfurimonas. The sequence goes on along the minus strand of JAHJEG010000022.1, from coordinate 70,849 downwards.
CGTTTGGCTGAGGCAAGTATACTTACACGTGCCGGAATAGAAAAAGGGGTGGCTTCGACAAAGGCCTTTGCTACGCAGGTGGTGGTCTTTTGGATGCTGAGCCTCTATCTCGCAAAACTTACAAACGCACTTGAAAAATCTGAGATAGCCAAACAAATAGCACTCCTAAGAGAAGTGCCTGCCTCATGTGCCGTAACCGACAATATGCATGAGCGTATCAAAAGATTGTCAAAAAGATATCTGCACGGGCACGGATTTTTCTTTATAGGAAGAGATATCTTTTTCCCTCTTGCTCTTGAGGGTGCATTGAAGCTCAAAGAGATCTCATATCTGCATGCCGAGGGATATCCTTCGGGGGAGATGAAGCACGGCCCGATTGCACTTGCAGATCCTGAACTCTTTACAATCGCCCTCCTGCCTCAGCATCTGCTTTATGAAAAATCAAAAAGCAACGTAGAAGAGCTCAGTGCAAGAGATTCAACCATATGTGCAATCAGTCCCCTGGAATTTGACAAAGCGGATGATTTTATTCCGATTTCCACATGCCGGGATTACATGCTTGAATTTTTTGAAATGATGGTCGTCGTACAGCTTTTATCCCTTGAGATTTCTGTCAGACTTGGGAATGATGTGGATATGCCGAGGAATCTTGCCAAGAGTGTTACCGTAGAATAATTTTTACTTATTCTACGCCATTTCATATAGGATTAATTTTTTATTAGATAGTATCCTAGGACTACAATATTACTAAAAGTGAATATCATGGGAACAAAATCCAAACTTCTTCTTGCCGTAGCCGTCTTGCTTCTTGGTTTAACCACTGCCACAATTATCAATGTCTCACTGAACTTTAGAGAATACAGTATAGCCAGCGCGATTGAAAAATCAAAGCTGACAGCAGAAATAGTCAAAGACGGCCTGACCGCACACATGGTCAACGGCATTATGGATAAAAGGGAATACTTCTTAAACCAGATATCCGAACATAATGATATTAAATCTTTATGGCTTGTGCGAAGTCCGAATGTGATCAAGCAGTACGGAGAGGGTTTTAACAATGAGACCGTTCGCGATGCGATAGATACACAGGTACTCGAATCCGGAGAAATTGTGCAAAACGTTGTTGAAAAAACCGATGCAATCATGCTTAGGATAACTATCCCTTATAAAGCTCAGGCATACGGTTCTCAAAACTGTTTGAGCTGCCACGATGTTCAAAGAGGTGACACGCTTGGTGCAATAAGTATGGAACTTGATATCAGCAGCATGAGAAACAGCGGTTTGGTTACACTTCTTAAGATTCTCGGCATAAACCTGCTCTTTTTAGTCATTATCCTTTATCTTATCAATTACTATGTCTCCCCTTACATCAAACTCTTTTCAAACCTTCAAGAGGGTATCAAAAAAGCGCACCGCGGAGACTTCAGACACAAGTTCGAATCTTCTGTGGGCGGGGATGCCCAAAGTGTCATCGCCCAGATGAACACGCTTTTTGGAAAGATGCAGGAGACCTTCGGGGATATCAAACGCAATCTTGAAACATTTATACCTCAGGGGTGTTCGGCTTCAAACGATCCCCTTTATGAGGCCAACTCAATTATAGGCGAGCTCTCCGACATATATAAATTTAAAAAGACCATAGAACTTGATGCTTCAAAACATGCTGTTTATTCAAGGATTACAGATATTTTAAAATCAAAATTTGCAATTAAAAACTTCGCTTTTTATGAAGTAAACAACATTACAGGGGAGAGAACACTTATTTATATCAGCAGTGGAAAGAGTATCTGTATTGGAGATATTGTTGATGCCGATGCTACGCAGTGTAGAGCCCACAGAACAAAAACAGATGTAATATCAACAGAGTTTGAAAACCTGTGCCAGACCTGTAATGCAAAACAGCTCAAATATATATGTATACCTTTTAGCATCAACAGCGATGCTTCGCTAATCCTCTCCATCACGGCGCAGGAGGATGTTGAACTCAGCAGGGTAAACGCAAAAATACTCAATATTAAAAACTATCTTGAAGCCGCCAAACCGGTTATTGAGAGCAAGATCCTTATGGATAAACTTCGCGATACCTCACTCAGAGACGGGATGACCGGACTTTACAACAGAAGATTCTTGGAAGAGTTTATTGATCAGATTATGAGTCAGGCAAACAGACTTGACACATCCTACAGCGTGATGATGCTTGATGTTGATTTCTTTAAAATGGTCAATGATACCCATGGGCATGATGTCGGAGACAAGGTCATTGTTGCTCTTGCAAATGTTTTAAAAGAGAACATCCGTGACTCAGACCTGGCTATCCGTTATGGAGGAGAGGAGTTTGTAATCATGCTGCACAATGCAACAAACGAGGGAACATTGAAAGTTGCACAAAAAATCCATTCCGAATTTGGAAAACTGATTTTTGATGTCGGTGTCGGTGAGACCCTGCAAAAAACCATAAGTATAGGTATATCCAAATACCCTACCGATGGGGATACTATCTGGAAATGTATAAAATACGCAGATACGGCTTTATACAGTGCTAAAAATACCGGAAGAAATAAGATTGTTGAGTTTACTTCCGATATGTTTGAGAGTGAAAACTTTTAATTGAGATGTGCGGCTTTGGCCGTACTTTTATGAGAGAAGCGAAGCAAGGCAAAAAGCCTTACTTCATAAGAAGCTTAGTGACAGCCGCATCCTGTGCCGCAACTTTCATCACTTTTTTGTGGAGCCGGTTGCTGTTTTGGAGTTGAACATGCGCTCACCCCCGGAGGTGTCGTAGGCTGAACAGCCTGATTGTCCACTCCCCCTTTTGCATTTATATCTTCAATAGAAGCCCAAATAGACTCAGCCGCAGCCATATATCTTTTTGCACTCTCAGAACTTGGGTTTACAAAAGTAATAGGCTTACCTTCGTCTCCTCCCGTTCTGATTGACGGCTCGATTGGAATCTCTGCTATTATCTTCGTATCAAATTCATCCGCCATAGGCTGAGATGTTCCTTTGCCGAAAATATCATATTCCACGCCTGTATCCGGAGCGATAAAGCCGCTCATATTCTCAACTATACCTGCGATTGGAATATGCAGTTTCCTAAACATATCAAGTGAACGGCGAGAGTCATCTAAAGAAACACCCTGCGGTGTAGTTACTGTCAGACCGACAGTTACAGGTACGCTCTGAGCAAGAGTCAACTGCGCATCACCCGTTCCAGGAGGCATATCGATAACCAAAACATCAAGCTCTGACCATAAGATATCTCTTAGGAACTGCTCAATCGCTTTCATAATCATAGCGCCGCGCCAGATAAGCGATTGTCCATCTTCCATAAGTGAGCCCATAGACATCATCTCAATGCCATAGGCCTTGATAGGAAGAACTTTGTTTCCGTTTACTTCAGGTTTTATATCTGCTACACCCATCATACGAGGGATATTTGGACCGTAGATATCAGCGTCCAAAAGACCCACTTTTTTACCCTGAGCAGCAAGAGCTATAGCGATGTTGACAGATGTCGTAGATTTGCCGACTCCGCCTTTGCCCGAACTTACCATCAAAAAGTTTTTTACCTGAGGAGCGATGTTTTTCCCGCGTGAAGAACTCTCACGAGGCATCTGAGGAGACTTTACGTTACAAGTCACATTTGCCGCACCGACAGCTCTAAGCTCTGCAGCCGCATCATCTTTTATCTGCTGTGCAACTTCTGGAGCACTAGAGGTGATCTCTACGTTAAAACTTACATCATTATTGTCGATTACAATACTGTTTACAAATCCAAAAGTTACGATATCCTTGGTAAATCCCGGATACAAAACTTTTGAAAGTGCTGATTTTACAATTTCTTCAGTCATTATTTTCCTTCATTTATATTTTTTAGAACTGTATCATAACTAAATAAGACAAATATTGTCTTATTTGAAATCAATACAATTTTAAAGTTAAATTTAGCCTGCGATTCTGGCCTCTTCAGCCAATCTGGCCTCCTCGGCAATTTTAGCGATTGCTTCTGGATTATCCATAATCTCCTGAGTTATCTTATAAGAACAAAATTTCGGTCCGCACATGGAACAGAACTCCGCTTCTTTAAAAACATCCTGAGGAAGTGTTTCATCGTGGTACTCTCTTGCTCTTTCACTGTCAAGTGCAAGTTCAAACTGTTTTTCCCAGTCAAAAGCGTATCTCGCATCACTCATCTCATCATCGATATCTCTTGCACCTTTTCTTCCGCGGGCTATATCTGCGGCATGTGCAGCGATTTTATAAGCGATAATCCCCTCACGTACATCCTCGGCATTTGGAAGACCCAAGTGCTCTTTTGGCGTAACATAACAAAGCATACTTGCTCCGTGCCATCCGCCGACCGCCGCACCGATAGCAGAAGATATATGGTCGTATCCGGCTGCAATATCCGTAACTAAGGGTCCAAGAATATAAAAAGGCGCTTCATGACAAAGCTCTCTTTGAATCTTCATATTACGCTCAATCTGGTTTAGAGGCACATGTCCCGGACCTTCGATCATAACCTGAACATTTTTTTCCCAGGCTCTAAGAGTAAGTTCGCCCAAGACTTTGAGTTCTCCAAGCTGTGCATCATCTGAGGCATCATGCAGACAGCCGGGACGCAGAGAATCTCCAAGAGAAAGAGAAACATCGTACTTGGCACAGATATCAAGGATATCGTCAAATGCGGTATAAAAAGGGTTTTCTCTATGGTAGTGCATCATCCATGCAGCCATCAACGAACCGCCGCGGCTCACGATACCCATCTTTCTTTTAGCGACCTTTGGCATCGTTGAGAGCAAAAAGCCGGCATGAATGGTAAAGTAGCTTACGCCCTGCTGTGCCTGACGCTCTAAGACTTCAAGCATCACCTCTATGCTCAAGTCCTCAATCTTGTTTCCCACATCATGCAGTATCTGATAGATTGGCACTGTGCCGATAGGGATTTTTGAGCTGGCGATTACCGCTTTACGGATCTCGTCCAAATCACCGCCGGTTGAAAGGTCCATAGCAGTGTCAGCCTTGTAGTGCTGAGAGACCTGCATCTTTTCAACTTCTCCCTGAACATCTGAAGCGATGGCAGAGGAACCGATATTTGCATTAATCTTACACTTACTCGCAATCCCGATAGCCATCGGTTCCAGTGAAGTGTGGTTAATATTTGCCGGTATGATCAATCTGCCTCTTGCTATTTCACTACGGACAAGCTCAGGAGATAAATCCTCAATTTTAGCAACATATTCCATTTCCTGCGTAATTATGCCCTGCTTCGCATAATACATTTGTGTTCTTACAGGATGATCTTTTCGTTCTTCTACCCATGAAGATCTCATATCGTTCTCCTAAATTTTTAATTTCAATAAACTATTTTTATACTTATACACATATTTTTGAAATATATTAAGTGATGGAAATATAATCAAAAAAAATTAAAGTTGCATTAAGCAAATTTTTTGAATGTTTATTTTATCCAATTTACTTACTTATAGAATTAAAATTGCCAAATTTATAGATATATTATAAATATCCAAGATAAAAAAAAGCTTTTAATATGTATAATTTCGTAACACTGAACCTAATTAGGAGTAAATTTGTCCGATTTAACACTTATTTTACTTGCTGCTGGAAGTTCTAACCGATTTGGACTGAACGTTAAAAAACAATGGCTTAGAATCGGCCATAAACCATTGTGGTATTTTGTAGCAGATAGGCTCGATACCTTGAATTTATTTGAAAAAATAATTATCACCTCTTCCGATGACGATATTGCGTTTATGAAGGAGTATGCATCTTACACTTTTATACAAGGCGGTGCGACAAGACAGGAGTCGCTAAAAAACGCTTTAAAAGAGGTTCAGAGCGAATATGTTTTGGTCAGCGATGTTGCAAGAGCATGTATCAATGAAGAGTTTTTAAAAAATATCATCTCTAAAAAGGGAGAAGCAGACTGTATCGTTCCTTATCTAAAGGTCAATGATACCGTAGTATATGAAAACACGACTATTGACAGAGACAAGGTAAAACGGCTGCAAACCCCTCAGCTCTCGCGTACGTCTCTCCTAAAAAATGCGCTTGAGAGCGATCAGGAATTTACGGATGAAAGCAGTGCCATAGCAGCCTATGGCGGAACGAGGGAGTTTATACTCGGTGAGAATGATGCGCATAAAATCACCTATCTGGAGGATTTAAACTCTCTTTCATGTTTAAAAGCCCCCTCATCCGATACGCTCAGCGGAACAGGATTTGACGTCCACGCGTTTGATGATGGCGGAGTTATGTATCTTGGCGGGGTAAAAATAGATTCTGATTTTGGCTTTAAGGCGCACAGTGACGGAGACGTAGCGATACATGCTCTCATAGATGCACTTTTGGGAGCTGCCGGCATGGGAGATATCGGCATGATGTTTCCCGATAATGATAAAACTTATAAAGGGATAGATTCAAAAGAATTACTACAGACAGTTGTTAAAAAAATTCATAATTTCGGCTTTGTTATTATAAACGTAGACCTGACTATAGCTGCCGAAAAACCGAAATTGGCAAACTACAAGACACAAATGAGAAATACTTTGGCTGCGATCCTGAACTGTGAGAGCTCTAGAGTGAACATAAAAGCTACAACAACTGAAAAACTCGGCTTTATAGGCAGAGGTGAAGGCGTTGGAGTTATTGCAAATGCAAATTTAAAATATTTTGATTGGAAAGAAATTTGAAGATACTGATTATTGAAAACGAAGTTTATTTAGCGCAGAGTATTGCTACAAAATTAGGGGAATTAGGACATGTGTGCGAGATGTGTACATCTACGAGAGATGCGATCAAAAGCACAAACTATGATGTCGTTTTACTCTCGACAAACATAAACGGTCAAGATTTCAACCCCGTAATTGAGACATTTAAAAAATCCATTATTATTCTTATGGTTTCTTATATCAGTAATGATACGGTTTCAAAACCTCTGAGTGCCGGAGCAAAAGATTATATACTAAAGCCTTTCATGATTGAAGAGCTTATCAGAAAAATAAACCATTACCAGGATTATGAAAAACTGAAAAAAAGAAATGAGGCTTATGAAAAATATTTGGCGCACAGTTTCGCCACCATAAGTCATGATACGGATTATGAAAATGTGGAACTGCCTTTATTCATCTCTTCGAGTTTTCAAAAATATGCAGATGCTTTTGCGTTTAATCATGCAAATAAGAAAAACCTCCCTATCCATTTCATTACATTGACAGATCCAAAAGCGATGAATCAGATAAACGCACTTCCTCAAAACTCTATCGTATATATTATAGATTACCAGATACTCAAAAAAAGCGATCGAGCCGCATTTTTTGAAGTGATCTCGAACAAACAGGCGATTGTGGCCAGCAGTGACAAGATTGAAGATATCGACTTTAAGGTCATTGAGATTAAAAGCGACAATAATATCTTCGACCAGGGTGAGATCCTGCCGATTGAAGATTATGTCAAATTCATTGTATTAAACTACCAAAGCAAGTTCCCGGATACGGAACTATCAAAAAAGCTTGGAATATCTAGAAAAAGTCTATGGGAAAAACGAAAAAAGTATGACATCATCAAGAAAAAATAAAACAATCTACATAGATAAAGAAGCAGCCTCGGCACTTGACCTGGTCAAAGACGGTCTGCTGGAGCCTGTAACCGGACTCATGGGAGAGCAAGAGAGCAAAGAGGTTCTGAAAACAGGTCTTATTGACGGCAAGACCTTTCCTTTTCCTTTTATACTGGCCCCCTCGGGTAAAAGAAATGAGGAGGTGATCAAATCACTGCAAAAAGGTGAAGAGATTACGATTCTGTGCGAGAATGAGCCCTATGCAACACTCATAGTAGACGAAACCTTTCAAATAAAGCCCAGCGACAGAACAAAGCAGATTTACGGGACGGACGATCTGGCGCATCCCGGCGTTATGGCTACGATAAAAAGACTCGGTTCATGGGCGCTCAGCGGTGAGTATACTCTGCTAAGCGATGCTATAAATGAAAACAAAAAAATAATTCAAGAAGCCAAACAGCTGATTAATGCAAATCATACAAGTTCTCTGGTAATGGCTGCGAATCCTCTGCACAGAGGGCATGAGCGTTTAATCCGACAGACCCTTGATACGACCGACCTCTTGGTTATATTTTTATTAAAACCTTATGACAATTCAAATCTGCGTTTTGAGATACGAAAAGAATCACTGGAATATTTTATCAACAACTTTTTGCCAAAAAACCGCGTAGTGGTCGTTCCACTGGAAAACAGCTATATCTTTGCCGGATATAATGAGATCATACTCGATGCCATCGTTGCAAAAAACTACGGCTGCGACAGACTTACTATAGGAAGAAACCATGCGGGCTTGGGGATGTTTTATGATTGTAATTCAAATAAATCCATCATTGACAAGGTTGTCGGCATCGATATAGAGATACAGATTGCCAGCGAATATGTTTACTGCGATAAGTGCAGAACGCTTGTGAGCAAGAACACATGCCCGCACGGACAACATCACCAGATATCCTATCATGCGGATTCCATACTTGAACTGTTACAGCTGGGACTGCTGCCTCCTGCCGTATTAATCAGAAAAGAGATTTCGGCATTCATTCTCTCAAAAATACTTCCAAAGAGATTTAAAAACCTGGAAAAACTTTATTATGATATTTTGCCGGTTGAGGGACTCTTGGAAGAGCATACCGAAAAAGATTTTTACCTTGAGCTGATGAAACTTTATCAGACAACATCCCTTACATAAGAAAACAACAATAAAAAAATACGAAGGATCTAAATGAATTGGTTTTTTATCACTCTGGGATATAGCGGTTTATCCCCAAAAGCTCCCGGTACTGCGGGGAGTATAGTCGCTTTGCTTCTTGGCATGTGGATCTTAACGTATTTTGATGCCCAGACGCTTTTTATGGCTACGGTTCTGATAAGTGTTATTGCCATAAAATCTATTGACAAATACGAAAAGACAAGCGGAATACACGATGACAAACGCATAGTCATAGATGAACTCGCAGGGATGTGGTTTGCCCTTAGCGTAGCACCGGCTATGAGTGTGAGTATGAGTGAGGTCGGCATGTGGGAAAACGGATTTTTAATCCAAAGTATTTTGTCCTTCGTGCTTTTTAGATATTTTGATATTGCCAAACCTTCTATCATAGGCAGGATTGACCGTGAAGCAAAAGGCGGAATTGGCGTTATGGGCGATGATATCGTAGCGGGATTTGCAGCCGGAATCTGTAGCTCGCTTATCTGGCAGGGGTTTGTACAGCTTCAAACAGTGCTGTAACCCGGTTTTCTGACATACGTTTGTATAAAACTTTCGTTTTATACAAACAGCTTTATACAAACAGCTTTATACAAACATAGGATCGCTTGTCGGTTCAATCTCTTCAAAATCTTCTATAATAGTCTTAAACATTCGCATAGTCTTTTCAGCCTTGGCAACATGTCCCTCAAAAATACTCTTGGATGCAGGAAACGCTTCGCCTAACTCTTTATAGATCAATATACGGCCGTTTATATGCTTATCCACTTCCGTAAAAGCATCATGCAGATACTCTTTTTTAGTAGTATGTCTAAATAAAGAACGGACCATCTTTATGCGCTCTTTTATCGGTAGAGACTCATCGATTGCCTCTGCTATCCTTTTAATATCCAGACGGGAGAGATAGACTCCGCTATGAGCAGGCGCCAGCAGTTTTGTAGTGAGTGCATCTACGAACTGGGGAACAGGTTCTTCATCCTCTTTATCCCCTGCATCAGGGTTTTGACTCACTCCTGCTTCCGGGTCCAATGCACACTTGTTTTGCACGAATTTATCAAATTCTGCTCTTAAATCACTTAAATCATGTTGGTTCATCTATTTTCCTTTTATAGCTTTATAGGCTCTATTTGTTAGTTTTTCCAGTATATCATCATAGCTTGTATAACTTGCCCCAAGCTCACGTGCTCTTGCCCCAAGAGCAGAGAACTCTTTTTCATTTTTCATATCAAGGTTGAGCCCGGGCAAAACAACTATCATGTCCAAACTCTGCATATCCGAAAAATCCAAAAGAGCGTCATATTGGGATAAATCCACGTGCATGCCTTTGGCCAAACGGTTTATATCGGCATCTTTTAGTTCAACATCCTGGGTAAAACGCATAAGCTCCTCAAGATTATCATTGAAAAAGCTTATATGAAATCCACATGCCAAAAATGAAAAAGCCCTGGCATGTGGAGATGTTCCGATCATTGCTATTTTGGCAACTCCCATATCCTTAAGATGCTCGCTTAAGACTCTCGTACCGTAGATATCACCCCGAAGTTTTTCCCCTTCTCTAAAGACTATATCGCACATGCCGCTTCTTTTGACCATACTGCTGGCTTCATCAAGTATCTCAGGGACATCACAAACAAACTCGTTTGAGATAACGGCACCCTCGACGTGTGATTTTTTCATATTGCTGAGGGTAAAATAAAAATCATCCTTTCGGATATTCATCGGTATGATCATCGCATCATCGCCGTTGCTTTTAAACATCTTGTTAAGAATCGCACTAAACCTGCTGACACCTGCATTTTCGCCTATATAGCCGTAAAGTTTTGTTTTACGAGATATCTCGTTGGCATTATTCATCATTTCACATATCCTCTGGAATGCCCCAAAGTTCACGGGCCTCTTCCTCTTCACATTTACATCTGTAACACAGTCTGTCATTGGCGTTGGTACTGAATATCACATTGCATTCATCGCATCTTTTGACTTTGAATGCGATGAGATTTTGCACTTCAGGTTCAAAGAACTCTTTTATATTGTAAGAACTTGAAAGAGTAATCGCATCCGGCTCACAGACATCATGACAGATATGGCATTTGATGCATAAAAAAGGATCAAAATCTATCTTTGAGTTTTTAACATCCGATGTCAGTGCCCCGGTCGGACAGACCCTGTAGCACATCTGGCAGGCGGTACAACTCTCTTCATTCATAAGTTTTTGGGATGTAAAACTTACCTCACCGGCATCTACTATATGAAACAGGGAAGGTTTTTCCACCCTCTTGATAGCCGTAAAGAATATCTTTCTTTTTTCAGGGATTCGCTTTTGTTTTAAAAGTGCGATATCTGCCTTGGCCAAGGTATGTTCTATGAGTTCATCCGTGGCTTTTTTGACCTCTTTTTCAAAATCAATTCTGGTCTTTGCAAAGCCGGTCAGATTCATAGAACGCAAAAAGCTTCTTCTGTTTGAATCCTCTTTTTTTGATTCTTCATAACAGATATTGCTCAATTGTATCTTCGATTCATTTTCCATAGCTTCGAGCAGATAGCTGGCTTCTTCATAGTTTTTCAATATCTGGACCCGGCATGTGGAAGCTATCTCACAAGTGTCGCAATACCCCATATCAAAGACTATCTCTTTTTTCAAAACTGCCAAAGATATAATGTGCTCAACGCTCAAAGCGGATATACAAGGTACATTTTTTCTACAAGAAATCAGCGTACCCTCTTCTTCCATAAAATCAAAGAAGAAATCCGTAGAATTGAAATCATCGAGCCCAAGTGCCTCATTTGGACAAATCGCATGACAGGCTCCGCATCCCACGCACGATGAAAAATTAATAGCGGGAAGCGGATTGTCCGCTACGATTATCGCATCTGTCGGACAAATAAGCTCACATTTATTACATTCACTCTCTTTGCTTAAAGAACGGACACACTTGCTGGCATCTAAATGGATTAAAGACATTGACTAGTGCAGCTCACTTACTAAGTATTCATTGTCGCTTAAAATAAATTCAAGCGCCATATCCGCTGCATCGTAATACAGCGGTGTTCTTGCTTCAAACTTCATATTAATAAGATACAGCGGAGCCCATTGGAGCAGATGCTTGTTTAAAAACTCTTTTTGAATCTCTTTTAGTTCTCTTAGAGCTTCCGTATCATTTTCTTCCAAAGCTTTCATCTCAGCCTTACACAAATGGTGCATAAATTCAAGTTCTACACCGATATGGTCGGCAGAGACCGTTCTTGCTTCTTCAAAATCAACCATAAAGTCATACGCACTGTACATATCCGTCACCGGATTAGCCCCGCCTGTCTCGATCATCTGATCTTCTCTGGTATAAAATGTCTCGTAGGGAATCAGGTGAAGAATGGAGAGGTTTACAAAATCGGGATTAAGGTGTTCATCCAAAAGTATTTTTTCATCTAGTTCATTCAACTCTTTCCATTTTTTCAGGTTTGGAAAAAAATCTAAAATATTTTCATCATTTTTTATCATTTTCAAAGTATCAACTTCTAATTCCTGAAGAAGAACGCGGGATAAAAGTGCGTAAATATTTACTCTTGCTTGTGTTTGCTGTAGCATTAAAATTCTTTGTATTAATTTTTAAAGTGATGATTTTATCACAAAAGTCTGAAACTCCGGTTAGGAGAGTTCCCTTAGATATCTTTATAAGAAAATTTTATTCCACATGCCACAATGCCGGCATGTGGAAACTGTAGATGAAACGATCTATATACCCTCGGCAATCATAGCATCTGCGACACGTTTAAACCCTGCAATATTTGCACCGTCCACATAATTGCCCTCAACACCATAATCTTTTGCGGTTAGAGAAACGCGTTTTGCAATCTGCTGCATGGTCTCTTTGAGTTTTGCATCGACCTTCTCAAAACTCCATTTACTCATAGAAGCATTCTGACTCATCTCAAACTCGCTCACTGCGACTCCGCCGGCATTTGCAGCCTTGCCGGGTGCGAAACAGACCTTATGGCTTAAAAATGCGTCTATGGCTTCCGGGGTTGATGGCATATTTGCCCCTTCTGTCACGCTGATACAACCATTTGAGATCAGGTTCTGAGCATCTATCTCCGTGAGTTCGTTTTGTGTCGCACATGGAAATGCCGCATAACATTCTATATTCCACACTGCATGTCCCCCTTCGGGATACTCTGAAGTCGGGATATAGATAGCCTCTCTGTGGGAATTCATATAATCTGCCAAAGAGGTCCGTTTTTCAAGTTTCAACTCTTTTAAAAGAGCCAAATCAACACCTCTTTTATCATAAATCGTACCGCTTGAATCTGAACATGTGACAGGAACGGCTCCTATTTGATAAAGCTTCTCAATTGCATGCAAAGCAACGTTTCCGGCTCCGCTTACTGTACAGATTTTCCCTTTGAGCGGTTCTTTGCCCTCCATCTCAAGCATAGTCTCCGTAAAATAGACAGCCCCGTAACCGGTTGCTTCCGGACGCATTAGCGAACCGCCAAACATAAAGGGTTTTCCGGTCAAAACACCCTCATAGGTGGAAGTTATCTTTTTATACTCACCAAAGAGATAACCGATCTCTCTCGAACCTACGCCGATATCTCCCGCAGGAATATCGATTCTGGATCCGATATATTTGTGCAGTTCCGTCATAAAAGCCGAACAAAACTTCATCACTTCAAAATCACTTTTTCCTTTTGGATCAAAGTCGCTTCCCCCTTTGCCGCCGCCAATTGGCAATCCCGTGAGGGAGTTTTTTAAAATCTGCTCAAATCCGAGAAATTTCAAAATACCCTCATTGACCGTCGGATGGAATCGCAATCCCCCTTTATACGGTCCAAGAGAGTTGTTAAACTGAACCCTGTATCCGGTATTGACCATAATATTTTGTTTATCATCAAGCCACACCACTTTAAATTTTATGATTCTATCGGGAACCACAAGTCTTTCTAAAATCGCATGCCTCATATATTTTGCATCTGACTCCAAAAGAGGAGCTATAGAATAGATAACCTCCTCCATCGCCTGATAGAAAACTTCATCCTGTGCACAGTTGTCTTTCTCAAATTTTTTTATCTCTTCTTCTGCTATTGACATCTTTTTCCCTGTTTTTTAATCTTTCATTGACGTTTTTATCATCATTCTTCTTAGATACGCTATTTTACTTTGCAAAGGCAAATTTTTTGGACAAACATCCTCGCAGCCAAGCAGAGTCATGCAACCAAAAACACCCTCTTCATCACCGACTAATTCATAGTAGTCTTTATCTTCTCTTTTATCTCTTGGGTCTAAATGATAGCGGGCTATTTTATTGAGTCCTACTGCTCCGACAAAATTCGGACGCATCTGAATTGTACCACAACCGGCCACACAACAGCCACATTCTATACATCTGTCAAGCTCATAAATCTCATTTGCCAATTCAGGTTCCATTTTTTGCTCAAGCTTGTCAAAACTAAACTCCGCTTCTTTATCATGTATCCATGTTTCCAGCCGCCCGTTCAAGCCTCGCATCCATTTTCCAGTATTTATAGACAAGTCCCCTATAAGCTGAAAAAGAGGAAGCGGAGCCAGGGTGATGTGCCTCTCAAGCTTGGACGTAAGCGTGCGACAAGCCAGAGTCGGACGGCCATTTACAAGCATGGAACAGCTTCCGCATATGCCAGCTCTGCATACAAAATCAAACATCAAAGAGTTGTCCTGATGTTCGCGTATATCATTCAAAGCGATAAAAAGTGTCATCCCCTCCGCCTCAAGGACTTCAAAGGTCTGCATATGGGGAAAATCTTTCGGATTATTCGGATCGAACCTTAAAATACTTATCTTTAAAACTCTGTTTGCGTTTTCTTTCTTCAAGAGTTGTCTCCCAATCTTTCATTTTTGCCACGGTATTTTTTAGGCAGCTTGTCTAAAAAAGGCATAAGTGCATTTTGTATCTCGTCTCTGGATGCTCCGTCTGCCTCAAGCTTTTTGCTTATGGCCTCGACCATGGATACGCGTGCGGCTGTTTTTGGATGATGTATTGTCAAGTCTTTTCCATAACCGCGGAACCCCGGAGGAAGTTCCATATTTCCTATAGGTATCTCTTCATAATCAACACTCGGAAGTGTCTGATTTTTGTCCGGCCATGAGGTGATGGTTCTTTTGAGCCAATTTTCATCATCACGTGCAGGAAAGTCTTCTCTGGAATGCGCTCCGCGGCTTTCTTCTCTTAAAAGCGCTCCAAGCGCTACCGTAAGTGCAAGTTTAATCATCTTTTGGGTTCTGTATGCATTGACAAGAGCAGGATTTGCCGCGCGTGATTTTGAACGGAACACTTCTATATTTTTGGATCGCTTGAGCAGTTCTTCAAGCTCATCTACCGCTTTTTGCAAATCATCCCCGTTTCTGAATATGCCCACCTTTTCCATCATTATCTTTTCCATTGCCCGACGCAATATATAAGCGTCTTCCCCGTTTTCTTTTGTAAGCAGTGCTTCGAGCTTATCTTTTTCTTTTTGAAGAAAGGTTTCAATCTTTGAACTTGTTATATGCACTGAACTCTCTTTGGAATCACAAAAGTCGGATATATATTCACTCACAAGCATTCCCGAGACAACAGTCTCGCTGACAGAATTGCCCCCCAGCCTGTTAAAACCGTGCATATCCCAGCAAGCGGCTTCACCGCAGGAATAAAGCCCTTTAAGCGTTTGGGACTCTCCCCTGTGCGTAGTACGGATTCCACCCATGGAGTAATGCTGGGTTGGCCGCACGGGTATCCAGTCCACCGCCGGGTCTATCCCCAAAAAGTTCTCACAAATCTCTTTTACCTCGCGCAGATTCTTTTCTATATGTTCGCGTCCAAGGATTGTGATATCCAGCCACAGATGGTCTCCATAGCGGGATTGGACACCCTTGCCTTTTCTGATGTGTTCCGTCATGCGGCGGCTTACCACATCGCGTGAGGCCAGTTCTTTTTTCTCAGGTTCATAATCGGGCATAAACCGGTATCCGTCTTTGTCCAAAAGAAGTCCGCCATCACCGCGGCACCCCTCGGTCGTCAGGATCCCGACAGGGACAATCGCAGTCGGATGGAACTGTATCGCTTCCATGTTTCCCAAAGTCGCAATCCCGGTCTCAAGCGCTATAGCCTGCCCCATACCCTGACATATGACAGCATTTGTCGAGACACTGTAAATACGTCCATATCCGCCTGTTGCAATTGTTGTGGCCTTGGATACGTAGGCTACGAGTTCACCGTTCATCAGATTTCTGGCTACAGCCCCGTAACATCGCCCGTCTTCATGAATCAATGAGATAGCTTCGAGTCTTTCATGAATCTCCACCTTTTTCTCCTGAGCTTTATTATCCACTGCAAAAAGCATGCTGTGACCGGTTCCATCAGAGGTGTAACAGGTTCTCCACTTTTTTGTGCCGCCAAAATCTCTTGCAGTTATAAGACCATGGGCTTCCTCTTTTTCCATGATGCCGACTTTTTGAGCATTGATAATGGAAGTATGTTCCCCTTTTTTAACCCTGTTCCAGGGAACACCCCAGCTTGCCAGTTCACGGATGGCCTTTGGCGCGCAGTGCACAAACATACGTGCAACTTCCTGGTCAGCGCCCCAGTCGCTTCCCCGTATGGTGTCTCCGAAATGGATATCTTCGTTATCGCCCTCACCCATTTTACAATTTGCCAAAGATGCCTGCATCCCGCCTTGAGCAGCTGCAGAGTGTGAACGCTTCGGAGGAACCAGTGTCAGGACAATCGCATCATGTCCCCTTTCTTTGACCCCTGTGGCGACTCTTAAACCTGCAAGTCCGCCCCCGATTATCAACACATCCGTATAAATTATTTTCATTAGTGCGTCTCCATTTTTATATCGGGGGATTGGTATCTGAGTCCATCGCTAAAATCATGGCTCAATCCAATGTATGTATACTTCGCAAGAGACAAGGTTCCCAATGCCAAATAAAAGACAATCATTATTTTCATAAGGTACTTAAACCTTTTACGAGAGACTTTTGTACTTTTCCCCTCCATAAATCCCCATTTCAAAGCAAGGCGGTACAAGCCTATAAAAGCATGTAAAACCACTGAAACAAGAAGGACAAGATAAAGCGGTCCCATTAATTCCTCGACAACTCTGCTCGAGCTTGCATACGGTCCGATATTTGAAGCCTGCGTCATCATGATATACAGATGGACCGAACCCGTAAAAAACATCACAAACCCCGTAACTACCTGAATAATCCATAAAGAACTGTCTTCGTGCTTCATACTCAGAGCATGATCTTTGATTGTCCTGTATTGTTTATAGCTTGCGGGGAACTTTCTCATGGCAATGCCTGCATGGAGTATAAATATACTAAATACCGCCGCTGCCAAAAAAGAAACGATGCCGGGATATGTTTCGCCAAAAAAATAGTAACCTTCAAACATAATGGTCACTTTATACATCATCTCATGAGAGATTAAGATCGAGGCCTCAAAAAGAATATGTCCCATAATAAATAAGGCTAAAATCAGACCCGTACTGCTTTGAATCAAATCCAGTCTTGCAGGAATTTTGTCTATTTTTTCTCTTTTCATATACTCTCCAAACTGTCCTTAAAACATTTTCTTATTCTACACTACATAAGATAAAATGCTTATTTTGTAATCTCCTGGAAAAGTTTTTTGGATATAATCTAGCAAGAAAAATATGGAGGAAAACATGGCTTATTTTGATAATGTGAAAGTGAAAGATAAACTTTACGGCTTAGTATTTGGAGCAGGAAAAGTTACTCAGGTTTTTGAAGACAGTCACTACAAGATGATGGTCTCATTTAAAAATGGATATGAAGTGCCTTACACCGAAGATGGGATTCCGGGCTGGGGGAACTTTAAAAAACAAACAATATTTTATAAAAATGACATAGATCTGACGGACCTTGACTTTGGGCCGGTTACAAAAATCCTATCACCCAAAAAGATAATAAAACTAAGAGAAAAAAAGAAACTTGAAGTAAGGCTTCCATCCGGAATATGGGCTGATTGCAGTAAGTGTGTCAAAAAATACATCGAAGAAGCACTCGAAGCGGAAAACTACCACCTCTTTAGAAAAAAGAACTCATAAAAACTTTTACACATCAATTCCAGCGATAAACACCGCTGGAACTAATCTATAAAAAACATACAAAATCCGTACATTTTTATTTGACAAAGCAGAAGAGTCTTCCGCCTTGTCTATTGTTTACTACCTGCTGCTACTCAGATACGTTCGTATCAGTAGCATTGTAGTCCATACGTCCAAACCATGTATCGGTTCCGGAGAATCTGTCTGTTTTATCAAACTCTTCTTCTTCCTGGATCCATACATTGAAGACTGTTTTACCATCAGGAGAAGCAACTGCCTGCACTTCTTTTTCTTCGATAGTAGCACCTTCTCTAGCCGCTAATTTTTTAGTCGGATCCCAAGTTAGACCTTTGTCGGTAGAACGAGTATAGAAAATATCAGCCGGAGCATGATCGGTTCCGTCTTCAGTCAAAGTCACATTACCCCATACAATAAACACTGTATCAGGATTGCTTTTATCTGATTCAAGTCCGCTAAACTCGTATCTTCCTCTTTTCGTAGGAACATATCTAGGATCTTCTGTTGTCTCAGTGGCTTTTGTCACCTGAGTAACATTCACCGGTCCTCTCCATTGACCATCTATATAGATATTGGAATGGAAGTTACTTGGCATATGTCCTTGGCCTGTTTTAACAGCGCTCGGAGTATATGCATACCCTGTAAATATATCGTTTCCTCTTAAATAGATACGTGGAGAGAAAGTGTTTTCATCCATATTTTCATATGTCTGAGCATCAAGGTTGCTTTCCGTCCAATCAACAACATAATTTGTCGAATTTACATCCGGTTGAGGGTTCTGCGCACTGATATTCGTCACATTACGATCATTAAGACTTACGAAGTCTTCATATGTAAATCCTTTGTTCATACGAATAAACATATCCGATGAATCACCTCTGGTCTCAAATGACTGTTTATACATAAATGAGAAATGAAACTGATCCGCATTACAGGCATCTATCTGCGTACCTATAATCAGACGACGTGCATTCTCAAATATCATATTGCTCGTATCATTTTGTTCAGGTGCTTTAACGTTTACTATATTTCCTGAACTTACCAACGGCATCGCCACGTTTTGGATAGTAGAAGGATCTGAAACATTAAAATCATCTAAAGCGTCAAACAACCAACTCTCAAAGTAAACTGATTTACCCTCTAGCTCAATATCAGTGTCAACAGTACCTTGATCCATATCGCCACTGCTTTCATTGTTTTCTTTTAGACCTTTTGTTTCTTCATAACCAAAAACTACGACATATTGGCGTTCACTTGTTTCAAGAATCGTCATTGCCGATCTTGACGCACCTGTATCCCCGTTTAGTACAACCTGAGTATTCTCAAGTGCATCAATATACGAAGTTTTACAACGTGTCAACGTCATATCTTTGTTGTTTTTAGTAGTGTTAAATTCTTCATAACCGTATGTGTCACATAAGTATTGACAATAAGGTTTCGTGTCATCGTTAGAACATTTTTCATTGTCAGTTATACGTACAGGATAATGAAAATTCACTGCTGATTTAACTTTACTCGTCTCATTCGTATCGGTTACATTCACATCTTCAACTGTAGCAGTGAAATCATCCCATTTCAAAGAAGAGTACCAGATGTCCGTACCATGGTTTGTGGTAGCCCCACTCCATCCGTCTCCCGGACCTTCACCTTTACCCGAACGTAGACCCGTTGTATCTTCTTGCCATGATAAAGCAAAACCTGCCCAATGCGCTGCAACACGTATATGGTTCGAATCTCTCGTACCAGTTGTTAGCTGCATAGGAGCATGCCAGGTAATGTTTCCGTCTTCAGGATTTATCATCCCTCTTGCAGTCCAAACACAAGAAAAAGGAACCTGATAAACTATTTTATCGTTAGGCGCAACAATTCCGCCGTAATCGATATAGCCTTGTGAACCGTTCACAGCAAAATAATCCGTAGGATACGTTGTTCCGGTAACATTTTGGTCTGTCGGATCCGGATCTTCTACTTTTTCAAGATCTAAAGGATTGCCGCTTGGACAGTATTTGTCATTCCACGCAACCATGATTCTATTGCTGTATATAGCAACCGTCGGTTTTTGCACATGACCCGGATATGCTATCTTGGAGCCATCCCACTGTACATCGATCGAGCTTCTGTCTGTAGTGTTGGATAAAAGATATTTTTTCCATGTATCCCCATTATCCAGAGAATAACTCGCATAAAGCGCATGCACCTGATTAGGATCCCCAATATCGGCACTTCCGTCTCCCATCTCATAACCGCCTACTATCTGTTGTTCAAACACGGCAAGAAGCGGATGCACTTTTACACCCTCTGTCACATTGCCATCGGCAGTTTTCATATCTGTCGTCATCTCAAAGCGTACAAGAGTATTTCTCCCCGTTCCGTTTTGTCTGTCTATATCATCAGGCCCCTGAGAGGATATAGCCCTCTTGGTGGCAGCTACAGCCGTATCGCTGGTGTTAAAATCGCCAGAATCATAGACAGTAGCGGCATTAGGATTATCACAATACAATCCCAAAGTACCATCCTGTCCGTATCTCAGACGCATTTTGGGAGGGATAGGCTCAACTTGTCCTAGAATCCCGGTCTCACCTTCGTTTTCCAAGACCGCATTCTCACTCGGACCGGACGAACCGCTGTCCGGCCCACATCCAATAATAACACCGCCGATAATCGCCGATGCTATGATTATTTTCTTAATCATCTTAAACTCCTTTAACTCTATCTTTAATCAGGTAGTAAACAATACCTAACTATCTACATTTATAATTATGCCTGATAAATAAATTTTATGTATCACCCATTTGTGTGAATTATTAAAATATTCATCAAGAACACAACTATTTTGATAATTTTATTCTAAATCAAGACTATGGACAATCCACAAAAGCTTTACAATACCCTGAGTTTATGGGAAGCTACATAGCATTCAAGGCTGCTCGATGAACTCCTGAATACAGATCTTGCTTGAGTTGTTACGGTTTGTTACAATGCAAAAATTTTATTCGCTTGTAACTTTTCTATAATATAAATTGTCAGAATTACTTTTTTTAATACCACTTCTTTTTTAAATGTGTTAGAATGTAGGCAATTAAATAGTAAGGACGTTCCATGTTTAAAAATTTAAGTATCCAAAAAAAGATGAACTATTTTATCTTGATGGTTACGGTTTCCGTATTTTCTGCCACCGTATTTGTTTTTATAGCGATGAGTCAGATAGAATCCAAATATGACCACCTTCATAAAAACTCTATGCTCGGGGCGCTGCAGACTTTAGAAATTGAAAAAAATCTAAACTATGTCAGCCGTACGACCAGAGATATAATGCTAGGCGGAGATTATCAAAAAGATATTGCCAAACTCAATGAGACTATTGAGAGAATTCGATTTCTTTTTGGTTCACTTGAAAAGATGTTGGCACATGATTCTTCTTTAAAGATGGTGCAGGATGCCAAAAATTCAACAATGGCTTTTTTGGATAACTCATTTATAATGATGAAATCTCTTACAAAAGATGACATCTATAACAATAAAGACGTAACATTCAAAAAATACCAACACGACCTATCCCCTTTTGCCAATGCTTCGAGGATTTCATTTAAAAAACTCGTAGAATTTAAACAAAAAGAGTTGACAAAAGACTCAGTCTCACTGGGCGACAATCTGAACTTCTACAAAATACTGGTACTGCTTGCTGGGATTACGGTCGGTATCGTAGTTTTTATTTTGGCGACGATGATACGAACATCTATAACAAACGGAATCAATAAATTCACTTCACTTATAGGGTTCTCCGCAAATGGGGACTTCAGTCACAAATGTGCCACTTCTGACACCGATACGGAGACTGAGCTTGGTATCATGGGGATGGAACTTTCAAAACTCTTAACACATATAGAGAATCTTATCAATGAGATAAATGTTACTATCAATGACGCGTCCAATGGTATTTTCACACACAAGATATCCTCGGAGGGGATGAGCGGAGAGTTTGTAAAAGCTATAGAGAGTGTCTCAGGAAGCATTGAGTTTATGAAGATCCAAAACAAAAATGCGCTCAGAAATGCCTTCAACGCACAGCTAAGCACCAGAAGCATCAATGTAACAGAATCACTCTCGCTGATACAGGATAACCTTAACAGTAATATCAATGATCTCAAAATAATTACAAATGCGACCAAATCGGCGGCAAGTCTAGCCAGCAATTCGCGTGAAAACATCAGTGAGATAGTGGATGAACTCGATGCCCTGAGCGAACAGGTTAATATCAACAACCACAGTATTTCCGAACTCACGAATCAAACGAATAATATCACCTCTGTTATCGAACTCATTACAGACATAGCCGACCAGACCAACCTTCTTGCACTCAACGCCGCAATTGAAGCAGCAAGAGCCGGCGAGCATGGACGAGGTTTTGCAGTAGTTGCCGATGAAGTAAGAAAACTCGCAGAGAGAACACACAAGGCAACAGGAGAGATATCCGTGTCTATCAAATCGCTCCAACAAGACATGAATGAGATACAAACAAGCTCCGAAGCAATGAAAAGCACGGTAGAAGGCTCTACGGAAAAGATCAATAACTTTGAAAGCACACTTGTAGAACTCAACGACAACTCTTCACAAATCGTAAACTACTCCTACAGTATGGAAAACAGCGTCTTTGTAGTCTTGGCAAAAATTGACCATATCCTCTATAAGGCCCGTGCATATAATTCTATTATGACGCTTGAAAAAGTCCTTCCTGCTTCAACGCCTCACGAATGCAGACTTGGAAAATGGTACGACAGTGAAGGAAAACGCAGATTCTCAGCTACATCTTCATACTCAAAAATCGCAGTTCCACATGCCATAGTCCACAATAATGCAAACTCAAATCTGGCATATCTGGAAAAAAATCCTGAAGAAGACACAATCAAAAATGATAAAATCATTTTAGATAATTTTGATAAAATGGAAGAGGCTTCTCAGGAACTCTTTACCCTCATTGACGGTATGCTTGTGGAATCAAACGCATAGATATGCTCTATTGGGAAGATCTCTTCCCAATCGGCATTAACGTTACGCTAATAAATATAAAAGTGAAAATTTTATCACAACTTAGCTATGGCTTTCATACTTTTAAGAAAGTTCCAAAATCTACAGCTTTAGACAATAGTGTTTACCTAAAAAAAGTTACATTATTTATACTATGATATAATTTTTACACATCAAATAATAGTAAGGCAAGGTATAATGAAACAAAATATCATTATTAGTATAGTTATATTTTGTCTTGCAAGTGTGAATGTATTTGCACTTAACAACTTTGTAAAAGAACAAAAGATTCATCATCATGACTTTTGTTCAGTTCTTGCACATGAGCATAGTCATACACATCATGGACTTCAGCATTCTCATGGACATGTCCATAAAGTTAATCTTGTAGATTTTCAGACTGCTGATACGCAGTTTATTCTCACATATAAATTTGACAATGATAGACCTACCGTTTTCAAACAATGGCATATAGAGTCTCACCCCACCCAATTATTCAGACCCCCAATCTCTTAATTCATATTCTCAAACAATCAGTCATAAAACAAAAAATTTCAGAAGGATATTTAATGAAGACACTCCTAATAATGGGTGTTTTACTTCTGCTAAAGGGTGTGGTATATGCTCACAGTATATGACCATTTACTTTTTCTATTTGGTATAGAGTTCTTTCTTGAAATACTCAAAAAATATATTGTAAATTGGGTTTATAAAGATGCCCATATGGATATGAAAAAACAAAATACACAAAAATATCTACACAATAGTTTATTAAAGGAAAAAAATGAAGAAAATTGTATTATATATGATTTTAGGAAGCTTATTGCATGCAGATAGCTTCTCAGAATTTATTACAAATGCCATCAATCAGTCTCACGAATTGGAACATAAATCATTTCAAATAGCAGGAGAAAAGGCATCCGTAGAATACACAACTGTTTGGAAAAATCCAGAAATTGAAATTGGATTTGATGATAGAATTGATAACTCAATGGATATAACATCTTTTGAAGTTTCTCAGCAGCTTCCATCATGGAGGGAGTCATCATTGGTAAAAAGTGTGACACAAGCTAAATTGGAAAAAGCACTTTCTCTCTATAAGTCTTCAAAACAAAGTGTTATGTATGATGCTGCAGAGCTCTACAGAAAGCTTTACTATCAGCAAGAACTAATCAATACTCTTGATACTCAAATTGAAGAAGTAAAAGGCTTGCTTGGTATTGCAAAATCCAGAAAAGAGAATGGCGACTTATCTGGAATAGTGCATGACAGAATCGCTATCAACCTTCATAAGCTTCAAGCGAGTTATGAAAATGAAAAGAATCACTATTTGGATTTAGAACTCCAAGCAAAAAGAATTTTAAGAAGTGAAAGCATTGCAATTGACTCAGCGATTGAGCATGATAGCTTTTTCAGCAAGAAGATGGTTCAAAAATCTCTAAAGCATCCAAATCTACAGGTGCTCGAGAGTGAATTAAAAAGAAGCAAAGAGGAGATAGCTTTGGCTAAATCAAGAGCGTATGCATCTCCAGAAATTTTTGCTTACCATGAAAGAGAAGCAGGTGCTGTCTCAGGAGTAAATCAAATATATGGAGCAGGTTTTCGAATGAGTATCCCGATATTTGATTCTAAGCGTTTAGATATAGAGAAGAAAAAAATAGAAAAACTTAGCACCGAGCATGAGTTAGAGTACAACACTTATCTCTATGAGAAAGAAGCACAGCATTATTTGAAACTTTATGAGCAAGAAGAGTTAAGGTTGAAAAACTATGATCTTAATGTCTTAGTTAATTCTAAAAAACTATATGAAATCAATAAAATGCTTTTTAGTTCCGGAGAAACAAGTATTCTTGAAATGCTTGATGCACAAGAGCTTTACTTTGCATCTGAACTTCAAAGAAATAAGATATATTCTAACTATGACAGGCTCTTTTTAGAACTTTGTCAATTAAACTCAATAGATTTATTAAAGGATAGACATGAGTAAATTATTTATACTGATTCCAATATTGGTATTGTTCCTTGGCTGTGATGAGTATCTACATCATAAACATGAGGATCAATCAGACAAAAGTAAGCATAACGAGCATGTGGAAATGGAACCGATAGCACTTACACACTATACAGATAAGACAGAATTATTTGTGGAGTTTGAGCCATTTGTATTAAACGAACCAAGCACATTCCTTGCTCATTTCACCACTATATCAGATTTTAAACCTATAGATAAGGCAAAAGTGGAAGCATGTTTGGATTATATTGGTGGCAAGAAGGAGTGTTTTAGTATTGATGGAGTTAAAACTTCCGGTATCTTTCGACCTGTTGCTATACCAAAACAGACCGGCAAGGCAGAGTTAAGCATTAGCATAGAGATGGAAGAAGAAGAAGAAGAAGAAGAAACAGTTACACATAGACTGGGATCATTCAATGTTCATGCATCTCTAAAGGATGTTGGGCATGTGGAACATGAAGAGAATGCTACAGAGATCTCATACTTAAAAGAACAGCAATGGAAAGTTGATTTTGCAACTGAGCTGGCTTCTAAGCGCCCACTTCACTATGCAACACCAAGCTTTGTAGAGGTGCAAATTCCTAGCAATGCTAAACAATTTGTTTCAGCACCGGTGTCAGGAGTTGTGATTGTAGCATCTCACATTACAACGGGTTCTAGTGTTAAAGCAGGCGATAAGGTAGCTTATATTATTCCTTCTTTGGCTCAAAGTGAAGATATCGCAACATTGCAATTTGAATTGACAAAAGCAGAAGCTGAACTCAAGCTTACCAAAAATGAAAGTGAGCGCCTTCAAAAGCTTTATACTCAAGATGCAGTACCTTTAAAACGATTAGAGGAATCGCAGCAAAATTACGAAATTGCAAAGGCTTCTTTAAAGAAAATCAACAAAAAACTACAGGGTTTGAGCAGTGGAAAAAATGGAAACGGTGTATCACTAAAAAGCTATATTGATGGTAATATTATTGATATCGAAGCTTTTAACGGCACCTATGTTCAAGAGGGCGAGATAATTATGCAGATTGCAGATATTTCAAAACTTTGGTTGAAAGCAAATATATCGCAGCATGAAGTTGCTAGTATAGGAAAGCCGATCGGTGTTGAGCTACTTCAAACGCAAGGTTCACTTAGCTTTACGACAAACAATTCAGCTAAACTGCTTTACTTTAGCAGTCTTATAGATCCAAAAACACGTACAGCAAAAGTAGTGTTTGAAATTGACAACAAAAACATACAGATCAAACCTGGATCGAGATATAGCGCAAAGGTTTATTCTGATAAATCTAGAGAAGTTGTAGCCATTGCCAAAAGTTCAATCATAAGTGACAACGGTGAAAATGTTGTATTTGTACAAAATGGTGGAGAGAGCTTTGAGAGAAGGCTTGTAGAAGTGGGCGATACTGATTCTATGTATGTTGAAATCAGATCGGGAATAGAAGCTGGAGAGCGTGTGGTAACTAAAGGTGCTTATAGACTTATGCTTTCATCATTGGCTCCTGCTGCAGTTGGCCATGGTCATGCTCATTAAGGAATTAGAATGCTACATTATATTGTAAATGGTTCTTTAAAGAATCGATTGCTTGTCCTTTTTGTAGGTTTGGCTATGATGATTTGGGGTTTCTTTGAGCTTCAAAAATCAACTGTTGATATTTTTCCTGATTTGACAGCCCCTACTGTAACAGTCCTAACGGAGGCTCAAGGAATGACCTCTTTGGAGGTGGAGCGTTTGATAACAGTTCCCTTAGAGAATGGTCTTAATGGTCTCTCTGGTCTTCGTCGTATCCGTTCAAATTCTCTTGGGGGAATCTCGGTTATCTATGCAGAATTTGAATGGGATACAAATATTTATCTCGCACGTCAACTTGTTTCTGAAAAACTACAGACTGTTTCAGACCTTTTGCCTAAAAATATATCTTCCCCTGTGCTAGCACCAATCTCATCTATAATGGGTGAAATCATGTTTGTTGCCCTGCACTCCAAGGAACATACCTCTATAGAGTTAAAAAGTATTGCTGATTGGCAGGTGCGTCAACGTCTTTTATCAATACCGGGAATTGCTGAAGTTATTCCAATCGGTGGAGACACCAAACAGTTTCAAGTACTTCTAAAAGTTGAAAAGTTATCAGAGTATGACTTAAGTGTAAGAGATGTGATACGTGCTATAAAAGAGTCAAACTCTAACAGCAATGCAGGCTTTTATACAAGTAACTCTCAAGAGTTCACTCTATATGGAGTTGGACGTATTGACAACCTAAAGGATATTTCAAATACCTTTGTTAAAACACATGAGGGTAATCCTGTTCTCATAAGTGATATTGCAAAAGTGCAGATAGGAGCTTCTCCAAAACGTGGAATAGGTTCTTTTAATTCAAATGAAGCAGTTGTGCTTGCTATTCAAAAGCAACCTAAGGCAAACACTTTGCAACTTACTCATGAGATAGAGAGCGTTCTGGAACATTTACAGCAGCAACTGCCTAAAAACGTAAATATTGAAACAGATCTCTTCAAACAGTCCTATTTTATAGAAAACGCTATAAGCAATCTTAGTAATGCTTTACGTGATGGAGCTATTTTAGTGGTTCTCGTTGTACTTCTGTTTTTACTGAGTGGTTCGGCTACAATAATTACACTGACAGCTATTCCGCTTTCCCTGTTTTTTACAGTTTTTTTACTCAATACACTCAACATATCGATTAACACAATGACACTTGGAGGGATGGCTATTGCACTTGGGGTGCTTGTTGATGATGCAATCATTGTTGTTGAGAATATTATAAGACGTTTACAAATCAACAACAAGAAAGAAGCCAGCGCACAAGAGTCTCGCGTAAAAATAATTGCTCATGCCACTTTGGAGATACAAAGCTCTATAGTGTTTGCCACTCTGATTATTTTACTCGTTTTTTTACCTCTGTTCTTTCTTGAAGGTATTGAAGGCAGGTTAATGGCACCTTTAGGCTTGGCATATATAAGTTCTCTTATCGCTTCTTTAGTAGTTGCCTTAACAATCACACCCGTGTTAAGTTATTATTTTTTGAAGCTAAAACATTCATCTGTGCACAGCGCTAAACATATTACTTGGTTAATGAGTAGTTATGAAAAGCTTTTGCATGTAACAATAGATCGATGGAAAGCTCTTGGAACTGTTTCAATAATACTGTTTTGTATTGCATCTGCTTATCTATTTATAGCGGGGAAATCTTTTCTTCCAGAGTTTAATGAGGGAAGTTTGACTGTTTCTGTTGTTTCATTGCCTGGGACTTCACTGGAGGTGTCTGGAGAGTTAGGTGGTGAAGTTGAATCAGCTTTACTCTCTTTTAAAGAGGTTGTATCTGTTACAAGACGTACGGGACGCGGAGAGCTTGATCCACATGCCCAAGGTGTTCATGCATCTGAGATGGAAGTCACACTATCACTTGAAGGTACGACAAAGCAAGAGTTTCTTCATAGTCTACGCGAGAAACTCTCATCTATCTCTGGAGTGAACATCACTATAGGGCAGCCTATATCACACAGAATAGATCATATGCTCTCGGGTTCCAAAGCTGCTATAGCGCTCAAGGTGTTTGGAGAAAATATATATGAGCAAAGGAAAATTTCAAATCAACTCAAAGAGATTATGGAGAGTGTGGATGGAACTGTAGATGTTATGGTTGAAAACCAGTCAGATCTTCCACAGCTTACATTAAAGTTCAAAAGAGACATTATGGCTTCATATGGCTTGAGTGTTGAAAAGTTGGGAGAGATAGTTCAGGTTGCTTTTTATGGTCTAAATATCACTAAAGTGATTGAAGGAAGTGCATTGTATGATGTGGCATTAAAATATGATACTGCAAAGAGTATTGACCTAACAGAAATAAAATCAACTATGATAAAAACAGCTTCTGGAATTGAGGTTCCTCTGGATGCTTTGGTCGACATATCTTATACACGTATGCCTTATATGGTTAGTAGAGAGGGTGTGGAGCGTAAAGGTGTAATCACGGCTAATGTAGCTGGGAGGGATTTAGTAAGTGTTGTAAATGAGATTAAAGAGAATGTCGATAAATCTGTCAATTTGCCAAAAGGGTATAGAATTGAATACGGTGGACAGTTTGAAAGCGCACAAAAATCCACCCAAACACTTTTAACTTTAGGAGGGTTGATTATCATAGGTATCTTTTTACTTTTATTTACAGTGTTTAAATCTTTTAAAGATGCCTTGGTTATTCTCATAAACCTTCCACTCGCACTCATTGGAGGGGTTATAGGTTTATATTTTGCTGATGGAGTTATATCCGTTGCTACATTGATCGGTTTCATTACTCTTTTTGGTATAGCCACACGTAACGGAGTGATGATGATTGCACATATTCAAAATTTAATACAGCATGAGGATGTCCAAGACTTCAAGCAGGCTGTTATTCAAGGTGCAAAAGAGAGGTTGATACCAATTATGATGACAGCATTAGCCGCTGGTCTTGCAATGGTTCCTCTTGCACTTGGAATGGGAGAAGCTGGAAGTGAGATTCAAGCACCTATGGCCATCGTTATCTTATTTGGTTTACTCTCCTCGACAATTTTAAATATGATTGTTGTACCAGCGGTTTATTTTAAGTTTGGAAATAGAAAAAATTAAAAGTTATGTTATCTAGCTTCTAGATAACATACCATGAAAGGAAAAAATATTGCTGTATTACATAACAAAGTTAATTATCACAGCACTCTTAATAGTGCTGATTTCCGAGATTGGCAAACGATACAGTTTGGCTGGAGCTTTGCTTGCAGCCATCCCACTTGTATCGATTCTTGCAATGATATGGATGTATATTGATACGAGTGAGACTAAAAGCGCAGTTGAATTCTCAAATCGAATTGTTTGGCTCATTGCACCGTCTATGACCCTGTTTATTGTATTTCCACTGCTCATAAAAAAAGGAATGCATTTTTATCCTAGTTTATTTATATCAACCGTATTAACCATTATGGCTTATTACAGTGTTATATTTATTCTTGGAAAATTGGGAATCAAATTATGATTTCTATTGTTTTAAATAGGTAGTAGAAAATTGAGTAAAATAAATATTTTAAAACATTTAGTTTTTTTTCTTCTATTTCCATCTTTCTTAGATGCTCAGATTATTACAAGAATGAAAGTGGCTATGGGGACATTTATATCAATATCAATTGATGAAAGTAAAGCAGAATTGTTAGAACCTGGTTTTGAGATTATTAAAGATATTGAACTTTCACTTTCATCATACGATTCAAATGCTCAAATATTTAAACTTAACAATACTAAAAAAAGTTTTATAGATAACTACACCTATGAGGCTTTGAAATTAAGTGAAAAGTATTATGTACAAACAGGCGGCTACTTTGATATTACTGTTGGTTCCATTACAAAGGACTTATACAGGTTTGGGGAAGACGAGAGGATACCAAGTTCTAAAGAGCTTTACAATGCAACTATAAATTTCAAGGGTTTATTTTTTAATACACAAGAAGCGTATATCGATGATAATATCAAGCTAGACCTGGGTGGTATGGGTAAAGGATATGCAGTTGATAAGGTTGTAGAGTATTTTAAAAGTAAGCATACTAAAAAAGCAATAGTATCTGCAAGCGGGGATATAAGATGTCTTGACAGATGTCATATAGATATTCAAAGTCCATATTCTGAATCTTTTTTAGCTAGTTTTGATACCTTGAAATATGAGACCGGTATCACTACGAGTGGAAATTACAAGAGATATGTAAAGTCTACTAAAAATAATCATCTTATCAATCCAAAACGAAAAAAACCTGCACAAAACTTTCTATCTATAACTCTTGTCTCTACTATCTCAAACAGCGATTTGGATGCATACGCAACGGCAGTGAGTGTAATGCCAAAAGAGAAGGCTTACAGTTTTTTAGATTCAATAAATGTAGCATATATTTTACTAGAATCTAATAATAAACTAATCGTAAGTAAAAATATAAACAGGTTTGTAGAGAATTTAAAAATGCACTAGTTTTTTATTTGTACAATGCTATCAAAAAGCAGATATAAAACTGTCGGAATGAGTCCCATATAGACAAAGAAAGAGATTATTTTTAAGTAAATAAAAACTTCAGAAACGTTTATAATAAGAAAAGGGGTGAATATTTCAAAAAATTGAGCGATTAGAATTGTGTAAATCAATGTTTTTGTAAACATTTTATTTCTATATTTTGTAAAGACTAAAAAATGCAAAACAACCATAGATAAAAGTGCAAAGCCAAAAATATGCCCCAGGGTAATTTTTAAGATACCGCTGTTTGTCTTAGCTGCTAAAAATGATTCTTCATTACCCATATAGTAGCTTAAAGCTCTTTGTGCATCAAAGCCTATTTTTAACTCAAAAATCATATACCCACTAGTGAGTAAAAGAAGTACAAACAGCGAAAAATAGATAATTGATATTTTGTAAGCTTTATGCATAATATAATCTTTTAATGGAAAAAAGTGAGATATAGAGTGCTAAAAAATGCCAAATGAAAAATGTTACTGCATAAACACTTATAAAATAAGAGCTTAAAAAATAAGCAATAGGTAAACTTATAAGTGAAATCATAGAGCTTATCATCATAATATTTACAATAACAACTGCACTTTTTGAAGCATTTGAGAGACGAGTATAGATTGTGCTTGAGATAAAGACAACCATCATAATAAAAAAAATCTCCACATGCCAAAACTCTAAAAATAATGTCTTACCCATTCCTTCCAGGAATTCCTCTTCATTGCCAAAAAGAGTCATCTCTATAGCGTTGGGCAATACTCCAAAACTATTGTGTTTTACAATTATGTCAGACAGCAGATAAAGTATTGTGAACAAAAGCAGTCCTGATAAAATAGGCTTCATCATACTGTCTTGACTTAGGTCCTTAATGATTGTAAATTTCATTATTCCTCTTTTAAAACTTCATTATAAATAGCAAAAGCTATTTGTGAGCCATTTGTAACACTTTTAGCTGATAGCGTTGCACCTGTTATAGTCGGTATCTCTTTTGAAAGCCTGAGGATTTGAGAGGTCTCAATGTTTTGAAATTGTGAGTTCCACATTTTAGAAGGCAAGTATTCCATAGGTTCGTTAAAAGCTATGACCTCTATAGTTTTTAAAACAGAATCTTTGGAGATCATATACAAGACAACACCGTTTTTAGAACGGATTTTTTTGCTAATGAGTATTCCATAGCCTATAACTTCTTCACCATCATAAGCTTTAAATATCTTATAGATTTTCGTATCAAGTTTTTGTCTGGCATTTTTTTGAATGATTTCAGCAGTTTTACCGTTTAAAACTATGTTCTTTTTCTTAATATGCGTGCTATTTGGAAAAGTATTTTTCATGGCATCGATAGGAGAAATAAGAACTTTCGCATTCAAAGAGAATGCGAAAACTAAAATGCTAAGAAGAAATAGTCTCAATTTTTTTCCTTTATATTTTTAAAAAATGAATCCCATTGATAAGCTAAAGGTATCTGTTTCATCTACATTTGAAGCTTTGGAATTATCTTTACTCATCACATAATCAGCTTTGAATACAACTTGCTCATGAGGGAAATAGTTTACACCGACTGTAATAGAATCTGTTGAATCTACCGAATTTCCACCTGTTACAGAATCTTGGGCAGAAACACTCTCTATTTGAGCAAAAATTGGCATTTTCTTTTGTGATTTGGTCAATGAAAGGATATCGTAACCAACATTTATAAAACCACCTTTAGCCTTTTCCGGTTCACCTATAACAGTTTCAGAACGATTTGTTTGAGTATAGACACCATATGTTCTAAAAGCATCTTTTTGATAATCAAAGTGAACATCAACCATTGTTAAACTTGAATCAACATATGTTGATACACCTGTAAATAAACCGTTAATACCAGTATAGTCAACTCTTGCCACACCTGCTAGTTTTATATCTTCTCCTGCGTCATTATCTGCCCTAAATGAACCAAGACGGCTTTCTCTTAGCCAGTTATTACCTTTACCCGCTCCTCTTGCTAATTGTAAGCCTGAAAAAGCACCAGCTTTATAAGAGAGGTTTTCTGTAATATCACCATAAGCCATTATGCCGTTCTCATGCCAAGTAGACGGAATAAGCACTTTTGATGTATTAGGCCTTTGAACTGTAGTAAATAGTGTAGGTTCATGCTTTTCATTAATAAGACCCATTGGCATAAGTTGGTTACCGACTCTTATATTGAAGTTGTTATTTATTAAAAAATCAAGATATAGGAACTCTATTACGACATAACCATCACCTGTTGCACCTTCTTGAATACCACCGTGTTCAAACTCTATTTCAGTGTTCATTATAATATTGTCTGAAAACTTATAACCAATGTATGGAATAAATCTGTATACGTCAATATTGCTTCCATTGTCAGAACCCTCATTTGATTTATGGTAGTAGTCCATTTTTGCGTAACCACCGATACTGAGTGGAGATTTTGAATTATATATCTTGGATGCGGCTTTTCCTAAACCGGTATACGATTCGCTTTCACCTACTGTTGTGTACTCAAAGCCTGTTTTAAAGTTACTTGTTTCATCTATTAGTGTTTGTTGTGTCTCCTCTATCGCAGCTATTTTTTTCTCAGATTCTTTATTTTGCTGTTGTGTCTCGGACATAAGCTGCTTAGTCATATTTCTAAGCTCAGCAATCTCTTTTTTAAGAGCTTCGATCTCTGTTGAATCACTAGCAAATGCGTTTGAAGACAAAGCTAATGCAGTAAATAAACCTAATGAAATTTTAGAAATTTTCATGAATAAATCCTTTTTTTAAATACTTTTATAGTTTGTTAAATATGAATATACGAAAGTATTTTCATAAAGTTCCTACATCTTTTGTCTACTGGTTTTTTACTAAAGCTTTTTCTTTTCCGTAATAACACCGTCTAAAGCATTTCACTTCCTATTATATTGATAATCATTTTCAATATAAAAATTGTACAACGATAATACTTAGATTATTCTTATAATGATAGTCATTATTAAATAGATTTTATTTATACTCTAGTGAATTTAACTTAATGGTTACATTGAAAATTTAAAAAGAATATTTCTATATACTCTAACCCTCCCCAAAAACTAGACCATTTTCAAGTTGACACAATTGGCATTAACGTTGCGCTAATATAAATTTAATACCATTTTTAGAGTAAAAAAATTTCCTTCCAAGGCTTTCACCCATGCTGAACTGGCGCATACAAGTTGAAAAAAAATTTGAAAAATTTTCTAATTTTATTATAAAGCACAGGTTTAAAACACTTTTTCTCACTCTTATTCTTATCGCCGCTTCTGCATCTCATCTGCCAAAAATAACATTTGACACTTCAACCGAAGGGTTTTTATATAAAGACGATCCCCAAATCATAAAGTATGACAGTTTCCGCAATCAGTTTGGCCGTGACGAAAAAATAATTGTGGCCATACAAACAAAAGATATTTTTGATGCAGACTTTTTAAAGAAACTTTTTTCCCTCCATAAAGAGCTAGAAGAGAAACTGCCTTACATAAAAGAGGTCAACTCACTCAAAAATGCACGCAAGACCCTGGGAAACAAAGAGGAACTTATCGTTGAAGACCTTTTTGAAAATGCACAACACTTTACTCAAAAAGATTTAGAAGCAATCAAAAAATATGCAAGCCAAAACCTAATATATGAAAACTTATATCTCAACAAAGAACTCACAATTACAAGTATTATGATAAACACAAACACGTATAGCTCCAAAAATGCAGAGGAGTTTAATCCTCTCCTTGATGGCTTTAGCGAGGATGAGACAGAGACAGATACTTCAAAATTCATCTCTGTCGAGGAAACAAACGAGCTTATAGAAAAGATGCAGCCCATACTGCAAAAATATAAAAGTGAAAATTTTATCATCTATGAGGCGGGTTCGCCGATAGTTACGAAAAACCTGCAGGAATATCTTGTAGCAGACATGTCAAAATTTATTTTTTACATCATCCTTACCATATCTCTCTTGCTCTTTGTAATGTTTAAAAGGATCAGCGGTATTCTTATCCCCCTTCTTATCGTCGTGCTTACCCTTTTTTCTACAATCGGTCTTATGGCATATTTTGGCTTTGCCATAACATCGATGACACAGATACTGCCCTCCCTTATCCTGGCGGTAGCCATTGGGGCGAGTATCCATATTTTGTCCATCTTTTATCATCAGTATGACAAAACGCAGGATAAAAACGGCTCCATATCTTTTGCTCTGTCCCATTCAGGCTTAGCCGTTCTCATGACATCTCTGACTACCGCCGCCTCACTTTTGTCTTTTAGCATTTCAGAAATTGCACCTGTTGCGGCTCTTGGACTTTTTTCGGCTCTTGGAGTGATGCTTGCTTTGGTACTTACCCTGGTGCTCATTCCGATTCTTTTGAGTATCGTGCCGATTAAGCCAAGAGAGCTGCAAAAAGAGAATATTTTAGACAAAGTGATGATGCGGATAGCGGATTTTTCCATTCACCATTA
Organism: bacterium; assembly: GCA_018825665.1. Classification (GTDB taxonomy): domain Bacteria; phylum Campylobacterota; class Campylobacteria; order Campylobacterales; family Sulfurimonadaceae; genus Sulfurimonas. The sequence goes on along the minus strand of JAHJEG010000022.1, from coordinate 35,426 downwards.
CAAAAGCATCTCCTTTGGCTCCTTTGTTTTTATCTTCTTATCTCTGCTCCTGGCTTCACAAATTCATTTTTCGCATAATCCCCTGCACTGGTTTAAAGAGGATAATCACGTTCGGATAAACACACAGACAATAGATAAAGAGCTCAGAGGTTCCATAAGTATAGAGGTTGTTCTTGACACCAAAAAAACAAACGGTGTCTACAATCCTGAGTTTTTAAACTCTTTGGAAAGAGTCACAGGGGAGATTTATACCTTTAAGGGTGAAAACTATTTCATAGGCAAGATAGTCAGTATCAATGATGTGCTCAAAGAGATCCATATGGCACTTAATGAAAACAGGCAAGAGTTTTATGCCATACCGCAGAACAGGGATTTGATAGCACAGGAGTTTTTACTTTTTGAAAACAGCGGAAGCGATGACCTCGAAGAGATTGTAGACTCCCAATTTTCAAAAACCAGACTCTCCATAAAAGCTCCCTGGGTCGATTCTGTTGAGTATGTTGCCATGATTCAGCGGCTGGAGTCTCTGCTGAACAAGGAGTTTGGCTCTATGGCGGATGTCTATGTCACGGGAACCTTGCCTATTCTATCCACCACTATCACAAAATCAATCCAAAGTTCGATTGAGAGCTACATCCTGGCTTTTGGAGTTATCGCCGTTTTACTTATACTGCTCATATCAAGTATCAAACTCGGTCTTCTCAGTATGCTCCCAAACCTTACCCCCATCATGTTTGGAGTCGCTTTTATGGTGTATTTTGATTTACCTCTGGATATGTTTACAATCCTTATAGGAGCGATTGCCATAGGGATGGTCGTAGACGACACCATACATTATATGCATAATTTTAAACGATACTACCTCATCCATCAGGATGCAGATGAGGCGATACGCCTGACCCTTCATTCCACCGGCCGTGCTATATTTATTACCTCGATTGTGCTAAGCTGCGGCTTTTTAGTCTTTATGTTTGCCCAAATGACAAATCTTTTTAACTTTGGGCTTATTACGGGAGTCGTTGTTTTGGTTGCTATGTTTACCAATCTTGTTTTGACAGGTTCTTTGATTAAGCTGTTTTATAACAAATGACTTTTTGTCTGTTAACATTCTCCTAATATACAAAAAGTATCATTATGTTTAAATTTTAAAAGAGGTCTATAAATGAATTGGAGAGAAAAAGCAGAATCGATGCTTTATACCATGGGTGAACGGATTACGCTTCATCCGAAAAAGATTATACTTGTTATCCTTGCTGTAAGTCTATTGCTTATATCCAACCTGCCCAAGATTACAATCGATACGTCCACGGAGGGCTTTTTACACAAACAAGACCCTGCTTTGGTGGAGTATGAGAAGTTCAAAGAGCAGTTTGGGCAAGATGAAAAGATTATGGTCGTTATCCGCGGCAAGGATATCTTTGATATAACTTTTTTGGAAAAACTTCAAAAACTTCATACACATTTAGCGGATAATACACCCTACCTCAATGATATAACATCCCTTATAAATGCAAGGAACACGAGAGGCGAAGGGGACAGGCTTATTGTTGAGGACCTGTTTTATGCATGGCCGAGCAATGCGCAAGAGCTTGAAGATATAAAAAATATCGCACGCAACAACGAGATGTACAAGAATCTTCTTCTGAATGAGCAAAATACTCTCACGACCATCATCCTCGAACCAAACGCCTATGAGGGTTCCAAAAATCTGGATGCTTTGGCGGGCTTTGCAGAGGAAACACCTGCAGAGGATTTGGAGTTTTTAAAAGACACTTCAAAAAGCGAGATGGTTCGAAAAGCCGCGCAGATAGCCAAAGAGTTTTCAAGTGAGGATTTTGATGTCTTCATAGCCGGTTCCCTTGCCGTCAATGACTATAACAAACAGTCGGTCCAAAAAGATATGCAAAAGTTTATCAAACTTGTCTTATTGATGATGATGCTCTTTTTGTTTGTCGTTTTTCGCCGTATCAGTGCGGTTATTTTACCTATTTTCATCGTTGTGCTCTCCCTTTTGAGCACGGTGGGAATCATGGCTCTTGTGGGCACACCCATCACGATACCGACACAGATACTCCCCTCATTCCTGCTCGCTGTGGGAATCGGTGCTGTTGTCCACCTGCTTGCCATGTTCTTTAAGCACCTCGACAAACATTCGGACAAAAACAAGGCGATCTCTTTTGCACTCGGACATTCAGGTCTTGCGATTATCATGACATCCCTCACAACGGCCGCCGGACTTTTGTCTTTTTCAACGGCAGAGATCGCGCCCATAGCGGATTTAGGGATTTTTGCAGCTGTAGGGGTTATGGTCGCACTTCTCAATACCATAATCTTACTCCCTGCTCTTTTAGCCGTTTTACCAATCAAAAAAGCAAAAAAAGTACAGATCAAAGAGTTTACTCTTATGAACAGGTTTTTAGACTCTGTGGCTATTTTTAGTTTCAAACATGCCAAGCCCATAGTAGGTATCAGCGGTGTTATTGCCGTGGTCTTTTTCTACTTTGCGACACAGGTTGAGTTCAAACACGACCCGCTCAGCTGGCAGCCGGACAACTCACCCATTAAAACCGCTACAAACACTGTCGACAAAGAGCTCAAAGGCTCCGTCACAATGGAAGTTATCATCGATACACAAAAAGAAAACGGTCTGTACAACTCCGAACTTCTGACAAAGATAGACAGCTTGAGAAAAAAAGCGCAAGCGATACAAAATGAGAAATATTTTGTGGGCAAAGGGTGGAGTGTTGCAGAGGTCTTAAAAGAGATTCACCGTGCACTGCATGAGAACCAGCAAAAATACTATGTCATCACGGAAAATGACGCGCTCATCCCTCAGGAGTTCTTACTTTTTGAAAACAGCGGAAGCGATGATTTAGAGGATTTGGTTGATTCTTCATTCAGCAAGGCAAGACTCACGCTTAAACTCCCGTGGATGGAAGCAGGCAAGTATGAAGCACTTTCAAATGAATTGACTGCGCTGATGAAAAGCGAACTTGGCGATGATGTAAAAATCACTATCACCGGTATGGTTCCGCTCTTTCAAAGAACCCTCTCGGCAGCTATGAGCTCTATGGCTGTGAGCTATGTTGTGGCTTTTGTGCTTATCGCAATGATGATGATGCTTTTGCTCTCAAGTGTCAAAATCGGCTTGATCAGCATGATACCCAACCTTCTTCCAATTATAATGACCTTGGGCTTTATGAGCATGGTCCACATGCCGCTGGATATGTTTACCATGCTTGTCGGCGCGATAGTGATAGGGCTCTCCGTGGATGACACGGTTCACTTTTTTCACAACTTTGCGAGATACCATCATCAGGGCTTGGGCGTTAAAAGATCCGTAGAGGAAACGATGATGGGTACAGGAAGCGCACTTGTTGCGACCACCGTCGTTTTATCACTCGGATTTTATGTCTACATGTTTGCTTCTTTGAACAACCTGATAAATTTCGGGATTCTAGCAGGCGGGGCAATCACGATAGCCCTTATCTCAAATATCATACTCGGGCCCGCTCTTTTAACACTGACAACAAAAGAAATAACAACAAAGGATAAAAAATGATACCAAAGATACTTCTACTCGCTTCACTCACACTAAGTTCGCTTTTTGCAATCACGGCTCACGAGATAGCGCAAAAAGTGCATGACAGAGACGATGGAGACAATGCGACCTCAAAGATGAGGATGCTCCTTATAGACAAAAATGACAATCTCAGAGAAAGAGAACTCAGCACCTTTTCAAAAGACAAGGGTGTAGACAAACTCAAACTGATGTTTTTTCTCTCGCCTGCCGATGTAAAAAACACCGCTTTTTTAACCTATGATTACGATGACAGCTCCAAAGACGATGACCAGTGGCTCTACCTGCCTGAACTCCAAAAGGTAAAAAGAATCGCTTCGAGCGATAAAAGTTCCTCTTTTATGGGGAGTGATTTTACCTATTCTGATATGACGTCGAGAAATGTGGAAGATTACACGTATGAGATAATGAAAGAAACTGTAGTCGATGGGCATAAGACATGGCAGATGATGGTTATTCCAAAAAGTGAAAAAACCGTAGAAGAGACGGGATACACCAAATCTATAGTGTTTGTAAGACAGGACAATTTCGTAATCACTCAGGCACTCCACTACATCAAAGCAGGAAACAAACTAAAATATATGAAAGTACTGGACTTGCAAAAGATTGACGGTATCTGGAGTATATTAAAGATGCAGATGGTTACAAAAAAAGGGAAAAATACTCTGCATAAAACAATTTTTGAATTCTCGGATTTAAAATACAATCAGGATTTAAAAGAGGAGTTTTTCTCTACCCGTACTCTTGAGAGAGGCCTGTAAAGATGTTAAAGAGACTGCTTTTATTTTTGGGTATCCTGAGTCTGCTGGCATGTGGAAGTCTGCTGGCAGGTGAAAATATAGAAGATGATTTAAGCGGTTTTGAAACTATAGAAGATACATCCGACACCTTTGATGCACTGGAGGGGTTTGATGATATACAGAGTGTTCCACATGCCAAGAGCGGTTCCTCTTTGCCCGTTCCACATGCCAAGCCAAAAAAAAGCAATACCTCTCTAAGCGGCAATCTGGCTTTTAAAACATCATTGGGATATATCAAACATGAAGTTGATTCCATTGAGTACTCTGGGATAAACCAGGCCCAGACCTCACTCTATCTCCAACTCGATTCCAAACTAAACGACAACTGGAAACTAAGAGTCAGCGGTGATGCTTTTTATGATGCTATCTATGACATTCACAAAGACAATGATTACAGAGATGAGATTTTAGACGACTATAAAACGCAGTTGCGCTTTGATGATGTGTATCTCCAGGGGAAGATATCTCCCTCCCTTGATGCAAAAATCGGAAGACAAATTGTCGTCTGGGGCAAGTCTGACAACATTCGCGTGACAGATGTCATCAACCCCATAGACAACCGACAGCCGGGAATGACTGATATTGAAGATTTAAGACTCAGTGTCGCTATGGCGAAGTTTGATTACTATCTTGGCATGTGGAACCTTTCTTTTATGGCCATTGCTGAGAACAGGATTATGCTTGAGGCTACACCAAGAGGTGAGTTTTTCGCGGTGGATGCGCTCTTTGCTTCATCAGGTACCTCTGTGCCTGACCCGTTTTTGCCCCTGCATCCACCCGCTGCTTCCATACATAATATGCAATACGCCTTTGCCGCCAACGGCGTATTCTCAGGCTGGGATTTATCTTTTTATGCGGCAAATGTACTTGATCAAAAATGGCACTTCGACAAACTCCCAAGCCCCAGCACTCCGCTGACTTCCATCACAAGAGAGGTCAGCAAGATAAATATGCTGGGAAGTGCCCTAAATATAGTAAACGGGAACTGGCTCTATAAAAGTGAGATCGCATTTTTAAACGGTGTACGGTATAACACGACCCTGGATGAAAAAAACCGACTGGACGCTTTGGTCGGAGTGGAATATATGGGGTTTAAAGATACCGTTTTATCTTTTGAGCTTGCCGATAGACATATCTTTGAGTATGAAAACCAGATGAAAGATCAGGCGGATTTTGTAGATGAAGATGAAGTTCAAACCGCACTCAGAGCCACGAAGTCTTTTGCAAATGATACTGTAGATGTGACGGCTCTGCTAAGCATGTTTGGCTCAAGCTGGCAAAACGGCGGTTTTGCCAGAGTATGGATGGAATACGAAATCAGAGATGCCCTGAGCTGTAATTTTGGGATAGTCGATTACATCGGAGGGGGCAAACCGCTGATGGAGAGCAACAAAGATAATGACAGGGTGTTTGCGGACATCAAGTACAGCTTTTAATCAATGAAATTCCAAAGTAATCACACTTCCTACATCTACTTTGGAATCGATATGTATCCCAATGTCCATCGCATCACATAATCTTTTTACGATATCAAGTCCTATCCCGTTTCCAAGAGCACTCTCTTTGTAATTGCGGTTGAAGGCTTCGTTTGGGTTTTTGATTCCGATTCCCCCGTCTTCTATAAAAAGTTTATTCTCACTTTTATAGATTTTTATAGAGCCGTTTAGCTTGTTGTATTTACAGCTGTTGGAGATAAGATTGATTAAGATCTGCTTCAGAGCGACCGGGTTGGTTTTTACAAACAGCTCAAATCTTTCAAGCTCAAACCTTAGATTCGGGTAGATTGCCTGATAGGTGTTTACAAGCTCTTCTGCGATGTTAAAAATATTTTGTCTCTCAAGATGAAAAGAATCTTCCTGAAGCAAAACTCTAAGATTATTATGCAGCTCCGTAATGTCCTCAACGCTTTTTTTGATTCTCTTTAGGGGTTTGTTTCCCTCAAACTGATGATTCTTCTCCAGTATTTTCATGTTTAAAAGAATAGAAGTGATAGGTGTGTTTAAATCATGGATCAGATCTTTTGAAAATCCGTCAAGCTTTTGAATCGCTTCTTGCATTGGTTTTAATGCACGAAACGATAAAAAATAACTGATAAAAGCGAAGAGCAAAAGAAGCAGGATCTGAATGAGTATAATATCCCTTTTTTTGAGATCAAGCTCCTTGTTAAAACCTGCCTTGTCTTTTTTTAGCTCTATATAGCCGCTGTCCCAGGTAAAAGGGACATATTTTATAAAAAACAGGTCTCCGTTGATAAAATTGTTCATAGAAAATTTGGAGATAACAATATCTCTTTTTATTTGATGGCTGATACCCTCTGAAATACTGATATTCCCGTCTGTTTTAAGAAGTCTCGCATACTCTATCATAGAGAGATGCTCCTGTTCGAGCAGACCCTTCTTTTGTTCTTCAAAATAAAAAAATCCCGATACCAGGATAAGAATGGCGACACTTCCAAAATATGTGGTAAAAAACTTTATAAATGCTTTTTTTTCATGCTTTAACAAGTCTGTATCCTGTTCCCTTGATGGTCTGAATCTCCAATCCGGCTTTTCTCAGCTTGGAGATATAAACTCTCAAAGCGCCCTCGCTTGACTCATTTTCTCCGTCAAGCTCGTAAAGCAATTCTTCCTTGTTTATCGTTTCGTTGATTTTTTTAAAAAAAAGGAGCAGCAGTTTTTGTTCCTGCGGGGCAAAGAGAATCAGCTTGTTCCCATCAAACAACTCGTTCGTGGCTATTTTATACGTAAGATGTTTATACAAAATAATATTGTTCAAAGAAGCAAAAGATTTTCGAAGAATTGCCTGTATTCTGACGAGGAGCTCATCAAAATCAAATGGCTTTTTGATGTAATCATCCCCGCCAACTTCAAAACCGCGGGACAATGAAGCTATATCGCTCAGGGAGGTCAAAAAGATACACGGGGCTTTGTTCCCTGATTTTCTAAACATATCCAAAAGGTCAAAGCCGTTAAAATCAGGGATATTGACATCCAATAGCAAGAGCTCAAACTCCTGCTTGTACGTCGCCTCAAGTGCATTGTTGGCATTGCCCGCATGCGTGACAATGTAGCCCTCATCCTCAAGCAGTTCTTTGAGAGTTTCTGAAAGGGTCGGATCGTCCTCCACAAGCAATATTCTAGCCATTATTCCCAGTCTTTGTACATATCGCCAGAGTGCTTGTCTTTTTTGTATCGTCTGGCATTTTTGGACTTGTCAAGCTGATTGGAGCTGTAAAGAATCTCCTCTTTTATATTTTCGATATCTTCGTCCGATTCTTTGTAGGAGACCATTTTTTTGACAAGTTTTTGAAGGTCTTGGAGTTCACCCTTGTACAAGGCTATCTCTTCAACCCTTTTGAGCAGTTTTAGAGAGTTTTCTATCTTCTTATCGAAGCCCTCTTTGCTAAGTTCGGGAGTATTGGACAGATAGGACACAATCCCCTTGTGGAACCTCTCCAAAGCTCTTATATAGCGAAGTCGCATTGCATTGTCTATAGCTTTATTTGATGCTGCCATTTTAAGCCTATTATTTATTTATAGATATAATTATACACTTAAATTTCCATATGGAGCAAAAATGAACCGATATATAGATGCCCGCGTGTTAAAAAAAATAATACTTTCCGCTCTGTTTTTATCTACATCTCTTTTAGCCGCCGTGATAAATGAATATCCATCCGAAAAAATACTTCTCTCAAAAACTCCCATCATCGATGTGCGAACACCTGCGGAGTGGAAAGAGACCGGTCTTTTAAAAGGGGCCATCCCGATTATGTTCTTTAATGAGCAGGGTGCGTATAATGTAGAAACTTTTTTAAAAGAGCTAACGGCCAAAGTCGATACGACAAAACCTTTTGCACTTATATGCAGAACAGGAAGCAGAACAAAGATAATCTCCAACTTTCTATCTAAAGAGTTTGGCTATGAAGTGATTAACCTGCAAGGCGGGATGATGTTTGTCAAGGGCAAGAATCTGCCTGTCATCCCATATAAATAATGCCCGGTTTTATAAAGTTTCTTTTCTTTTTCAGCCTGAGAGTGATACTCACCTTCGCTTTTTTGGGCTTTATCATCTTTTTACTTTGAGGTGTCCTCTATCTTTTGTTCCTCAACTGATTTTCGAAGCGGCTGTATATCATTGACCAGGGCATAGAGGGTAGGAAGATATAAAAGATTTAAGAATGTCCCCCAAATCAAACCAAAACCTATAGAAATAGCAATAGGCTGAAGAATCACAGCCTGTCCCGTAGCGTAAAAGATAAGTGTCAGCAAGCCCAAAAATGTCGTCACTGATGTTATGACGATTGGACGCAGTCTTAATTTTGCACGGCGGAAAAAGGTCTCCGAGTTATGCGTTGCGTGTAAAAAATCAAGCATAATAATCCCGTCATTAATTACAACTCCCGCAAGCCCCAATATACCTATGATAGAGGGCATACTAAGATTCATTCCCAAAAGCTTATGCCCCAAAAGCGCACCCAAAATGGATAGCGGTATCACGCTCATAACCATCAATGCATATTTTATTTTTGAGAAAATCAGCAAAAGTGCGAGCAACATTAAAAACAGTGCGAGAATCACCGTGCCCTTCATATCATCTTTTAGCTGCTTGCTTTTTTCATTTTCTCCAAGAATATTCACCTCTATACCCGAAGCGGATATCTCATCCAACAGCGGTTCAAGCTCAGATAAGACCTCCTCGGGCGTAATTCTCTGTTTGTCCACCTTGGCAAAAACCGTTTTTACTATATTTCCGTTTAGCTTATCTATTTTTTCATAATCACGCAGCTCTACTATTTCGGCGACATCGGTGAGTTTTACATAACGGCCGTCCTCAAGAGCGATGTTGAAGTCTAAAAAGGTTCTGATGCTGTCTTTTGCAACATCCTGTGTTTTTATCTCCATTACGCCGCGCTCATTAAAAGTGGTGGCCTGTCGCCCCTCAAGAAAATATCCGCTCAAGACTTTGGCTATGGAAGCTTCACTCAGACCAAGCTCTTCGCCGTAAGAGTTAATCTTTATCTTATACTCCATCTTTCCGTAGCGGATATTATCACTGTAGTTTGAAACGGTTTGTATCGTTGAGAGCTTTTCTTCTAGCTTTTTGATCGCATATTCGAGTGCCGCATCATTGCTGCCTGAGAGATTCACCTGTATATCACTGCGGATAAGTCCAGGTCTATCCTCGGCTACACCGAGTTCATCCATCTTGTACTTCTCTTTAAAGGGCATAATAATCTCTTTGAGACGGGGGGAGAGTTCAAATGTCTTTTTCTCCCGTATAGCTTCAGGGCTGTCAAACTCAAAACTGAAATTCAGAATAGGATTGATATATCTGTTTATGAAATTCGTCTCTTTTCTGTCATAAAGTTCCATTGTTACATAAAAGACATTGTTGTTTCTCTGCGTCTCGCCGGAGAGACTTCTTCTGTATCCGCTGATTGAAGAGACGTGTTTGAGAGAAAACTCTTCAGAGTGCTCCATGATTTTGGCTTCTATCTCTCTTGCTATTGCAAATGTTTCTTCTATAGGAGTATTGATGTCAAGCTGTCCGGATATATAAAGGTTGTTTCCGTCGAAGTTTGGAAAAAACTGAAACTTCATGGACTTTGCCGTCATCACCGTAAAAATAGGGATTAAGACCAAGAACATAATTATAAAACTCTTTTTGTATTCTATAAAAAATGACAGAACATTGATGTAAAGGTTCTGAAAAGGTTCCCAATTCACAACATTTTTACTCTTTGTTAAAACTTCCTCGGCATGAAGCGGCAAAAATAAAAAACTCTCTATAAGCGAAGCGGTCAAAATCATCACGACCACGATAGGTATCAAAACCAGGAACAAAGCCGTCTCGCCCGTCAGCATAAACATAGGCAAAAATGCGACAACCGTGGTCACCGTGGCCAATGTAACAGGCAGAAGCATCTCTTTTACACCCTCTATCGCCGCTTCATGATTGTCCATCCCCTCATCTATATGGCGCTGAATATTTTCGCTCACGACTATGGCATCATCTACGACGATACCGATAACAATCAGCGCGCCCAAAAGGGAGACTATATTTATAGAATATCCCATATAGTAGATAAACAAAAGTCCTATAGTAAAGGAAAAAGGGATCCCAAGGGCGACGATAAAAGCGATACGAAGATTTATCAAGATGTACATGGACAAAAAGACCAGGATAAGTCCAAACATCAGGTTTGAGATAACCGTATCAAGACGGCTTTTTACAGGAGCAGAACTGTCCTGATAAAAATTAAACATCACCCCTTCATAATTTTCTTCAAGCTTTTTCGCGTAGGCTCTTAACTCTTTGGAGAGTTCAATAGAGTTACCCGCCTCACCCTTTGATATTACAAGGGTAAGGGTTGGGTTGTTGTTGAAACTGGCCAATGTGTCCGTTTGGGGATAATGAATCTGTACATCTGCGATATCACCCAGTTTTATGTATTTGTCCTCTACTTTGAGTATGCTTTTCTTCCATTCCTCTACATTGGATTTTCCGTTGACCGTAGATATAAATACAAAATTTCCCTTTTCTTCAATATTTCCGATAGGAAAGATATAGGAAAGTTCCGAAATAGCGTTTAAAACTGCATTCGGATTCAAATTATAGGCCAAAATAGCCCTCGAATCAATCTCTATAGTGACTTCTTCGTTGGAATCACCCCTTATTACGACATCGCTGATATTCTTTATCCGTGCTATTTTAGACTTGATATCGCCGGCTAAGAGGGTTAGCTCGCCTCTTGAGAGTTTACTCGATGATAAAGAGAGATAGATCAAAGGTCTTGTCTTGTCCAATAGATTCGCAACCGGCTCATTCATATCCGATGGAAGAAACTGTTTTGAATTGGCTATGGAGTCTTTTACCTTGTTGAGTACATTGATTTTGTCTGCGTCTTCATTGATGGTCAGTATGATTGCAAAAGCACCCGGAGCTATAGTCGTCTCGGCTTTGTCAATCCCGGTGATATAGCTTAACGCATCCTCGATATCACGTACAGCCATCTTGTCCATGGTTGTTGCACTTGTGCCGGCATAAAAGCCTGTCACACTTATCTTGTCAAGCTCTACGTTTGGGAACAGCTCTTTTGGGATGTTCACATAAGCATTGAAACCCATGTACGCCAAAAAGATTAAAAGCATATAGTTCAAACGCTTGTTTTTTATAAAATATTCTATGAATCTGTTCATTTTTAAGCCCGTCTTATTTTTTTATTATTATATAGAATTTATATTAAACATAAGGAGACATTCTAAAAGTCTGGCATGTGGAAATATAAAGATAAAGTGCAATAGACTATTTGAAACTCACCCTGTTTCTACCTCTGTTTTTTGACTCATACAGGGCGTTATCCACTCTTTTTAGGAGGCTTTCCTTTGTGTCTTCACGCCCTAGAAGAGTTATCCCTATGCTTATCGTTACCTTGCTAATCTCTTTAAAGGCGTGCGTGGCGATGACGTCTTTTAATTTATTTGCAAGAAGCATCACCTGCTCTTTTTGAATAATCGGAGTGATAATAATAAATTCCTCTCCGCCCCATCTCCCAAAACGGTCACTCTCACGTATCAGCTTTGAGACAACTGCACAGAGTTCTTTTAAAACATAATCCCCCATATCGTGACCATATCTGTCGTTTACCGCTTTAAAGAAATCTATGTCAAACATTATCAGTGCAAAACTGCTCTCATAGCGCTTCGCACGGGCTATCTCTATGTCAAGCTCTTCACCGATTTTATTACGGTTGTAAATACACGTTATGCTGTCTATCGTAGCTAAGGTATGGAGTTTCTCTTCCATCTTGACTCTGTCCGTAATATCCTGGCTGGTTGCTACATAATACTGTATATTCTGCTTATCATCTACGATGGGAGTAATCGTTTCCTCTTCATAATATATCTGTCCGTCTTTTTTTCTGTTGATAAAAACGCCTCTAAATGTCTTGCCCGATGCAATGGTCTCCCATAATTCTTTGTAGAATTCTTTTTTATGAAGTCCTGATTTATACAGCCCTATCTTTTTGCCCAGCAATTCCACATGCTTATACCCGGTATGTGCCACAAGCGCATCATTGACATAGGTGATAATTCCGTCCTTGTCCGTGATTCGCACAAGCTCATCCATCTGTTCAACCGCCTGTGCCAACAGCTTAAGCTGCTGTTTTGTTTCTTGTATATCGGTTATATCGATCATCGTTCCCATTCCTGCATATGCATTGCCATACATGATAGTCTGCGTTGAGATGCGTACGGTTCTGATTTTTCCGTCTTTTTTTACAAGCTTGATATCCTCGTATTCCTGAGGGAACTTCTCACCCCTTAATCGCCTTTTGGATATATTCCTGACCTGCTCTTTGTACTCCTGCGTAACCAAATCCCAGGGAGACATAGCATAGAGTTCTTGGGTAGAATATCCGCTTATCTCAACGAGAGCCTGATTTGCATAAAGACCCCTTTCTTTATAAATAAATATCCCCATAAGTGCATTTTCGGCAATATTTCTAAATTTTTCTTCACTCTCAAGCAGTTTGCTCTGAGCATTTTTTCTATCCGTAATATCATGTGTAAGCACAACGAACTGCTCCGTATTCCCTCTGTTTACACTCTGAAGACGTATCTCCGCATTATAGCGTGTGCCATCCTTTCTCTCATGAACAGTCTCAAAGACAAGAAAATCTTTTTCCCCTCTCATCAGCGGTTCTATCAACTCCAAAAAACTCTTTAAATCGTACTCAGGCTTAATATCCACAGGGGTCATGGTCTGCATCTCACTGATTGTATAGCCGATATTTTTCTGCGCCGCTTTATTGAGATAGGTAAAATGTAAATCTTCTTTATTAAAGATATAGACTTCATTGATGCTGTTGTCCAGGATTATGCCTAAGGATTCAAGCCTGCTTTCTATATCCTTTTGAACCGTCATATCACTGTAAAGTGCTATGACATTGCCGTTTTCAAGCCTGCATACTCTGTTTTTTCTCCATCCGCTGACACGCCCGTCATCATAAAATCCCAGATCTGCGTCTTCACAGCCCCCTTTCTCATACACCCTCAGAAGTACATCAAACAGCCCAAAATCCTTAACGCCCGGAAAAACTTTCTCTAATCGCTTGCCGATAATATCCTCCCGTTTTACATTTTCTGTCTGCTCAGCCATTGTGTTGAAATCAACAATACAAAAGCCATCACCAACATACTCATATACGGCAACATTGAGAGGGATAAAATCTATGGAGACATCGAAGGTGCTAAAAGAATGATTTGACATTTACAAAAACCTGCTTCATTTTTTTTGTGGTTCTTTACATACATTTTATTATAACTAAAAGTAGATGAGGAGTACTCAAAATATATCGATTTAAGATATTTTGAGTATATTTTGGCGGTATTTTTTACAGAAGTGACTTGATTACATTACTGACACCCTGATGCAGATTATAGTTGGATATCGGAAAATCCAGCGACTCATTTTCAAGGTTTACCGTATAGCGGCTAAGGTAATCTCCCAAAAGCTTCAAATCGATCTGCTCATACTTTTGGCATGTGGATTTGTCCAGATTGGTTCGTAACAGTTCCCTTGCAACATTTGATTTTTGCAAGGTAAACGCCAGGCTCTTCAAACTTACAAAATCGCTCCAGTCCAAAAACAGTTCCGGAGTCAGCTCTCCCTGAGGATTTCCCTCAGGGTCAAACAGCATCCTGTTATCCCGCAAAGGGATCAGAACACTTAAGATAGCCTCAGAAAAAGGAACTATCTTATCCGTCCAAAAAGGGGATTCATTTCTTGTTCCAAGCTCTTTTTCTATCACTTCTACGATCTCTTTGACATCTGCGGTTTTAAACAGCTCATAGCTTATTTGCTTCATTTTTTTTCTCTTTTAGGTATTATATTTGCATAATGATACCTTTTTTGTATAATTCCATTTTTAAACAGGAGATTTATTTTGAAATTCAATAAAAGTTTTATAACCAACCTTACAGCCTTGGCTCTCATAGCCCTCTCATTCTCACTTGATAGCAGCTTTGATTCTCTTTTGCTTTTTACAGGTTTATTCGCTCTCTCCGGAGCCTTGACAAACCAACTGGCAATCCACATGCTCTTTGAAAAGGTTCCTTTTCTTTATGGTTCCGGAGTTATTCCTGCACGATTTGAAGCCTTTAAAGAAGCCGTAAAAAAGCTTATGATGAGTGAGTTTTTTACAAAAGAACAGCTTGACAATTTTTTTAAAAATGAAGAAAAGAAGATAGACCTTGTACCCATCATAGAAGAAACTGATTTTTCACCGGCCTTTGATGCACTGAGCAAGACTGTTATGGAATCCTCTTTTGGCGGAATGCTGGGTATGTTTGGCGGAGAAAAAGCGCTTGAAGGTCTAAGAGAGCCCTTTTCGCAAAAGATGAGAAGCGCTGTTATAAAAATAGTCACCACACAGGAGTTTAACCAAACTTTGCAAAGCCATATGCAAAATTCTTCTTTGAGCGATGACATGCTTCAATCGATTGAAAATGTGATAGATGCAAGATTAAACGAACTAAGCCCCGCAATGGTAAAAGAGATGGTTCAAAAACTCATCAAAGAACACCTCTCATGGCTGGTAGTTTGGGGCGGAGTCTTTGGTGGACTAATTGGTTTAATCTCTTCTTTCTTAATATAGCCCTATTTTAAGGGCTATTATCTTTGTGACTCTAAAATTTTACAACATTTTTTTACAACAAATGGTTTCAAACCTGATAAAATTTGATTAATTTTGAAAAGGGACACCAACATTTTGAACCTATAAAACTAGTTCTTATTATTGAAAAGGTTTGATCTCGTTAATAGCATTTGCCATAGGACCATTACCGTCAATTCCATAAATATCTTTCAAATTAATATCATTTACATTGTCGATATGTTGAAAAACTTGAGTAATTTTACTGGCTTCTACTAGTATATTTTCATTCAGTTTTGAAATTAATTCTTGCTTCTCTTTGTAATTTGGAATATTTTCAAATATTTCTATTAACAAATCTTTTATAATATCCCTGCTCGCTACTATATTTTTAAGCTCCAAATATATATTCTCAAGCTTTGTTAACGCCTTAAATAATTGACCATCTTTATTAGTATTTTTCAATCTTTCTTCTATGCTATTATCTATTTTATTCAAATGATTAAAAATAAATATTGTTCCAACTGCTTTATCTTCACTATTGAAAATAGTAGAAAGATCATCCCAGTCTTTAAACTGTATAGGATTAGAGTTGGAATTTGCATGTTCTAAACATTCTTTGTGATATGATTCTAATGATGTCCTTAAATCTTCATACACATTAGTATGATACTGACCCATAATAATAGTGCCAGTATATAAACGTCTATAATATTCAATAATTTTAATTTCATCTTGAGTTAAGCCTAGTTCATCTTCAAAATTATATTGTTTGTCATTCGAGTTGTTTTCTGCACTAGTTTTTAGTTGTTCTTCTTTTTCCATAGTTATCTCCATTTTATTTATATTACTCTATCTAAAAAAACTATAATAAGTCGTATTTTTGAGCACTTTCTTACTCTAAATTTAGTTTTTAAAAAAGTTTATACTCTTTATATTCTTTTCAAAATATTTGTTAAAAGATGCTAAATATAACATTTAAAGCAGTTTAACTTCTGATATAGGTTTTATATTTAAACGTCTTTTGGATTAATAAACTTTTTCTTTTTAATTATTTTTGTCCATAACAATAAATCATGCCAATCATCTTGAACTGCTTTGCTAAAAATAACTTCACTTAGTGATATATTTCCCATTTGTAAAGAGTACGCATCTTCTTTAAAACATTGGGCATAACCTGTTGCCGTTTCATGAACAATAATACTATGTAGCTTAACATCTTTTTCACCATTTTTTGTATTAGTTAATTGTAACAATCTATCTATTATCACAAAAAAAACTCTACTAAATTGCTCAGCAGACGGAGATACTGGAAGTTTAACCCATCTATCAGAATGATTTTTCATATCATTAATATACTCTTTATCATCATTATTCCATATTGTTACAGCATGATCAAAACTATCGATTATATCTTTTATATTTAGTTTCATTAGACCAAAGTCATATACCATTTGTCCATCATCCAAAAAATTAGATTCTAATAGTACTTCAACCTTATAGGAATGTCCATGAAGAGACGACCTACATTTTACTGTGCTGCAACCTCGAACAATATGTGCATTTTCAAATTTAAACAATTTTCTTATTATCATTATTCATTCTTTTCATAAGTTTAATAACTGTATATTAAAAAGCTTGATATATACAGAAATATTTAGTATAATTGTATCATAATTAAATTATTAAATAAAGCTGAAACTGTAAATGATAAATATAATATCTTCATGTACTAATAGTAAAAAACAAACTCCTTCTGAAGCATTTAAAATTGCAAGTTTCAAGACTGACATGCACTTGGAAGATGTTATAGATATATGGAATAAAAATATTGAAAAAAAAACAGATGTAGTATATGAAGCCACTAAATTATATAAAGGTGGTGCTTGGCGGGCTACTTTAGATACTGATGCAGTTTTAGCTTCTAAGTTTAATACAAATTTATATGTTGCTTCTGCTGGATATGGACTGATACACTCTAAAACTCAAATATGTTCTTATGACAGTACATTTGCTTCCTCTACAATTAATAGTATTAATAAATTTGTTGTTAATTCAGATAAAAATGCTAATATTGTATGGTGGAATATGATTAATAAATTTCAACTCTTTTCTTTTCAAGAAGGCTCATATTTTTTTATTGTTTTACCTCATGAGTACCTATCCGCAGCACAAGACACTATAAAACTTTTGATTGAAAAATTTGATAAAAATGTATTTATATTCATAGCTAACAAGCACCCTATTCCACTATTTATGAAAAATAATATTGTAAAATTTGATTCTAGATTTAATAATTTTCAAGCAGGTGTTTTATCAAATATGCTACAAAGAGCAGTGTTATGGCTATCAAACGAAATCATAAAAAAAGACATTCCCCTTTCCCACAGAGAACTTCAAAATCATATTGAAACTGAAATGGCATCCTATAAGAAATTCAATATGCCAGTAAGATCAAAACTAACCGAAGAAGAAATTTGTATTAAAATAAAAAATATGATTCTAAAAGATGATATCTCAAGTGCATCTAAAGGACTTAAAGCATTTAGAAATGCAGGATTTGCATGTGAACAAAAGCGTTTTGGAAAGATATTTAAAAAAGTTAAAAGTGAGTTAACATGAGCAGTTTAATTGTAAGAGCATTAAAAATAATACAAACTGAAAAATATGAAGTATTTTCATTTTTTTTAGAGGCAAAAGATATTTTGCAGATTGCTGATATCTCTAGAGTTCAAAGAGATAAAGAAGGTAAGTTAGTCGGCTTACAGAGAAATGAAGTTAAACAGCATGTCAATGAGATTACTAAATATTTAGATACTGATAATGTTCTCTTTCCAAATGCTATAACTTTAGCTATAAATGAAGAGATACACTTTACAAAAATACGTGGTCCTAAAATTGATTCTGACAGATACTCCACTGCTGGGACCTTAGAGATACCTATAATGGATAATGGATTTAAACCTGCATGGATTGTTGATGGTCAACAACGAGCTTTAGCTCTATCTAAATGTAATAAACCAAAACTACCTATACCTATTACTGCTTTTGTCGCGAAAGACTTAGAAGTACAACGTGAACAATTTATTCGTATTAATAAAACAAAACCTCTTCCTAAAGGTTTAATAGATGAATTATTACCAACAGTAACATCTATTTTACCAGCAGATTTAAGTACAAGGCTAATCCCATCTCGTATTACAGAAGTACTTAATTTCGAACCTAAATCACCTTTTTATGGATTAATTAAAAAAACTTCAACTGAAGATGATGAAAGATTTAGCCCTATAATTACTCATAATTCTATTATAGATATTTTAAAAACATCTATTAGAAACTATACAGGATGTTTATACCCATATGTAGATCCTGATGGTCACGACACAGACTATGAAAGCATGCTATCAATACTATATATTTATTGGGGTGCAGTTAAAAAAGTATTTCCAGAAGCATGGGCTATACCTCCCGCTCAAAGTAGATTAATGCATGGTGTTGGTATGCATGCAATGGGTGGTTTAATGGACTTGATAATGAGAAATATAAATCCTAAAGACATTAAATCTGAGCATAGAATTGTTAAGGAACTTGAGAAAATAAAACCTTTTTGTCATTGGACTGAAGGACGATGGGAAGAGATTGATCTAGAATGGAATGAGCTTCAAAATATTTCAGCTCATAAGCGAATATTAGCTAGACATATAATTAAAGTGTATGATGATATTAATAGGAAGAGTTTTTAATGAAGTTTATTTTTGCTGATAGTCAGGACTTTGTTGATCCTGGTTATGATTTTGAAAAAGATGCATATTCAAAAGATCGTGTTTTACAACGAACAGATAGATATCCACATGAAATGTTTGAAAAAAAACCTTATGATGGCATGCTAGTATCTCGTGCTATTTTAGCTGATGGTGTTTATAAAACAGCAGGCGCATATTCTATTATGCAATCTCAGCGTTTTAAGCGAGAAGGTGCAAGTAGATTTTTAAGATACTCAAATGGACCAATATTTGGTGATAGTGGTGCTTTTAGCTATGCAAAATTAGAAAAGCCTCCATATAATAATGAAGAAATGGTTGAGTATTATATGCAGTGTGGTTTTACACATGCTGTATCTGTGGATCACATTATTTTTGAGTACGATCCACGTTTTGATAATGAAAATGATGATTTTGTTGTTAGTGATGATATGAAAAGTAGATATGATATTACCCTTCACAATGCTAAAGAGTTTATTCGTATATCTAAAGACAAAGAAGCTTTATTTGAACCTATTGGTGCTGTACAAGCATGGTCTCCAAAGAGTATGCAAGAGGCCTCAAAAAGTTTAGTTGAAATGGGTTATAAATATATAGGGATTGGAGGTTTAGTACCACTCGATGTAGATCAATGCGAAGAAATTATTGCAGCAGTAAGGAAAGCTATCCCTAAAGAGATTAAAATACATCTTTTTGGATTTGCAAAAGCTAAACAACTTCATAGATTTGTGAAATATGATATTACAAGTTTTGATTCAACATCTCCATTGATTAGAGCATTTAAAGACAGTAAATTCAATTACTATTCACCAAAAGAGCATTACACCGCTATTCGTGTACCATCATCTGATGGAACAGCAGCATTAAAAAGAAAAATTAGTTCAGGTCTATTATCTCAAGAGTATGCTCAAAAAATGGAGAAAGAATCACTTAATGCTATTAGGTCTTATGATAGAGGAGAAATTTCACGTGAAGAAGCTTTATCAAAAGTCATAAGCTATGAAAAACTTTTTAAAGATAAAATTCCAGAAGAGCGTTACCGTCAAGTACTAGAAGCTAAATATTGGAAAACTTGTCAATGTGAGATATGTAAAGATGTTGGTGTGGAAGTGGCTATTTTTAGAAACTCAAATCGAAACAGACGAAGAGGTTTTCATAATCTATGGCAATTTATGAGAGAGTTAGACGAACTATTAGAAGGACAAAATAAATGAGTACAGTAAGATATCCGGCGTTACAAATAAAACAAGGTAATAAAACAATATATACATTTAAAGCAAATGGAAAAAATGTTTTAGACTTTGCATCTATTTCAAGAATTAAAAGAATGGAAGACGGAACGTTAGAAGGTTATCAGCGTATAACTGTATCTAAACATGTTGAAGAGATTACAAACTATCTTGATAGTGACAATGCTATATTAACTAATTCAATTGTTATATGCTTTGATAGTAATGTAACATTTGAACCTATTGATGCAACAAGTGGCTTTGGATATCTAAATATTCCAATAAGTGAAGAAAAAAATGGATGGATTGTTGATGGACAACAACGTGTAACAGCCCTTTCAAAAATAACTAAAGAAAACTTTGAAGTGGTTATAAATGCATTTATAACTAATGATGCACATGAACAAAAAGAGCAATTTATACTTGTAAATAATACAAAACCTCTTCCTAAATCATTAATTTATGAACTAATTCCAGATGTAGATGTTGAAGTACCAAAAAGTTTAGCTGAAAAACGCATACCAATGCTTTTAATTCAAGAACTTAATTCTAGAAAAGACTCACCTTTTTACCAAAAGATAAAAACACACACAAATCCAGATGGTATTATCAAAGATAATACTCTTATAAAGGCTTTCAATCATAGTCTACAAGATGGCGTACTCTTTAATTACACAGCAAATATTATTACAGGAAATGCAGAAGCAGATATAGAAGGAATGGTATCAATTCTGTATGCTTATTGGGGCGCTGTTGCTCAAGTATTTAATGATGATTGGAAACTTGATCCTAAAAAGACACGTTTGACACATGGAGCAGGAATAATAGGTCTTAGTTTTGTTATGGAAGAACTTATACATAAAATTGGTGAAAAAGATTTTTACATCACACAAGATTTTTTACCATACATTGAAGCACTAGGTAAAAAGTGTAGTTGGAGCAATGGTAAATGGGACTTTGGAAATGGGATGCTTAGAGATGCTTTAGATATTCAAAATGTTAACAAAGATATTTCAATGTTAACACACTATCTAATGTCTCAAATTTAATTATAGAGGAAAAATAATGAAAAAAATTGCAGTCATAAGTCATAGTGGTGGACTAGATAGTACAACACTACTTGCATATAAGCTAGATCAAGGCTATCATGTATTACCTATTAATGTTAATTATGGTCAACGAAATGTTGTTGAAATGGTATGTCAAAAGAATATAATAGATTATTATAAAAAAAAATATCCTAATCAACTACAGGACACTACAGTAATTGACTTGTCAAGTACATTTAAAAGTTTTGAAGAGAAAGTTGAAGATTTTAGAAATAATGGTTTTAACAATAAAAACTTAGAAGAACTTAACTTTTATTTTCCAAATAGAAATATGCTCTTTTTTGCACTTGCAGGTGTTTTTGGAGAAGTCTATGCATTAGCAGAAGACTTAGAAAGAGTAGAATTATGTCTTGGTATACATAAACACACAACATACAAAGAATATTGGGACATAAAACCTGAATTTGCTAACGCAATGAAGATAGTTTTTGGACTAAATGATGCAATTACCGTAGAAGTTGATGCACCGTTCGTTGATTTTACAAAAGAAAAAATTATTGAAACTACGAAAAATTTAAATGTTCCATATAAGCTTACATGGACTTGTTATGAACCACAAGAAAAAGAGCAAAACTTATTTGTTCCATGCAATAAATGCGATGCATGCATAGAGAGACAAGAATTTGCAGTAAATACTATTCCTGATATAAATGAGTATTTTGTAGAGATACATAACTAATGTTAAAAGTAACAACAATTTTTTACTCTATACAGGGTGAAGCTACTAATACTGGTATACCTTCAATTTTTATACGTCTATACGGTTGTAATCTAGAATGTTCATTTTGTGATGATTTATTACACACAGATAAATATACCTCATATACATATGAAGAAATTCTAAAAGAGATTAAACAATACCCAGGAATGGACATAATTATAACTGGTGGTGAACCGTCCATATATGATCTTAATGAGTTTATAGGTTTATTGCAATCACATGGATATACCGTCTCAATAGAATCAAATGGATATAAGTTCGAAAATATTGAAAAGGCCGATTGGATTACATACAGTCCAAAAGATTGGAATAATATTCATACAACAGGCTTTAATGAACTTAAATGCATTGTAAACATTAATTCTAACATCCAACCTCTTCTAGATTTAGATATTAAGCAACCTATTTTTATACAAGCTGAGAATTATGTACATACTCCAAACATGACAAATATAACCCATTGTATAGAAGTAGTGAAACATTACCCTAAGTTTCGTCTAAGTGTTCAAACCCATAAGTTTTTAGGAGTTGATTAATGATCATTTGTACCTAATCGCAATGTCCCGCATGTATTTCAAGAATAAAAGGATGGAAACTATTTTTGAATTAAATCAACTTTTTCTGACCAATCTTTGCCTTTTTTTATATTGTCTATCGTTTTTCTAATTGATGATTTCAGCATCGCTCTACCAGCTGAAGTGTCAAGTCCTTTTTCCCAATTTGCATTCCAAAAATCATTAATTAAATGAAATAAGTTTCTTTCTAAAAGTTTCTTTATACTCTCTTCTGTTATATCATTAAAATCAAAAAACTCAGAATATTCATTAGCTGAAATGGCTTCTTGAATAAAATATTCTGTTACACCTATTATGGTTGATTTTTTCAATAAATTAGATTCTTTATTTTGAGTAGATATAGATAGCTCCCAACAAGCGCTATACTTTTTCTTTAGTTCTTTCCATAATACAGACAAAAAGAATATAATTGTGTCTTCATCTTCATTAAATTCTTCTATTTCGTTTTTGCATAATTTAACTATTTGTTCTAAAGCATTTAATTGTATTATTCTATCATTTGGAGATTCTGTAAGTTGCCAATCTAAATATCCTTTAAAAGGACTGTGAATACTTTTATGAAAATAATCTAAAACTGTTGATGTTTTTAAATTTGTTATACCAGCATTTGATAATCTATCAGTTAAAATATTTTGATAATAATCAGCATTTAAGACAGACTTTACATCTGTTTTTGCTGCACTTTGAGACTTTGTATTAATTGTTATAAATTGTATGGCTTGTTCTAATACATCTATATTTACTAGCGCTGTAATCAAAACCTCTTCATCAGGATCAAACGTATTTATAGCATGAAGTCTATGCTGTCCATCTATTATTAAAGCTTGTTTATTGTTATTTTCAATATCAAATTCAAAAGCTAACTGATCACTATCAATCTTTGAAGTCATTTCGTCTTTTGTTAATGCAATTACTATATTGTTTGGGATAATATTATTTGGATTGGCATCTAAATATCTAACAATAGCTTTAACTCGATTTGGATTAATTATTCTTTGATAACCTGTTTTAGATTGATCAGCCTGCCTTGTTACATTAGTAAACTTCATTACATTAGAAACTTTTTCTTTAAAAGTGAAAATCTTAAAATTACAACTATCACGTTGATTTAATAAGATCCCATTGTTACTAACATATTTATATTTGCTATCTTCAATTTGTTCAATTATTCCCATACTATTCCTTTATTTTTATAAACTCATCAAAAAAATCTTTATTACCAAGTTTATTAAATTTCTCTAAACATTTCTTACAAGTTATCAATGTATTTAAGTAATGATAACCATCATCTTCATTAATTCTTCTTAAATAAAAAGAACCAATATCTGAAAAATTTTTTTCACAATCTGAACATTTAAATTTTTGTTTAATTTTCAGTGAAATTAACGCTTCATCTCCAAGTGTTCCAGTAAATGCTTGCTTTGCCTTTTCTGCTTCAAATTCGTTAATAAAGAATTTATTAATAGAATATTCTGTAAAAAAAACTGTATTTGATTTTTTTTGATTACATTTATGACAACTTATTAATAAATTATCTTCAGTTTTACCACCACCCCAATCAACAGCAATGCAGTGTTCAATTTTCATTAAAGTATTATTATGTTTTGCATAAGCTTTTTTAAACTCATTGTGAAAATCATTTAATGAAACTTTATTAAATAATTTGCCTATTGTTTTTTTATTAATTCCAAAATATTTATAATTTATATCTGTTTCGTTATCATTTAAACTAAAAAAACGACTTATTTTCAGATAAAGGACAGGTATTTTTCTTTTTAAGTGAAATAGAAGATCATCTTTTAATGTTTTTTCTCTTTCAACTTTTTTTAAAATCTCTTTTTTTAATTTATCATTATGTTCATGTAAAATATCATTAAAATTAGTATAAACTTCTTTTGAGAAATCAGTTGTATTTTTTAAATGCCAATTATAAAAATCAATAGCACCTTTTTCATTCTTTTTTTCTGTTTTTATTCCACATAAATAACAATTTTCTCTTTTATTTTTTACGGCAAAACTTCTCATTGCTTTATTTTCACTAGTAGAAGGTCTTCCTTTTTCAAACTTTGAATCTTCTAAAATTTCATTACTTAAAATAGCATTTAGTAAATTATTAGAAAACTTTTTATAATGTGAGTAATCATTTAAATCAAAAGATTTTTTTATATATTCTTGAAAAGATTCTTTAAACTCAAACTCATCATCAATATACACTTGTTTGTTTTTTTGAAAATATTTATTTGCTTTATTAAATATTCTTTTATAAGTATAATGTATAGCGAAATTTTCAATATAATTTTTAAGCTGTTCTTCATCCTTATCTAAAAATAGCCCAACCTGAGCTATAATATCCAAAGTATCATATTTATTCTTTAGAATTGTATTTACGTCTTCTAATAAACCTTCAATGTTTGTATCCCATTTTTCAGATTTACCTGAATATTGACTATAAAAACCATTCAAATTATTCATTTTTCTCCTTATTTATATAACTTTTATTTTAGAGTAAAGACTAATTACTATAACTCCAGTAATAATCAAAAAAATACCAATAATTGCTGGAATATCTGGAACTTGCTTATAAATTATCATTCCAGAAATTGTCACAAGTATAATACCAAAACCAGACCAAAACGCATACATAATTCCAACAGGTAATGTTCTTAATGCTAAAGTCATAAAGTATAGTGACACCCCAAATGCAACTAACACAACTAAACTAGGAATAGGTTTTGTAAATTTTTCGGATAACTTCAATGTACTTGTCGCAGTTACTTAAGCTATGATAGCAATAGCTAAATAAATATATGTACTCATGTTAAATCCTTTAACAATGATGAAATAATACTAGAGGAACCTTTTCCTATAGGAAAAAGAGGTTGTCTATCTTTTTGACGTAGTATCTTTTGAATTTCTCCAGTAGCTGCATGTTTCGCAGACTGAGTAACTAAAACGACAAAATCAGAAGTATTTGCTAAATTTCTTAAAGCATCTGTAGCAGCTTTATCGTGATTAAGAATAATGTTCACATCGTTAATCTGCTCTTCAAGATATTCTTTTGCATGACGAGCTGCATTTTCTGATAATGTATAAATGCCAATAGTTTTATTCATGTATTTATTCCACTTATCTTCAACTATCATATCATCTTCAAATGATATATTTTCAAACAACTTTTCTATACCAATGTTCGCAGCGAGTTTAAGAATAAATTTAAGATGGAACTCATCTAGCCACTCTCTATAAGAATACACTTTAACCAGTAGTTTTTCTAATAACTTATTTCTAGTATCCATATCACTAGTATTTTCAGAAATCAATAATTCTGCATAGTCTAAGAACCAATCAATGAAATTTTTGCCATTCGCTTTATCGATAATACTCTCAACCATTGATAAAATATAGTTGTACTGATCTTCACTTGGAGAAATTTTCAATGAAGTTTCTACTATATCTTGAGATACTAGTAATGTATTTAAATCTTTCACTTCATGAACTGTAATAATCTCTAATATAGATGTATACATTTGTAAGAATAAAGGATTAGGAAAGTATGTACTTCTTTTACATGCTTCCATAAATAATGGAAGTGAATGAATAAAACGTTGTAGGGCAAATTCTTCTTCAATTGATATTATGACACTAGAAATAGTTTTAATATCCGTAGTATCCCTTAAAAGTTCATCAACCGGCCATTCTTCCAATGCTTGTTCAGCTATAAACCTTGATTTTGTGAAATTTTCATTTGACAGAGCTTTTAACCACTCTATCCAATTTATTGGAAGAGTGGTATTTTCAATAATTATGTCGTCTATTAATAGTTCTAGTTGTTCTTTTTTATCTAGATTTTCAGCCTTAGTGCTTACTAACATATGTGTTTCTATAGTATTTGCATTATTATCATCAATTACAGCAGCTCTTGCTGATATAAAATCATCATGTGAAGTATTAGTATCTGATTTTATAGGGCCATCAGTTGTTAACTTTTTATTTAAAGATAATTGTAGTTCATTTTTAAATAATCCATTATCTATATGTACTATTATTCTCTCGATTTCCTTGTATCCTATGTCATCGTTCAAATAAGCGATTGCATATACTTTTTTAACCGCAATACTTGCATTTGCTGGGCACTTAAAGAGTAAGCTTGAAATCATTGATCTTATTTTACTTATGTAAATAACCATAAGAGAGGAATCATCAATAGCATCTTCCAAATATTCATAATAGAATGCTTCAATTATATGTAATCTTATTTTTAAAGGCTTTCTAGAGTTAATGATATGTGTTATTAGATTATCATTAACAATTGCATTCCAATCATTTATACTATATGCTAATTCGATTTGCATGAATTTAATATTTAATGCGTCAAGTCTATTTTCATTTTTTATATTTAAAATAATTTTTTGAGCTGTATCGATATCTTTTATTTGTAAAGCAGTAACAAAGTTTTCTAAAACACTATCTATATATTCTGACATCTCTATTGATCTGCCAGGAGAATAAGAATAAGTAGTATATAAAGTCTGAAATGCTTTTAGAGCATTACCTTGTAAAAGATCATCATTAGGAATTGATATTGAAGAAATAAATAAAATGTTCTTTGAAAGAAGATATTTTTCTTCCTTACTACCAGTATTTAGTTCACTTTTCATACCTATAAAATCAGAGTAAGACACTCCTACAAACGACTTAACCAAAGAACTTAAAACACTCCAATCTTTTTGCGAATTAGCACAGATGTAATAATTACTTTCTGTGGGAATTATTGCACCAGGAAAGTTCATATTTTTTATACTACTTAAAAGAAGTAACTGATCTTTACCATTAAAATTAAATGTGTTGATATATTCTTTATGAAAGTCAATATTATCCTGTTTATTTTGATAAAGCATTAATCTCATCCCCGTATTTATTCCATGCAGTTAGCTGTCGTTCAGCTAACTTACTCAAATCAGTTCTATATGTAATACGTTCATCATTGGTTGTAATACCCTTGTATGTAAAATTCATAGTTCCAAATATTTCATAATCTTCTGATAACAATCCTTTTTCATGGAACTCATCTCTAAGGACTACTATTATATTTGTTCCATACATTTCAGAATTTTTCATCTTTTTAATAAAATGGATATTATCTTCATTTTCCCTAGTAATAATGATAATCTTTGTGCCTCTTTTAGCGATTGCCAATAAAACTGTAGAGAGAGAAATCATTTCTGCAGGCCAATCTGGCTCTAGAGAAGAAAATTGAAATGCGCGATTATTTAAAATAGGTATATCACTTATCCATGCTGAACCAAACCAGAGAATTTTACTTGGCTGAATTAGTTCCAAAGACAAAGCACTTTGTACTAACTCTACAATCGAAGCAGACTGAGCAGGACCTATTAAGTCTCTATCAGATAACATCACCACTCCTCTCTTAACTTTAGTGTCACTACTGTACCACTTCCATCTTTTTCAACACCTACAATAACAATGAAAAGCTGTAAAAAGTCTACATCTACAGGTTTTGTTAACAACTTAGAAAGCTTTGCTCGAAGCAATACTTCGTCTTTAGCATAAGCAGTTAACTTACATACACCATATCTGGATAGATATTTATAAATTTGATTATCACTGTCTTCATCATATATATCAACATGGTGTATCTTTTCCTCTAAAATGTAAGACTTAACTAGTTGAGGATCTGTAAATTTATTCTGATTAAATGGACTGTACGATTGAAGCACTTGCCACCTCGCTTCAAAACTTCTAGGCCATAAAATATTTGTTAAAAAGTTAACTATATTTACATTTTGACTAGATTGAGACATCTGAAGTTTAGTTATTTTCTTTACGAAATCATCTTCTTTTGATATTAAAAAACATAACAACTGTAAATCAATAGCTATCTCTTTATCACTTTCAAGTTTATCTTTCCAAAGCATCACTTCTTTAATTAGATTAAAAAAGTTATTGTCCACCCCATCTCTCAACAACCTTGTATTTATTGCAACCTTGAATGCATGACTCATAGGCAGTCCATGCTTATATAAAATAGCATACAAGGTACTTAGTAGTTCTTGTCTCTGCTTATGTTCTTTAATCGAACATACCTGTAGTACCAAAGTATTTATCTCATCATTATCATTGACTAAATCAATAAAGTATTCTAAAGAATCAACTACATGCTCATAACTTGATGACTGTGTTGCAGCATCTATAGCTTGAAACAGTAAAATTGGATTACTGCCTATAACATTTACAAGTGAATCTAGTACACCTACACCCCCAGCACTACTCTCTGTAAGCCATATATCTACTTCATCTACGTCTTCTTTTATAGGTAAGGCATCAACCAATAATGTGTCAATTGCTGACTGATTCGGTGTTAATTGTTGACACGCTGCTAAAACTGTTTCTGCAAAACTTCTATGTAAACTATTCTGTACCCATTTCCACCAATTTATATCTTCATTGGATATTGCATTATTAAAAACATTATGAAGTATGGTCCTAATATCTTTAGTATCTAATATTTCTTTTAAACGTTCATATAACCTTGACTCACTTGTAATTTCTTCGTCACTGTCAGTATCATCTAGAAGTCTAATGTCAGTATTAAATAAGTCAGACAAAACATCAAAAATAATACTTGAATCATTATTTAAAATCTCATTTGCTTTGATTAGGCTAACATCTTTGTTGTTTGAAACTATGATGATTGCATTTAGAATAACTTCTTGAAGCCAATTTCTTTCAAAGTGATTTATATCAGATGGCAACTCATTATCTTCAATAACTAAATGTTTATACCATGCAACTTTCAATTCTCTTTTTAATGCAACAGGTAGATTATGCTCTGCTAAACTTTCTAAACTTATAATTTTATATTTTATATGTAAAGCATCTGTATGAAGAGAAAAACCTATTGCCGATGGAAAACTATTATGTACAAAATTGACTTTAGTTTCTAAAGCACTACCATCTGTGAAAGAAAAATTTGCTACAGCAGATGTTGCATATCTGGTCACATCAACACTAGCATTATGAGTATTAACATAAAAATCAAGATTTGTAATAGTTTTAGACCAATCATTGCCTTTAACTAAATGTATTTTAACTGGCGAACCATTAGGCTCAAATGTAGCATTCCATTCCAACATCGAGTTTGAACGTTTTGAAATTCTTGGATTACTATTTTTTTCTAATTTGTATTCCCATGGTCTAAATATTTCAATATCAACATCATTATGTTTTATGGATTTAACTCTATCAACTTTTGGACTATAATCTAATATTTCTAAGTCTTGCTCTTCTACATCAATTTCAATTGGAATCCAATGAAATAAGTTTCCACGATCAGTTGCGAATCTTCTAGAAATTCTACCTGGTGAGAATTCTCTCATTGCTTGAATTAAAGACATAGAATGTGGTTTTTCTCTGTCTTGGTCTAAACTTGCTATGACCTTGACTTCTGGTAGTGCTAAATCACTAAAAAGTGTCGATGTTATATATTCTGGCAATGGATGATTTTTGATATAGTTCTCGTGAATATTATCGCCATTAGGAAAAGCCAATTTCCAATTAGATTCAATCCTGCGTAATAAAGTTGGGATAACTTCCAATATAAGTGACCTTGGAGCACTCCATAATATTTCTTGCATATTTTCATCTGTTGCTGAAAGAGAATATTTTAAATATTTACTAAAATCTTCAAATTCATTATTTTCAATTTTTAATACATTTTCTAAGAGACTTTTTATTTCATTTAGCGTATCTAACTCATACTGATTTTTAGTTGGACGGGATAATAGTTTAAACATCCATATTTTTCTATGTGGTAGTTTTTTTGCCAACCAGTCGAATAAAGTAATAGTCCCTTGAATTTTTAAAATATATCTATTTGATATAGGAAGTCTTTGCGCTGGAACCTTTGGAGCAAAAAATTGTTCGTAATGCTGAAAAGCCACTTTATCTCTTCCAAAATCAGACAAAGTAGTAACCATAAATGGTCTCATCCCTCTCTTACGACCAGCACGACCTTTTCTTTGTAAGAAGTTTGCCCAATTATGTGGTGCCTTATGCTGAACTACAACACCTACAGTAGGGTCATTAAATCCAACTTCTAAACTTGCTGTTGCTACAACAACGGAACTGTTCATATCTACACCAGTATCTTGTGAAGATGTTCGAGTGATTTTTAATTTTGCATCTTTACTATTTTCATTTAGTAAATGACCTATACTCTCACATGCTCTCCAATCTTGGCCATCTCGGTATCTTAAATAATCATCATTTTTATGTCTTAACCTAGCTAATGATGCTTGTTCAGGATTATTTCTATTAAATACATCCCAACCCTCTGCATCTTTTAAATCATCAAATAGTCTGTTTGTTACATCCAAGTCATCCGTAAAAGCAAAAACTTTTTGCCCATAAAGTTTACTTTTCATGCTTAAAGGTTCCACTAGCCGTCCCATAAGCATTATAGTTTGTATTGTAGTTGATAATAGACCTGTTCTATTAACTGGATCACCTTTTAGAACAACTTGATACTCAGAACCTTCTTCAATCATTTCATTATTTAATGGTGTAATCTCTATAATTTTATTTTCATAGATTCCTGTTAGTTCAGAAAAAAATCTTGCAGCATCACTCAATGTTGCAGAAAGTCCAACAAATTTAAGATTATCATTCCACAATGCTTGCTTCCATCTTCGTATAACCAATGCAGCTTGAGCACCTGTAGTTCCAGTATAAGTATGAACTTCATCCAAAAGCATTAAAAATGGCTTTTTATCATACTGGTTTATACCAAAAAGTTTATTCATACTAAAATCAGATAATCGTTGATTTAACATTTCTAATGTAATAAAAAGTAAGTCAGGAGTTTGCTCAAGTAAAGATTCTCTTGTTAGTGCTATATGCTCTTGTTCTAATGTTATAGCTCCTTCAATATTTTGACTTGGGACTAATCTTTCTCGTTTAGCTTCAACATCTTCATCAAGCCAAATTAATGGTATATCTGTTTTAGGACAATTGATAATTGGACAAATCCAACCTGTATTTTCCCTATTTCTTTTCCATTTTTTATTTTCAATTGATGCATAACTACATTCATTTGGAATTGAGCCATAAAGAGCACCAATTCTAATAGGCCGAAACCTATTAGAATTTAATGTGCTTTCAATTTCTAGTGACTGTAAAATAGCTTCTGATAACTGATCTCTTAATAACTCTATTCGTGGATATGCAGCCAATACTCTTGTCCAATAACTTGTATCATTGCTAATGGAACCAACTACTTGTAGCAAAGCTGGCAAATAAAAGCTTAACGTTTTACCACTACCTGTTCCTGCAGTAACAATCACACCTTTATACTGACTATCAGGGTCTATTAAAGTTGAAGTAGCTTTAACTTGAAAATTTGCTAGTTTCATATTTGGATAAACAGTTACAAGTTTATGCCAAACATTTTTCTGCAAGTTTGAAAGGCTAATAAATGGTTCATTATTTAGTAACTCCAAAGGATTTACATCTCTAATAGGATAAAAACGTTTTTGTAGTTTTACACGAAAGTCAGATACCAATCGTGGGGCTTCTTCCCAACTTCTATTTGGAAATATTTGTCTTAAATTAGCCAATAATCTTATACTTTCAGCGAAACGTGTTCTAAAGCCTGTTTTAGAAGACGAAATTTTGACTTCAAATAACAATTTTTCTTCTAAAAGATAATCTACAAGTTCATCTTCATCTAAGCTATCTAGACTATATTGTCTAATAAAGTTCTCAGTAGCTACTTTATTATCATTCATGAGCATAAGAGCATAATCATATACATCATCTTCTAATAATGCACCATCAGCATATCCCCACTGAATAGATTTATATTCTATCTCTTCTAAGAAGTTTAATATTATTACATCAATTAATTCTGACATAGATTCACTTTCTGAACTTTACTTGGCATAGATGTATTAGATTATTAGCTTTTAACCAGTCTAATATTTCAGTAGTAATTTCAGATAAATCTATACCTTCATATGTCCCTGCTTTTTTTAAAAAATTACTTACTGAATCAGGAATGTTTTTTGATTCTAATTGTTCAATCAGGCACTTCATTTCTTCTGAGGTTGATATAACTAACTGAAAATCACTTCCATTAGTAGGTAAACTCTTTTTATATTCATCTAAAAGTTCTAATTTATCTTTTAAACTGTTAACTACACTCGTAAAATCAGGAATTTGTTTAAAAACATCCAGTGTTTCTCTATTAATATTTGGCTTATTATTATCAATATATTCTTCCCATAGTTTCTGTAACACTAATACTAATTCAGCTTCAATAGTGTTCCATTGAATTCGTCTAAAAAAGTCATTTCTTTGTATAATTGATTTTTTATCATCTTCCCAATTTTTATATAATGTTTTAAACAACTCTATCGGATAATTAATAATTGTATCTATCTCAATTAGAAAACCTTGCTTTCGAAACAATACAACATTTTCGGACATTCGCTCAACATAAATAACAATTGTTTTTAGATCAGTATTTCTTTTAACGTAGTCTTGACTCTCATTGGATGATGCTTGTAGTGCTTTAAAATTATATAATTCACTAGTTAATTGTTCTGTTTTATCAAGAAGCATTATTTTCTCCTATTAAAGTATCAAAACTTTGGTTTATACTATTCATCGAATTTTCAATCTCTAAATTAATTGAACTTAGCCCTGTTCTTTTATTTAACTCATCAGATCTCGATTTAAGTTCAGCAGATATAGTTTTCAGCATCTCTTCATATATTATAATTAATTTAATAAACTGCTCTGCATCATCTTTTCTAGATGGGAATAAGTCTTCAAATATTTCATTTCTAGAATTTTCTTGTAATCTAATAGTTGTATCTAGAGCTACTTTAGCTTGAGTTAAATTACACAACAAGGCATTATCTAATGGAACTGACCTATATCCAGGAAGTCCTAATTCACTTGTTAAGTCTCTGAGATGTTTCACTTTATTTTTAAATTTAATTCCTATATCTTCAACTGAAATTCTATTAGTTAGTTCATCAAGCCATTTAAATCTTTCCATTAATTCTGCTCTTAAACAAGACTCAAAATCAACCTGCCATTTTTCATATTTTAATGCCAAGTCTTTAAACTCCTTTCTTGTTTCCTGTGATGGATCTTGTTTTAATCTCCAATTATTTTTCTTTAATTGAGATATAGAAGGTAGAACTTTTTGAACATCTATAAATGCTGATGTTTTACTTCCTCCTTTTTTTCCCGTGTATGTTTTTTCTAAAATATCTTGGAATAATTTTTCTCTATCATTTGTTGAAATAATCTTAGAAATCAAAGTATTAAAATCATAAGAAGCAAGATTCGAATATTCAATATTTTTAATAAATAATGAATTTATTGTTGGTTCTTTTGCACCTACAATATTACCTAAGGTTAATAATTCAATTGCAGCAATACCTGGATCCCAATTCTCCTTTGGAGCATACTCTTTTTCAATTTCAATAATTAAATATTCTGACCATATCCTAACTTGTTCTTGTAATTGTGCAAACGAATCTAATATAGTTGGGATATCTTTATTTTTATTCATGCTATAAAAAGTTTTTAATATAATTGCCATATCAGTATTTTGTTCAATATCGAGTACAAATCCGCTTGTAGGTCTACGAGAATTATCTGATACAAAATATATATTAGCTTGTTTTAATATATTCATGGATTTAGCAACAGACACAAAACTCCAATCAATATAGTTAACAATAGAATTAAAAATAAATGGACGCAACCTACTTGCTGTCGAGTGATGTAAATCTTTTCCTCTACCCCATTGCTCTATATTTTGAATATGTTCATCTATTTTTTTCTCAGAAGCAATATCAGTTTTGGTATCTAGTTCATGTTCTTGTACTGGTAATATAGGTGTTTGTACTACTGGAATAGATAAGTCAATGTCTAATAGTGGTAAAGCAAAAGCTGCATGAATTGATTCATCAAGATTAGCCAATACTGATGTTGTTGACCATAATTCAAGCAATGTTTCTCTTCTATCATGATTTAAAGGATCTAACTTAGTAAGTTTATTAACTTCATCAAATGCTAATTGCTGAGTATTAAAATCTTCATATAAATCTCTAGGAGGATATTCTCCATTTTCTATAGTAAAAACCATTTCTTTATTTAAATTTCTTTTTAAAACACTATTTATGAAAACCCTCGGTCTAAATACATTATGCTTTTGCTTATCTGCTTCTCTAGCCATTTTTAAGATTGCTATTTCATTAAATGGATATAAACCTATACCGTCAATTTGTCCAAATGTGCTATGACATATTTCTTTATGAACACAATTATCACATTGATTATCAACAGGACTTTTATCAAGTTGATATGTTTTATACCAATTAAGAATCTCTGTATGACCGAGTCTAATAGCATTTAAATACTTACTTCCCAATTCTAAAACATATTTGTTTTGGCTTGCGATATTTTTTTGATCCCATGGATTATCCATATCTATTTTGAAAGTCATTCTCTCACGAACTGTATCTTCAAGTTTTTCAAAATATCCAGTAGTTACAGCCATAGCCCATTTAATTTTACAAAGTTCACCAGTACCTTCTGCTGTTAATACATGCAATAAAGCTGTATCAACACCTTGTAGTTGAACAAAATCTTCAATTAATAATATTAACTCTTTTTGTTCAGTATACAAATATTTACGAATTTCTGTCATTAATTCTATTAAATCATCTGGTGAAAAGCTCAATGTTCTTGTAATAGCTTTATCTAAATTTCTATTTATAACATTTAATGTAATTAGGAGCCATTCTTCATCTAAAATAGCTTCTAAAACCTCCTGTGTAGACTCTGATGCTTTTAATGCTTCTTTTGGATTGAGAGGTAAATGTTCTTTTTTAAATTCTTGTCTACTATCATTATTTCTAACAATAGAACTATTACTAAATATTAAAGATAT
>JAHJEG010000021.1 GCA_018825665.1 bacterium | reverse complement strand
GTTAATTCAAAAGGATTAAGAATGGTTAAATATGCTCAAAATGAACTTTTTTCAATTACGGACTTTACTAAACAAATTGGCAGTGTAGTTGGCAGAATCAAAGAACATTCTCTTGAAAAAATCGGAATACTCAAAAACAATAGACTTGAAGCAGTTGTAATTTCAACTGATGAGTATGAAAGACTAAAAGAATTGGAAGAAAGATTTGAATTAGCAGAACATGCGGAGATATATAATATCGTGCAAGAACGAAAGAAAACTCCATTATCTGAATATATCTCAATGGAAGATATGGCTAAAAAGTTTGATATAGATTTAAAGACACTTTAATCTATGTATGAATTAAAATACCATCCACTTTTAGAAGATGATTTAAGACAGCTCAATAATTCTGTTCGCATTGAAGTTTTCAAAAAATTGAAAAAAATTCAGCAATCGCCTGAACTTGGTTTGCCTCTTGGCAATAAAAATAATATGAATTTAACC
The DNA here is from genome assembly GCA_018825665.1 of bacterium. Taxonomy (GTDB): domain Bacteria; phylum Campylobacterota; class Campylobacteria; order Campylobacterales; family Sulfurimonadaceae; genus Sulfurimonas. Next base: position 52,850 of record JAHJEG010000021.1, on the reverse strand, counting down.
GGGCTCAAAAAAGTCTATGTAGCAAAAAAACAAGTCAGAATTGTTTATGAAATTATAGACAATATTTTAATGGTTCATATTATTGCCATTGGCAAAAGAGAAGAGATGGAAGTTTATAAGCAAGCAGAGAAACGAAGAGAATAAGTGTTATTAATCAATAATACTTTTGTCTCGTAATAAATCTTTAATCAAACTTGATACTGTAAGGTTGTTTTTTTAGCATATTCCGTAACTGTCAAACAGACTGCTAAACAAGTCAGTTAAAAAGGAGAGATATAAACTAGTCGATGAGTATTTGCCTCTTTCACGTATTTCAAATCCATATGCCAAATAATTTTAAAGTTTCCACATGCCGGGATTTTCATCCCCTTCTTGACAAAGCGTTATATAAAAATATATACTTCGCTTGTAAATACAGATAACTATACCCGGGAATACAATGGACAACTCACTCGACGGCCGTTTTTGGATCTCCAAATCAGAGCAAAACTTTTTAGGCAAGGGGCGGATTGAGCTTCTTAAGCAGATTCAGCACAGCGGTTCCATCACCAAGGCGGCAAAAGCTATGAAAATGAGCTATAAAGCCGCGTGGGATGCGATAGACGCTATGAACAATCTTGCCCAAAATCCGCTGGTACAGAGTTCAAAAGGGGGAAAAGGGGGTGGGGGAACCCATCTTACAGAGTACGCCAAAGGGCTTATCGAGACCTATGAGATCCTCTATGAAGAGCATCAGCTTTTTTTGCACAATCTCTCTCTTCGAATCAAGGACAATGGCGCACATCTCAGCCTTCTTGAGAGGATGAGCATGCGGGTGAGTGCTAGAAACCAGATCGCAGGCACGGTCGTAGAGATAAAAAAAGGTGCGATACACAGTGAGATATCTTTGCAGTTGCAAAGCGGGGATATTCTAAAAGCTCTGCTTACAAACGACTCGCTCAGAGCACTCGACATCATAACCGGAGCCGTTGTGTACACTCTTTTTAAAGCAGGCGCTCTCACCATCAGCACAGACCTGAAAAAAGATACTCCCAATGCCCTCAGAGGGGTGATAGAAAGAATCAACAAAGGAAGTGTAAATGCGGAAGTCATAGTATCTCTCAAGGGCAAGAATACTCTTTGCGCAACCATCTCCCTGGATGCTCTTGATGAAAAAAATCTGCATGAGGGTTTAGAAGTCCTTGCAGTATGCGAGGCGGAGAATATAATTCTTGGGACACTCTAAAGAATCGTATTTTAGAATAATATATGCAAATATTTTATAAAGGAAAAATACAATGAAAAAAATACTCTTTTTACTTCTTTTGACGCTCCACCCTCTGATGGCACAAGAGATAAACGTCGCCGTTGCCGCCAATGTAAGCTATGCAATAGATGAGCTCAAAGCCGTGTTTGTCAGCAAATATCCGCAAACAAAGGTGCGCGTAACACTGGGGAGCAGCGGCAAACTTACCGCTCAGATTAAAAACGGTGCGCCCTACGGTCTTTTTATGTCCGCCAACATGGACTTTCCCGAAGCTCTTTATAAAGACAAGATCGCCATCACAAAACCTGTGGTCTATGCCGAGGGAGCCTTGGCCTATCTGAGCGTAAAAAAACAGGATTTTGGCAGAGGTATCTCCCTTTTGAACTCCCAAAGCATTCAAAAAATAGCAATAGCAAATCCCAAGACCGCTCCCTATGGCAAAGCCGCTCTGGAGGCTATGCAAAAAGCCGGTATCTATGAGAGTATAAAAGACAAACTGGTCTATGCAGAGAGCATCTCCCAAACGGTTGCCTACTCCGTAACGGCGGCGGATATTGGGCTCATCGCAAAATCATCCCTCTACAGCCAAAACATGAGACACTACAAAGAGGACACACACTATAAAGATGTCGACCCCAAGCTTTACACTCCGATACGACAGGGGATAGTTTTACTTGAGTATTCAAAACACGATCCCCTGTACAAAGCTTTTTATGATTTTATCTTAGGTGATGAAGCAAAAGATATCTTCAAAAAATACGGTTATATCACGCAATGAACTATATCAACGCCGAGATTGCAGAGATTGAGCAATACGAAAATATTTCAGCAGTTTTATTGAATACGTCTTCGACGCAGATAAGCATGGTCTCGCTTGAACTCAATGAAAAACTCAAGGTCGCAACGAAGGTCATCATTGGGGCAAAAGCCACAAATATCTCTCTTGCAAAAACTCCGCAAAAGGGGATAAGCATCTCCAATCAGATTGAGGGGATCGTTGAGAGTGTTGAGAGCGGCACAATCCTGTGCAGCGTGAAAATACGCATACAAGGGAGTGTGATTGAGAGCATCATCACCCAAAGATCCGCATCTCGAATGAATATAAAAGCCGGTGATGCTGTCATCGCACTGATAAAAGCAAGCGATATATCCATAGTATCCCTGCAAAACGAATAGGAGTTATTTTGAGCGAACTTGATTTTGAACCATTTTTATTATCGTTTAAACTAGCAGGCATCACCACTGTCATTCTTTTTATTATCGCACTGCCTCTAAGCTGGTGGCTGAGTCAGACAAAAAACCGTTTCAAGCCTATAATCGAGGCTGTAGTCTCCCTGCCAATAGTCCTGCCCCCTTCCGTTTTGGGGTTTTATATACTCTTTGCTCTGTCTCATAACTCGCCGCTGGGCGCTTTTTTTGAAGAGACTTTGGGTATAAAAATGGTTTTTACTTTTTCGGGTCTTGTCATTGCCAGCGTGTTCTACTCTTTCCCATTTATGGTGCAGCCGCTTCAGGGGGGTTTTGAATCATTGAACAAAAATATGCTTGAAGCTTCCTATATAGCCGGAAAAGGAAAGATTGCGACCATCTTCAACGTCGCCCTGCCCAATATCAAACCGGCCCTCATAACTGCGCTCATCATAACCTTCGCCCATACCGTAGGCGAATTCGGCGTGGTTTTAATGGTCGGCGGTTCAATTCCGGGAGAGACCAAAGTGGCTTCCGTCGCCATTTATGAGTTTGTGGAGGTTATGGACTATGGATCTGCCCATATCTACAGCGCTATTATGCTTGCCATAAGCTTTTTGGTTTTGCTCGGGGTGTATCTGTTCAACCAGCACCAAAACCGTAAATTCGGAGTCCACGTATGATACATCTTGATGTGAAAAAAAAGCTGCACGGCAGCAGCGGAGATATAGAGCTCAATGTAAATATAGGGATTCAAGAGGGAGAGTTTCTGGCTCTTGCGGGAGTAAGCGGAAGCGGTAAGACCACCCTTTTGCGTATTTTGGCAGGGCTTGAAGATGCCCGTGGTACAATCAGCGTATCGGGAATCCCCTGGCTGGATGCTTCAAAAAAGCTCCCCCCGCAACATCGCAAAATCGGATTTGTCTTTCAGGACTATGCCCTCTTTGCAAATATGAGCGTAGAGCAAAACCTCCTGTATGTAAAAAAAGACAAGGAGCTCGCGGACCATCTCCTGCAAATCACCCAGCTCGGTGAGCTGAAAAACCGTATGCCAAATACCCTCAGCGGAGGGCAAAAACAAAGAGTCTCGCTTTGCCGCGCTTTGATGAACCGTCCAAAAGTCCTGCTTATGGATGAACCTCTCTCCGCCCTTGACCCGCAGATGAGGACAAAACTGCAGCATGATATTTTATCTTTGCACAAAGAGTTCAAAACTACCACGATAATGGTAAGCCACGACCCCAGTGAAATTTACCGTCTGGCAAACCGCGTGATCGTTCTGGAGCATGGAAACATCATCCAAAACGGCACTCCAAAAGAGATGCTTCTAAAAACCAAAGGAAGCCAGAAATTCACCTTCAAAGGGGAACTTCTGGACATAATAAAAGCGGATGTGATTTTTATAGCCGTCGTAGCCATAGGGCAACAGATAGTCGAAGTGGTCCTAGATGCCAACGAAGCCAAAAGCTTTAAAATCGGGCAAAACGTAAATGTCGGCACAAAGGCATTTTCACCCTCGATAAGCCACTGCTAAAAGAAGTGTGTTAGGCGTATACGTCCAAAAGTGCCTGAGATGCGTCCACCGTAGGCTGTACCTCTTTGATTTGCGTAGCCTGAAAGCTTTGCGCATCCCTTGCAGACTGGCTCTGCAAATTCAACTCGGCACCACCGCCCGAAGACTCCTCTTTTTTTACACTTGTATCAGGTCTGCCGACTTGAACAGGGCTTGAGTAAGGCGATTGGAATAGATAACGAGCAACATTCATAATATCCTCCTCTTCATTTGAATATATTATATCATAGAAATAAATTTGAAAAAATTAATTTTAAGGACTAATTGGGATGGCAATTACAAGGCCGGCATGTGGAAGTTTGCTCAAACAGACTGCTTTGCCCGCAATCACATATCTTCTATACAATAGGCGACAAAGTCTATTTTGTATTTTGTATGCTTTTTTAGCAGAGCTACGGATTTCTCCCTGAGCTTTTGTAAATCAATTTTTTGTCTGTTTCTTTTAACTTCGGCCAGCAAGATTATCTTTTCTTTTTCGTTAAGGGCGACTATATCTATCTCATTTTGGTTTCCCTTTTCCCAGTAGGTGCCTATTTGAGAGTATTTTTTAGAATATTTCAGCTTTTCGATAAAATATTTTTCCAGAAATTTGCCACTGTAGGTCGTATAGTCTCTTCGTACTATATCTTTTACATATGCATAATTCTCTATCTCTATCGCGCTCTTATATTTATAAATAAATCTAAACCAGAAATTAAAGAAGTTATCAATAATTTCGTATTTTTGGGTTCTGCTTCCCTCTTTGGCAAAGATAGGTTTTACTTTTTTGATGATTGTATATTCATTTTCAAGCCGCTCCAGATAGCCGCCTATATTCTTACCTAAAATCGACTCTATCTCAGTTCTTGATGTTTTAGAATTGGCAAGAAGCGAAAGTATGGAGAAATAGCTTGTGTACTCTTTGCCAAACTCTTCTATCAATAAATTTTTCCCCTCCTCCAAAAATAGAGAATACTCATCAAATATAAGGTTCAATTGCGCATCGAGCGTAAATGCTTTGTTATCCACAAATATCTCCACATATTTAGCCACTCCGCCTGTGAGGATATAAAAGGAGAGCAGATCATCATTTGTAAATGCAGGATAGTTATCTTGAAGTATCTCTTTGAGCGTATCCGCGCTAAAGGGTTTGAGAGAGATCTTATTGTCTGCACGTCCAAAGAGAGGCTCTTTTTTGTTTTCAAATATTTTATTCATAAGCGAATAGATTGAGCCGCTCAAAACAAGATTCATCCTGGATATATCTTTATAAGAATCCCAAATATTTTGCATATCTGAATAGATACTTGGATTGATAGAGATAAACTCCTGAAATTCGTCTATCACCAAAGTGAACGAACGGGTTTTTGCCAAGTCCATCAAATATTCAAAAAGCTCTTTAAATGTACTCAGTGTACCGAATATTCTAATACCTAGGGTGTCTTGAACAATACTAACAAACTCCTCGCATAAAAGGGCTTCATTTTTTTTGGAAACAAACAAATAAACCCTCTCAGGATACGCTTTTTTAATAAGCTTTGTCTTTCCGATTCTTCTTCTGCCAACGATTATACTCATTTTAGAAGACTCCAAAGAGGACTCTTGTATGGTGTGTAAATTAGACAGCTCCACATCTCTATTATAAAATTTCATCGTAACCCACTTTTAGTAAAATATATTACCGTAATGTATATTACCATAATCATTGTTCTGATGGATAGAGACAAATACTCTTTTTATATACGCATGTGAAACATGCAAATTATTTTATAAACTTCACTTCATACTATAAAACACGCATATGCATTATTTCCAATTAACAGTATAATTCCTTAAAAAAGAAACCCATATGCAAAACCTGATTACACTGCTCACACAAAGAACAAAGCTCAAACAAGAGCATATACATAATATCTTAAAACTCCTGGACGAGGGTGCCACCATCCCTTTTATCGCGCGTTACCGCAAAGAGATGACGGGTGCGGCGGATGATGAAGCATTGCGTACATTTGAAAATGTTTATCTGAATTCCAAAAGACTTTTGGAGCGAAAAGAGGAGGTGCTCAGGCTTATCGCCGAGAGAGCCGTATTGAGTGAGGCACTCAAAAAAAGTATCGATGAAGCAGATACCCTCAGAGTCCTTGAAGATATCTACAGACCTTTTAAAGAAAAAAAAAGCTCACGCGCCGCGACTGCGATTGCAAACGGTTTGACACCTTTGGCAGACAAGATCGCACATGCCGGGGCTGGCTCCCTGCAATCGTTTACCGAGTATGCCAAAAGTTTTGTAAAAGGGAGCGTAGAGTCCGTTGAAGAAGCTATAAAAGGCGCGCAGGATATCCTTGCCCAACGCTATGCGGACTTGCCTCGTGAGCGTGAGGCGATACGAAACTCCATGATGAGATTCGGGGTTTTGGAAGTAAAAAAAACAAAAACATTTGATGAAAAAGGGGTGTTTGCAAACTTTATAGACCACTCTGAAAAAGTGGCCTATATCCCTTCCCACAGGTATTTGGCGATTATGCGCGGAGTGAAGGAAAAACAGCTCGGCGTAAAAATCATCCTTGAGACCGAAAAAATCGAGGAAAATATCCGCCGCTACAAGATCCCCCGCCATGATTCAGAGCTCTCTGAACTTCTTTTTCAGGCGTATCAAGATGGGCTGAAAAGACTTCTGCTCCCCTCTATTGAGCGTGAAGTACAAAGTGAGCTAAAAGAAAAAGCCGACCTTGCCGCCATTGCTGTCTTTGGCAAGAATCTTAATCAGCTATTGATGACTCCCCCGGTTACCAGAAAAGTTCTTTTGGGCGTAGACCCTGCTTTTGTCAGCGGATGCAAACTTGCCGTGATTGATGAAAACGGAAAATATTTAGAATCGGCTCTCATCTATCCTACGGAGCCAAAAAACGACTATAACACATCCAAAACAAAAGTGTTGGCCCTGGCCGACAAGTATAACATCACCGGCGTGGCAATAGGAAACGGGACCGCTTCGAGAGAAACACAGGAATTTTTTGCCCGTCTCAACAAAGAGGAGGGTGTGAAGTTAAGCTATACCGTAGTCTCTGAAGCGGGGGCTTCTGTCTACTCTGCCTCAAAAATTGCTTCGCAAGAGTATCCAAATCTTGATGTAACCATCCGCGGAGCAATATCTATCGCGGCAAGACTTCGCGACCCGATGGCGGCACTTGTAAAAATCGATCCAAAATCTTTGGGCATAGGACAGTACCAGCACGATGTCGACCAGAAACTTCTGGAGAAAAAACTCACGGATGTGACGGTGGATCTGGTTAACCGCGTGGGTGTGGATATCAACTCCGCTTCTGCTTCGCTGCTCTCCTATGTTGCAGGCCTTGGTGCAAAAACGGCACAAAACATTATCGCCTACAGAGAGGAAAAAGGGGCGTTTAAAACAAAGTCGGAGCTTTTAAAAGTAAAGGGTCTCGGAGCAAAGGCGTATGAGCAGGCAGCCGGATTTATCCGTATCAAAGAGGGAAAGAATATCTTTGACAACAGCGGTATCCACCCTGAGAGCTATGAGATTGCCCAAAAGCTCGTCGGTGAGGACTTGGGCAAGATTGATGTAAATGAAAAAGCTTCCGCGTGGCATGTGGGAATTGAAACGCTCAGAGACATTATCAAAGAGCTTTTAAAACCGGGCTTCGATCCCAGGGAAGAGCTTCCTGCCATCCCTTTTAAAGAGGGAATCACCGATATAAAAATGCTCAAAGAGGGGAGTTTTGTCTCGGGTGTGGTACGAAATATCGCTGATTTTGGCGCTTTTGTGGATATAGGACTGAAAAATGACGGGATGATCCATATCTCAAAGATGAGTCCTAAAAGAATCTCCCATCCGCTTGAGATACTTTCGCTCAACCAATACCTTCCGCAGATAGAGGTTATCAGCATAGACCGTGAAAAGGGTAAAATTGGGCTGAGCCTGATATAATTGCGGACATGAAACCAATACTTTATTTCCTTCGCTCATCAGAGCAGAAAATCGCCACAAAAATGCTTCCCTTTGCCTACAGGCTCGATGAATCGGATGCAATACTCGGGGATTTCCCCGCCCTGAGCATCTATAATGATTTTTACGGCCTGACGCGAAAAGACCTTGGACTCTACGCGCTTGTTGCGCATGAGATAGCGGGTGCCATCTGGTCAAGAAAGCTCAACCAAGAGCATAATGCCAACGCCTTTATAGATGAGAATACGCCGGTTCTTACCATGGCCGTTTTACCCAGGTTTAGAAATCAGGGAATAGGTTCTGCAATGATGGAGCAGTTTTTACTCGAAGCCGCTGCACTGTATGAACAGATAAGCGTGAGTGTTCTCAAAGATTCCAGGGCCGTAAGTTTTTATAAAAAATTCGGGTTTGTACAAGCGGAAAATTCAGAGGGAAAAAGCCCCGTAGATGATTCTGAAGTTTTTACAATGATAAAAAAGCTAAAAAAGCAGGAAGTCATACGTCCGAGTGACGGCTACGACCCTACTCGCTGGATGGATTAGCCCACTGTTGTATCTTGCCTGACATATCCATATGTGTCAGATACAGTCGCAGATCAAACTCAAACTGATGGTACGAGGGTTCCATGTGCAAGCAGAGATTATAAAAAGCTTTGTTATGCTCTTTTTCTTTAAAATGGGCAAGCTCATGCACCACTATCATACGTAAAAACTCCTCGGGGACATTTTTAAACATAGAGGCTACCCTTATCTCATTTTTTGCTTTTAGCTTGCTGCCCTGCACCCTTGAGATAAAATGGTGCGTGCCCAAAGCATTGTGGATAACATTGATTTTTCCATCATACATCACCTTGCTCAAAGGCGAGGTTTTTTTCATATAATCATTTTTCAGTTCACTCACATAAGCAAAAAGTGCCTTGTCGGTTTTCATGGCATGTGGACTTTTATATTTATGGAGCAGATGCGCTTCAAGTTTGTCATGCCTGATAAGGGAATGGACCTGAAGCTGTGTCTGCTCGCTGTAGTGGTTCAAATATTTTAGTCTTTTCATAGAGCGGAATCTTTAGAGTATCCAGACAGAAAACTTCTTACCCTTGATTTTTCCGTTTTTAAGCCTCTCATGTGCCTGCTGTATTTTTGCATTTTCAATCGCCACATAACTCTGACGCTCGTAAATATCTATCTTGCCTATGCTGCTTCCGGCCAGACCTGCATCTCCGGTGAGCGCGCCAAGCAGATCTCCCGCACGCACCTTGTCTTTTTTGCCCCCTTCGATAACCAGGGTGACATACTGCGGTTTCATCTCAAAACCGTTCTCTTTTTTCAAAGAATCCGCATCTTCAAAAATACGCACTTCGTTTTTATACTCAAGCGCTTTTTGTATTTCGTAACTGTCATAAAGGGTGATTGCGATGCCCTCTTGCCCTGCACGTCCGGTTCTTCCTATACGATGGGTATAGGTCTCCTCGGTATGGGGCAGGTCATAATTTACGACCATTGAAAGCTCTTTGATATCAAGGCCGCGTGCCGCTACATCCGTAGCTATCAAAACCGGACAGCTTTTATTGGCAAACTGCACCAACACATCATTTCTCTCGTACTGTTCCAAATCGCCGTGGATCGCAAGAGCATCTATCTTTTGTTTTTGCAGATTCTCCGCGAGCTCTTTTGCCTCTATCTTGGTGTTTGTAAAGACAATCACGTTTTCCGGTTTATACGTAGCGAATATCTTTACAAGCGTACGCAGCTTATCGCCGTTTTGTGCTTCGTAAAATCTCTCAAGTATCTTGTTTACGCTCTCTGTCTCTATCGTTTTTACGCTCACCGCATCTTTTTGTACAGAGTCGCTTATCGCCATGATCTCATCGGTATAGGTCGCCGAGAACAGGAGTGTCTGTCTCTCTTTTGGAGCATATTGCAAAACTTTTTCAATCTCTTCGATAAAACCCATATCCAGCATCCTGTCCGCCTCATCAAATACGAGCGTCTCAAGATTCTCAAGGCTCAAGCTGTCTTTGTTGAGATGCTTCAAGATCCTTCCTGGAGTTCCCACTATGATGTGTGCGCCGTGACGAAGTGAACCGAGCTGCGGTCCAAAAGCAGCGCCCCCGCAAAGTGTCAAAATCTTCACATTGTGTGTAAATCTGGCAAGCATACGAAGCTCTTTGGCCACCTGGTCGGCAAGCTCACGCGTAGGGCAAAGCACAAGAGCCTGCACGCGAAACTTTTTTACATCCAGTTTGCTAAGCAGTCCTATCCCGAATGCAGCAGTTTTGCCGCTGCCTGTTTTTGCCTGGGCGATAAGGTCTTTGCCCTCAAGTATCAGCGGCAGGCTCTCCCCCTGAATAGGCGTCATCTCTTTGTAGCCTATTTCGTTGAGGTTTGTGAGCATCTCTTGGGAGAGGGGAAGTGTGTTGAAGTTTTTAGAGTTCATATGCATCTTTTTTATTGAAATTATACCATCTTCTTATACATTATAGAGGGCTTGCGGGATTTCAGTGAAATTTATCATATGTGTGATAGAATATTCATACCTTACTATAAAGATTATTTATCCATGAAACAATTATTCTTATCTATTTTTTTATTGCTTACGCTCTCCTTGCAGCTACACTCCGGTGAGCTTGAAAAAGTGTCCTTGCAGCTTCAATGGAAACACCAGTTTGAGTATGCCGGTTTTTATGCGGCTATAGAAAAAGGTTTTTACAAAGATGAGGGCTTGGAGGTCGAGCTCAGGGAAGTGAGTGCCGATATCGACGTAGTTGCCCATGTGCTGGATGGAACGGCTACCTACGGAATCACTTATTCGACGCTTATCTCTGAATACCTCAAGGGCAAACCTGTCGTTTTGCTTGCAAATATTTTCAAGCACTCCGCACTTGTCCTGGTCTCCCAAAAAGAGATAAACCTTCCCTCGGACCTGGCCGGCAAAAAAGTGATGGGAAGCCCTACGGAGCTCAGCAATTCGGGTATCACGATGATGCTCAACAAGTTCAACATAAGCATCAACGACATTAAGATGGTGCAGCCTACATATACTATAGATGCCTTTGTAGAAAAAAAAGTGGATGCGATGACTGCATTTATAACCAACCAGCCATTCCTGCTAAACCAAAAGAATATTAAATACACCATGCATAACCCTACAAGCTACGGTTCGCAGTATTATGATGTCAATCTCTTTAGCTCTTTTAATGAGGTACAAAACAATCCCTCAAGGACCGAAGCATTTACAAGAGCAAGCATCAAAGGGTGGCACTATGCGCTTCAAAATACCGATGAAGTCATAAATATCATCCTTAAAAAATACAACTCTCAAAACAAGAGCAAAGAAGCATTGGCATATGAAGCTGAAATAACCAAAAGCCTAATCCTTCCGAATGTTTATGAGCTTGGGAGCGTAGATTGTCTGGTTCTTACAGAGATGTCAGAGAACTTTATGAAAACAGGGCAGGTTCCAAAAATAGAAAACATAAGCTTTGAGCGGTTTTTACCCCATCACAGATGCTCTTTGAATACCAATAAAGCATTGAGCGAAGAGGAAAACAACTATCTTGCCCAGAAAAAAAATATAAGGATGTGCGCGGACCCGGACTGGATGCCCTACGAGATGATTAAGGAGAATAAACATATCGGTATGAGCTCTGAGTATATGAAGATCATATCCAGATTCATCAATACTCCCATCACACTCGTGCCTACGACAAGCTGGAGCGAATCTATAGAATTTGCAAAAAACAGAAAATGCGATATTTTTTCACTTGCCATGCAAACGCCTGAACGAAAAAAATATATGAACTTCACGCAGCCCTATTTGATTACGCCCTTAGTGATAGTGACTACCCATGACAAGCTTTTTATCACAGATGTCACCGAAGTCTTAGATGAAAAGATAGGTATCGTCAGGGGATATGCCTATACCGAACTGCTCAAAATACAGTACCCCGATATGAACCTCATCGAGGTTGAGAGTATCAATGACGGACTGCAAAAAGTCGCCAATGGCAAGCTCTTTGGCTTTATCGACAACCTCACATCTCTGGGATACAGGATTCAGCAGGATTATGTCGGCACTCTAAAGATCACGGGTCGTATCGGGCAAGACCTGAAGCTTGGAATCGGTGTCAGAAATGATGATCTAATCCTTTTGGGAATCCTTGACAAGGCCATCAGCCAGATTGATGAAAAAGAAAAACAAAGAATCCTCAATCAATGGATAAGCGTAAGCTACGAACAGGGATTTGACTACCTCCTCTTATGGAAAATACTCGGCTTTATCGCTCTTGTCTCTGCTTTTCTTATCTACGGCTACTATACGACAAATAAGCACAATAAAGATATGAAGAAATACATACATATTATAAATACGGATGTATTAACGGCCACAACAGATATAAACGGAAATATAACACATGTCAGTGATGCTTTTTGCAAACTTACCGGCTACAAAAAAGAGGAGCTCATAGGTCAAAATCACAATATCTTTCAAACCATGCATACCTCCCAAGAGACATATAAAGATTTATGGGAGAGCATAAAAGACAAAAAAATATGGAGCGGAGAGTTCAGAGACAGAAAAAAAGACGGCTCCTTTTACTGGGTCAATACCGTAATAACTCCGACGCTTGCAAAAAATGGAGAGATAGAGAACTTTAATGCGATAAGCCAGGATATCACGGACAAAAAAATAGCCCAGCAGCTCTCCATAACAGACCCCCTCACTCAGATATACAACAGACTCCATCTTGAAAATGTCTTTGCGCAAGAGCTTGAGAGGGCGAAAAGATACAAAGGGATTTTTTCGATAATAATGTTGGATATAGATTTGTTCAAAGATATAAATGACAACTATGGTCATGACGTCGGCGATAAGATACTTATACAGATTGTTGAGATCTTAAATAAAAACATCCGCTCAACGGATATCTTGGGAAGATGGGGCGGAGAAGAGTTTTTGATAATCTGTCCGGAGATGGATCTATCGGGGGCCAAAACTTTGGCTGAAAAGTTACGACAGAAAATTGAAGAGTTTGATTTTGGGCTTGCCGAGAATCAAACCTGCAGTTTTGGGCTTACTCAGTACAACAGATTTGACACCTCATCCAATGAGATCGTAAAAAGAGCGGACAACGCCCTTTATGAAGCAAAAAGAAGCGGCCGTAACAGAGTCGTAAGCAGAGACTGAAAACTTTTCAGTAGATCTCTTTTACCCGTCCCACTTCACCGCTCATAAGCCTCACTTTTATACCGTGGGGGTGTGAGGGTGATTTTGTGAGCAGATCACGCACTATGCCATCAGTAAGCCTGCCCGTGTCCTGGTCCTGCTTGAGGACTATAGCCACACTCATGCCGTGTTTTATATTTTTTCTTTGCGTAGCGTCCATACTTTTACCTTTGATATTTTATTTGCAATTATAACTGTTTTTAAAGCGGTACATCAAAAGGGAAGCCGCCACACCCACATTGAAGCTTTTTATCCCCTCTTGCATCTCTATGTGAACAACCTCATCACATACCTCAAGCACCTCTTTTGAAATCCCTCGCCCCTCGTGACCCATAAGAAGCACCCATTTTGAAGGGACCTGCACCTCCATCAGAGGCGTAGAGTCTTCCGTGATTTCTGCGGCAAAGATTTTATACCCCTTCTCTTTTAGAGCCCGGCATGTGGAAAAGATATCATCATATACATGCACCTTCAGACGGCTTACATATCCCATAGAAACTCTGAGTGCCCGTCTGCCGTAGGGGTGGGGGCCGTTGGAGGGGATGAGGTAAGAGTTCACTCCAAGCGCTGCAGCACTTCTTGCTATGGAGCCTATATTTTCAGTTGAAGAGATTGCGTCAAGCATAAGTATCGTATCATCGAGCATCTCCAAAGGGGTATCTGCAGGGCGTATGCCATGCATCATGCAGTTGTGATGGATATTGTGTCCGACAATCTTTTCCATCTCTTTTTTTTCAACGACAAAAAGTTTTTCGATACTTTTTGCACAGATCAGCTCTTCATATTTGTCATAATACTCCCGTGTCGCAAGTATGCTTTTTATCTCCAAATCCGTCTCAAGAAGCAGATTTACGACCTTTGGGCTGTCTGCTACAAAACTGTTATCTTCCCTAAAAGCGCCGGCTCTGAACTTATGGTAAATCTCCAAAGAGGGAAAATCTATACTGCTTACTTCTATCAGTTCCATACTATTGAGAGACACATCTACACCCACTATTCACCCTCTTCAAAATTGTTGACATTTTCTATACTCTTTACAATAATTTCTTTCATTATATCAGATGAAATCTTATGTCTTTGCGCAAAATCGGATATTGCCTTTGTATTAAAAGCCTCGATATCACGCACCAAAGCATAGAGTTCACCGAGTATCCCCTCATCATTTAAGAGAGCATACTGTATCTCTTGTGAAATATTTATATGGTCTAAGATCTCTTCGAGCTTCATCCCAAACACGGTGTCTATCAAAGATAAGACCCCGACAAAATAAGCTTCACCCAGAGCATTGCTTTTAACATCGGGTCGAACGGCTTTGAGAAGGTTTTCCATCAACTCCGTGCGGTTTTTTACCATAAGCATCAAAGGTGAAAGTTCTCCGGTTTTTGAGACGGATTTTGAATAGATCATGAGCATCAGCCACTGAGCCAAAGGTTTGCGTCCGACTAAGACCAAAACATGATGGATTGAGGATATCTTCGTCTTAAAATGAAAAGAAGCTGAGTTTATAAACTGTAAAAGTTGTATTGAAATTGCATAATTATGCTCAAACTCTGAGGTGATCTCATCTATATTCGTATCTTGCATAAGCATGTTATACAGCTTGATCACGGAAAGCTGCGTAGCATCAAACTTTTTATTCTCTATTATGTTTGGTTCTGCAAAAAAGTATCCCTGATACAGGGTGCAGCCCATTTGTTTTGCCAATTCATAATGCTTCTTGTCTTCTATCTTTGTAGCGACTACACCTATATTCTGTGCCCGCAGATTGCTAATGATCTTTCGAATATCCTGATTGCCTATATTGTTGGAGACGTTTATTTTGAAATAGGAGAGATACTGTATGACGGGTGTATATTTTTCGATTTTTTCCATATCCAGATATACATCGTTTATGGCCAACTCATACCCTTTATCACGAAGTTTTTCCATCCTCTCTATCACCCTCTCCGTAATCTCTACACTCTCAAGCAGGGTAAAAATAAAAAATTCACCGGGTATGGAGAAGATCACGTCACTCATCAAGAACTTGTTGTCTACTTTGATGAATGCCTTATGCTTTGAAAGAAGTGCACGGGTGCCGAACTTGTTTAAAACATTACTGATAACAGATGCGCTGGCATAGCGGTCATTATCGATCTCGGGCTGTTGATGAATATCCCTGTATAAGAGTTCATACGCAAAAGTATACCCCTCCCCATTGACTATAGGCTGTCTGGCTAAATATACATTCTCCATAATGACCCTCCCCTTTTATTCACAATTATACAAAAAAGAGGAGAGGAAACAGTAGGTTTTTTCAAACGGCTTTTAAACTTAAAGTTTATATGAGCTAAAATATCTGCAGAGGTGCCAAATGACTATTTTACTAATGGAAGACGATGCTGTGCTTTCAGATATCCTGCTTGACTTTTTATCCGAGAGCCACTCCGTTGATTACGCTTTTAACCATGAGGGCGTGTATAAAAGACTTGAAGAAAAAAAATACGATCTCTTCATCTTTGACATAAATGTAGCCGGTAAAAACGGTCTTGAACTTTTAAAAGAGCTGCGTACCTTCAACAACACTACTCCTGCGATAATCATTACAGCCTATACCGACACGGCATACCTGAAAAAAGCCTTTGAGATTGGAGCAAGCGACTACATCAAAAAGCCCTTTGAGCTCGAAGAGCTCAATGCGAGGGTCTCAAATATCCAAAGACTTTTCAATATAGACACGCAAAAAAGCATAGAGATAGGAGAGGAGATATACTTTTTGACGGATGAGAAAAAAATACAGACCCGTAATAAAACCACTCCTCTGGGTTCAAAAGATGCGGCTATACTGCTTTATATGCTAAACAACCAAAAAAGGCTGATAAGTTCGGATGAACTCATACAAAATATCTGGGATTTTGATGCTCTCCCGAGTGATGCCACCATCCGCTCACATATACGGACACTTCGGGACTTGATAGGCAAACAGAAGATAAAGACCATCCGGGGCAGCGGCTACATCTATGAATAAGCTTACGAAAAAATCATTCTATTCATTCCTGACACTCTATCTTGTATCCTCTTTTATCTTTTTGTTTCTTGCCAGCTACTGGTTCTATTCCTATCAGGTTTCCAGCCAGAAAAGCAATAATTACTACAAGATGAACCATATTGCAGACAGCGTCAGTTCCCGGGTGATAAATGCCCATATGATGGATACGGAGTTTGTTTTGGATACATTTGCACATGCCAAAGTCGCTCTTTATGACAAGGATAAAAATCTTAAGTACGGAACCCCTCTGCAAAAGATAGATTTTACAAAGGACTTTTATATTGAAGGTGAAAATTCCGTCTTGGTATCGGGGGCTACAGCCTCCCATCTTGGTGTACGCTATGTCGTAGTGCAAAGTGCCGAGTATGCGAAGAGTATTGCGAGACTTCAGCAAAACATCCTTCTTGTCACTCTGCTCGTTGCTCTTGTCATCATAATCATAGCCGTAATGCTCTCTTATATCTTCTTGCAGCCCATCAAAAATAAAATGCAGGAGATAGAAGATTTCGTAAAAGACACCACCCATGAGCTCAATACTCCCTTAACTGCCCTGATGATGAGTACATCAAGGGCTAAAAGCAAAAAACTCTATGATGAAAAGATCATGCAAAATATTTCCATCAGCACCAAACAGCTTTATGATATCTACGCATCGCTGAGCTACATAAGCTTTGACGCCCAAGGCGAAGAATCCCATGAGCTCTTCTTTGATAAAGTCGTAAAGAACTCCATAGAATATTTCAATGAACTTTTGGAAAGAAAAAACATCCGCGTGGAGTCTCATATAAGTCCGTGCACTTTGCATATGGCTCCAAGCAAGGCCAAAATGCTTATCAACAACCTTTTAGGCAATGCCATAAAATACTCCCATCCAAATACAAAGATACGCATTCAGCTGAGTGATGATTATCTTATGGTGCAGGACGAGGGGATAGGGATAGAAAAAGAGAAGCTCCAGAGTATTTTTGAGCGTTTTACAAGGGCAAACGACTATGCAGGCGGATTTGGAGTCGGGCTCAATATCGTTGAGAGCATCGCAAAAGAGTACGGATTTGAGATAGATATAAGCTCAAAAATACATAAGGGAACCACTCTCACCGTAAGGTTCCAGCCCTCTTAGGTATGATAACTAGCCGTAATATCTATATAGATTATCCCGACATACACTTTACCCTCATCCTCGGGAATTGCAAATGCCAGGATACGCGCTACGCGTTTTTGCTCCCCCGCTTCAAGCTTGATGATCTTTTCCGCTTTGCCATCCTCTTTGGCTCTCTCAAGAAGAGCATAGATCTCCCGGGCGGTCGGCGTGTCCCCACTCTCAGTCAAGGTTTGGGCTATGACCTCGATCCCCGGATACTCCCCTTTTTGTTTGTTTATAAAGACGAGTGCATACGACTCATCCTTGATTGCCGCCACAAAAGGCAGATGGAGCATAAAAAGATCAAACTGCTGTTTTGCAATCCGAAGCTCGTTTACGGTCGCTTCCAACTCATCTTTTATCAGTTCAACCTCCGTAATATCATTGAATACAACTACGCTGTGAGTGCTGTCTTCGTGTGATTCCAGTTTTTTGGCATGCAGTGTAAAATAGTGTTTCTCTTCACCTTTCATCATGCAGACGTTGTGGAGCTTGTTCTTGGTTGAGAGTACATAATCCAGCCATACCTGCCCCTCTACGCTTTTACCGATATAATGGTCTGATTCTATAAAAAAATCACATATACAGTCGTGCTCTTTTTTAAACTCCTCTATGGATGCATACCCGAAAAACTTCAGCATATAAGAGTTCACTATATCTATCTTCTGCCCGTTCGTAGTGATCATAATGTTTGGAGCGGTATCAAAAATATTTTGAAGATTATTTTTCGATTGAAGGAGCAGTTTATCGCTTATGGCGAGTTTTTCCAGCTGATGTTTATAAAATTCGGCAAGAGTGTTGTGATGCTCGATATATCTGCTGTGCACCATCCATGTCAAAAGCATCAGCACAAATCCCATAAACACAAAGAGCCCTAAAATCAGATACACACGAAAAAAGCCGGCCTCGCTTATATCCTGAAAAAACACTATCTTGACGTTGGGCTGCTCTTTAAAATCGTTCAGCTCAAAGATATGCGTACGGTACACACTGTATTTTGTAGTAATCTCAAGAGCGTCTGCAAGCTGATTTTTGACACGGAGCGACTTTAAGATTGCCCGCAGTTCAGGGGTGAGTTTTGAGTTGAGTCTGTAGCCGTCTATCATCATCGTTTTTGTTTTGGAATAGGGAAAGACTATATCTTCTCGAATAAACATCACCCCGACTAGATTATTGATTTTTTTAAG
Organism: bacterium; assembly: GCA_018825665.1. GTDB lineage: Bacteria > Campylobacterota > Campylobacteria > Campylobacterales > Sulfurimonadaceae > Sulfurimonas. The sequence continues at coordinate 34,318 of JAHJEG010000021.1, read as the reverse complement.
AGTCTCAAGGATATACTTGGGACATACCCCTATCTCTATCGCTCCGAGATATGTATTATTCCTGTCAAAAATAGGAAATATCACTCTATACACGGCACCGTATCTTCCCGTCTCAAAACCTGTGAGTTTTTTTTGTGAACGGTGCATTTCCTGCATCATAGCTCTTTTGTTTCCGAGTTTATCCCCGTAACTGTTTGGCTTTTGCATACGCAAAAAAGTGCGTCCGTCCTTTAAGTGAAACTGCATCAGCTTGATATACTTCTCCCGCGTCTGCATAAGGTTCCATTCCGGTTTTAAAAAATCATACAAGCCTTTTCTATTATTCTGTTGTATCATATCTGCAACAATGGGGTTCTTGGAGATGCTAAAGACAAGATCCGAATATTTTTGTATATGCGCGTTTATAACATGTTCCACACTGCGGTTTATAAGCTGTTGATATTCCCTCTCCCTGTTTTCCTGACGATCTTTTTGTATAACAAAAACCGACACCGCCGTAAAAATCAAAATAATCAATATGACTATGGAGAAATAGATAATAATATTTTTGCGAAGCGAAACGAGGTCGATCAAAGGCATAGTCTCTCCTTAGTAAAGTTCATCCATATAATCACTTCCGCACTGAAGCTCTCTAAACCACTCCAAAAACAGGGTTTTGTTCTCTTTTTCAAACACCAAACCGTGCTGAGGGGCTATCATCTCCACATCGAGTTTCTCTATCTCTTTGACCCATGCTCTGCACAGCTTGTTTGAGCCCATGTAGCGTTTGTGAAATCCGTGTAAGAACTGTACATGTTCCTCAAAGTCTTTTACCTGCTTGTAACTGCCTTCGCTGTTTACGATTGCAGCACCGATATCGCCTGAAAACACTATCTTCGAACGGGAGTCATACAGGGAAAAGTTTCCGGGAGAGTGGAGAAAATGTGCCGGAATGAACTTCAGGTACTCTTTTCCAAAGTTCAGTTTTGCCCCGTGGTCAGGCAGAGACATGATTCTGTCCATATCCATAAAGCCGTAATGGCTCATAAATCTGACCCATAAACCCGACATAATAAACTTCGCCGATGTGCTGATACTCCACTGCGTAATAGAGCCTGAGACATCCGGATCCTGATGCGAGAAAAATATAAATTTGATATTTTCTATTTCCACATGCCGAGATACTGCATCGTAAAGCTCATCAAATATCGCTCCGCTGCCGGGGTCTATCAAAACACCGCTGCCGTTTTGGACTATGAGGTATTGGTTTACCGATAAAAACGAGTCCTCGTGCGATTCATCGTCAAAACTGAACATCACGTATTTGTGTACGCCGTCATCGTATAAGATTTTTTCTTTGTTATCCATTTTACATCCCCTTGAATTCTCTGATTATATTCATCTGTCTTTTGGTTATATACTTCACCATCTCGCCTCTTTGTCCAAGGCCGAACCTAAACATAAACACAAGACTGTAGCTGTATTTGTTTTCCTGTTTTCGAAACAGAACCGCCTTGGTGTTGATGATGAGAGGCATCTTGTCGAGTGTCAGAATAATGTCGATAGTGACTTCATCCCCGTCATTTAAACCCGCAGGCATGGCATCGAGCCTTATCTTTAGCGCATCCAGAGAGATATCTTCTAAGACTATATCCGTCTGCTTTCTTCCGTTGCTCAAAAACAGGGTAGCTCTGTCTTTCTCGTCGGGAACCAGCCTGATGGTCTTTCTTGCAACGGGCGAGGTAGTGACAAAGCTCACATCTTTAAACTCTACAAGCTGTGTCTCAAAACTAAAATCAGAGATGTTTTTGCACACCACGGCATGTGGAAGCGCTTCGGATACCAAAACACTCCTTTTTTCATACTGTATCGCTTTTTGCTGCATATTATTCGTCTTGAGCGTTATCCCTTTTTCGGAGACATTTATGATTTGGGCATGATGCGTGATGCTGAGACCTTTATAATAATTATGCAGTCCCACTTTTGTGTTGTTCCTCTGCATCCCTTTTAAAAATTCAAAGATTGAATTCGCATCGAGCACCTCCTCGGGATGCAGCTCTTTTTTTTCATCGAAAAGTTTTAGAAGGTTCATCCCTGAGACATCTTCAAAGGTCAAGACCATGCTCTCTCTTTGCTCGGGAATATTTTGATAACTGAAAAAGAAGTGTCTGTCTTTGCCGCTGTGGTCTTTTATTTTTACATTGTAAAGTTTTTGTTCGTTTTGGCTTATCTCGTCCAACCACATACTGTCCGCTTTATTATATAAAAAGCCGTTATGTTCCAAAAATACGTTTCCTATATCTCCGTATGTCTGCAAAAACTGCTTAATGTTTTCAACACCGAAAAAATTCAAAAACGACTGATTTGCCAAAATGATCTTTTCATTTCTCAGCATAACAAGCATTGAGCTTTGATGATTGAAGATGTTTTTTAGACTTGCATGAAAGAACTTCGTGTCGTTGTCGCGATGTATCTGCTGAAGAGCCAGATGCAAAACCTCTGTAAGATTTGCCACATTTACAGGTTTTTTCAGGTATCTGAAGATACCAAGAGTCACAGATTCATAAAGGAACTCTTTGTCATCGCAGGATGAGAGGATGATTATCTTTGTGTCGGGAAGTGTTTCTTTTACGTATCTGCAAAGCTCAATTCCCTGAAGGTTTGGCAGTTTTACATCTGTTATAAGTATCTCGGGTCTGTGTTTTTTAAAGAGTCTCAAACCCTCTATCCCATCAGCGGCAGAATAGACGTTAGAGAAGAACTTGTCCAAAAGTTTTGCGACATTAGTCCTCAGTGCATCATTGCTTTCCCCATATAAAACACTAAATCCCTTTGCTTCTTCACGCAACTGTTTGAGTTCGGCCATCGTTTATTAAACCTCTCTTATCTCTTTTGATATAATAGCACATAATAATTTTATAGAGGTTAATTATGAAATACTCACTTGCCTTTAGAATATGGCATTGGCTCAACGCTCTCATTGTTACGGGTCTCCTGGCGACCGTGTTTTTAAGAAAAACTTTTCTCAGCTGGAGGGACAACTCCGAGATACTCATGACGCAGCTCGCACAGATGCAAATCGAAATCACAACAGAACAGGCCGCGGTTTTGGCCAAAGCAATTCGTGCTGGCATGTGGGAATGGCATATCATTCTGGGATACGCTCTTGTTCTTTTAATCCTGTTTCGTATTTATCTGTTCTTTTTCGACAAAAGCGAAAAAGCTGCTTTTTCTTCTTTGGACCTACACAAAAAAGCTGTAAATGTTTCCTATTATATTATCTATGGCACGCTTGTTTTTATGGCGCTGAGCGGTTTGGCTATCCACTTCTATCAGGAACTGCTCCTAAGCAAAGAGACGGCGCACACCATAAAAGAGCTGCATGAACTGATATTTACTATAATCCTATACTTTGTACCGCTTCATATACTCGGTGTTATTGTTGCCGAAAACAGGGACGAAAAAGGTCTGATCTCAAGTATGGTCAACGGGAAAAGCATCTAAAGGCTTTATCCCGTAAACCTCCGCCCGCTTAATAATTTCCGTGGCATGTGGAAACATTGTACCCTTTTCTGCCATTTTTTTGTTTTGATTAAATACGGACTCTTTGCTCGTATATATCTCGACAGCTTCATCAAATTCTGTTTGTGTCACCCTGTAGCTCTCGTGAGTCGGAACTATCTGGTTTGGATGGATGATTGTCTTGGAAAAAAGCCCCTCTTTCAAATCTCTTTGCACATCCCTCAAAAAGCCTTCATAATCTCTAAAACACGGATATACGCCGCCGCTTACGGCAAAGCCCGAGCTTTTAAAAATGGCGATGAAGCTTCCCAGTACGTTTGAAGTCGAACTAAAATCAAAAACAGATTCTTCGCACCCTCTTCTCATCCCCAGCTGTCTTAGCATATCTTCAAGCCCAAAACGGACCAAGATTATTTTTTCTTTGTGCTGAAGCAGAATATCTCTCAACTCGAAGAGTTGCCTCTGGCTGAAGAGTTCTTCCCCCTCAATACTTGGCATGATTGAGAATTCAGTGTCTTTTAAAATTTGCATATACTCCTGTGCATTGGACAAAGAAAACTTGGGAAGGATGAATCCGTCGATTTTACGGATACTCTTTAAGGCGAGCATCTTTTTTAAGACATCCGTGTTTTTTGGTCTTATAAATACCAAAAGCCTGCTCTTTGTACAAGTATCCAGCAAATTTTCTATGCGCTCCATGGCATGTGGAAGTGACTCTGAGTTTAGAGCATCTATGCCGTCTTCCGTATCTATGAGCACACTTTTTAAATCGGGATATTTTTCTTTGCTGATTATTTTTGAGAGATCTTTATGCGTAGCGGGTACAAAAAGAGTTGCACCTAATTCTATGTAGTTAATTCTATTCATAAGCAAAAGTATAGCAACTCTCTAGTAAAATCACCCCATGAAAAAACTAATCCTACTCACCTTATCCACCCTTCTTTTTGCCCAAACAGCCCTGATACAAGGTCTTGAGAGAGGCTCCAATATAGAAAAAAGAGATGCCTGTGCGCTTGCAAAAAAAACGGCCAAAGAAAACTATGACGTAAAAGATATCGATGTAGGGTGCCTATGCGAGAAGTCCGATTCCAGAGAGTGGATGTGTTTTGTGCATTTTATGTATCTGCCAAAAGAGCCTGCCGGTACAAACTAGCACTTCCTGCACAAAGAGCTTCTCAATCCCTAGTCCAAAGAGGTAAGAGCCTCCAGAGGAAGAGGTATCCCCGCCCTTTTATCCACTCTGAACCATCCGGCTATGGAGTGGCGTTTCTTTTTAGTCGGCAACACTTCATGCGGAAATTTGTCACTCAAAAATACAACAAGGGTATCGGCATGTGGAGCCACTGTTGTTAAATAGCTGTTATTTTCATCATAGATGACAAGCTCGCCGCCATCCCCTTGTTCCCAATTCTCATTCAAATAATACACAGTCGTCACCGTGCGGTTGCGTGATCCGGCAAAGGCATCCAGATGCGTTTCATAAAAAGCATCCTCTTCATACAGGGCAAAGTGGGCTTCATAGTAAGTAAGTCCGAGAAATAACTCACGGTTGAGATACTGCTGCAAGCCTTTTGTCAAGTCCAAAAATTCACTCTGGACTCCGCCGTTGTCATAATCGAGCCAATGTATCTTGTCTCTTCTTACATTTGAATCTATATGAACATTTGAAGCATTGGATATTCCGGCTCTCTTAAAGCGTTTGATTTTTTTTGCCGTGGATAAAAGATTTTTTGAAAGTTCTTTGCTGATGGCATGTGGAATGATTATATATCCGTCCTCAACCAATGCATCCGTGATTTTAGAGTAGAGTTCCTGAGCCATTTACCGACCTAATATGAATTTGGCATTGTAACCATATTTTTGGGTTTTGTGTGCAGTTCATAAGAGAAAATAAGATGGAATAAGAGTATCGCCCTCCTCGTCACACCTCTCCGGAGGTGTGGCGCATGAGGATGGATAGAATAATTATTTATATAGGTAAAACGCGGATTTTAGAAGAAAGTTTTTCTTTCAAAGTTGCTTCAATCGCATAAAGTGTCCCTGTCGATGAAGAAGCACAACCGTTGCAGGCACCCAGATAACGGATATAGATATCGATATAATCGTCACCTTTTTTGATGTCGATAACTTCCATGTTCCCGCCGTCCATAATCAAGAACTGGCGAACATTCTCATCTACAACGGCATCTACGGCTTTAATCTGCTGTACAAGTGTCATAGCCTCAAAATTACCGGCTGCACCTGCATCCGCAGCAGCTTTCATCTTCTCTTCGTCCATCTCTTTGTGGGTATTTGCCAAAATATCAACAAGATACCATTCTCTTGCCTCATGCCCGCCCGGCTTGATACAAGACTTACAAAAACCGCCGGCTTTTGTGTAGTCCGTAATCTGCTCAACGGTTTTCAGGTCGTTGAGTTTGATAACCTCCTGCAGTGTACCCAGGCTTACGCGCGCACATTCACAAACGATAATCTCAGTCTCAAAAGTAGACGCATCCACACCCTTATAGAGTCCTGCGGCTTTTTTGATAACATCGTAGGCCATAACGGAACAGTGCATTTTTTGAGGCGGAACGGCAGGAACATCCGGAGTATCGCGAAGCGCCATCTCAACATCGATATTTGTGATCTTTACAGCCTCATCGACCGTTTTGCCGATACAAAGCTCGGTCATAACATCCGAAGATGCGATAGCCGTACCGCAACCGAAAGATTTGAACTTTGAGTTAACGATTTTGTCGTTGCTTGGATCTATTTCCCAGTAAAGACGAACGGCATCCCCGCAAGACTCCGCTCCAAAATCAGCTACGATAAGCTTATTGCCGCGAGCCTCTGCCTCTGCTTCAAAGATCTCACCCTGATGCTGAGGATTATTCATGAGTGTAGTTACTTTATTCGAATAAGCATCCCAAAGAGATGCTCCTAACATATCAGCTTTTGCCATAATATTTTCCTTTATTCTATTTTATAAGATCAAGGGAAGCTTTTCCCCTGTTTTTGTCACGGCAAAGGAAATGATTCCTTTGTCTACTCTAACACCCGGTTCCAACCAAACAAACAGGTGCCATCATTAAGTCCCTAATGGTGGTGGTGAAGTTCACACTCTTGAACCTCTCCGCCCTTCGTTGGTTTTTGTTTTGCAAATGAACTGGAGATGTTTCTAAGTCTTGCTACCGCGCCTTTAAAATGGCTGATTGTGTAATCCACTTCAGCATCTGTTGTAAAACGGCTAAGGCTCAGTCTGATACCCGTATGTGCAAGTTCATTGTCGGCACCGATTGCGAGCATAACCGTGTTTGCTTCCAAGTCTTCAGATGCACATGCCGAACCTGTAGATGCACCGATTTGTCCGTTGTTGAGATCCCAAAGCATCCCTTCGCCCTCAACACCTCTGATGGAGATAAGTATAGTGTTAGGTGTGCGGTGCTCACGCTCTCCTACTACAAAAGTATCGCTCAATTCTAAAAGTGCATCTTCGAGACGGTCTCTTTTAGCGCGAATGGAACTCATTTTTTCTTCTATATTTATGGTTGCAAGCTCGATAGCCTTACCCATACCGACGATATAAGGGACATTCAGAGTACCTGAACGTCTTCCGCCCATATGCTCTCCGCCATTTAGTAACGGAGTAAGTGGCTGAGAATTTTTAATATACAGTGCGCCTACACCTTTTGGTCCGTGAAATTTATGTGCAGACATCGACATAAAATCAACATGCACTTCTTGTAAATTAACAGGGATTTTACCGACAGCCTGAACGCCGTCTGAGTGAAATAAAACACCTTTTTCTTTACAGATCTCGCCAATCTCTTTGATAGGAAAAATCATCCCCGTCTCATTTGAAGCCCACATGATACTTACAAGAGCAGTTTTTTCAGTAATAAAGCTTTTAACAGTGTGCGCTTCCACTATCCCTTCTTCATTGACCGGAAGATAGGTCACTTTTACGCCCTGCTCTTCCAAAAATCTACATGTTGACAAAACAGAAGGGTGTTCAACCTCCGTTGTAACAATGTGGTTTTTATCTCCATGGAGTATTTTATCTATCCATACTGATTTAAGAACCCAGTTATTGGATTCTGTAGCACATGATGTAAAAACTATATCATCCTCGTCAGATGCATTTATAGCATTGTAAACCTGGTTTATAGCATTCTTCAGTGCCGGATGTGAAGCCGTTCCAAATTTGTGAAGCGAGTTGGGGTTACCGTAGATCTCACTGAAAAATGGCTGCATCACTTCTACAACCTGCGGGTCAACCATAGTCGTAGCGTTATTGTCTAAATAAACTTGCATTTTTTGTCCTCTATAATCGAGCTATTTTTTAAACAAGACAATTTTTGTCCTCTTTTAGTTCTGACATCATATTAGCTTTGTTATTACGATATGCTTAAATGAAACTGACATACAATTTACTTTAAGAATAGCAGAAGCATATAAAACGGGTATAATTGCACCCATATAACCTTAAAGAGGCTGACACATGTGTAACTTTAACAAACAAAACGACGAAACAAAAGGATTGATACATCTGCTTATTGCAAAATCAGCCGACACTATCGGAGGGGCAAACTTTATTCTAGGTTTGGTAGAAGCTCTAAGAGCAACAAAACCTCATCCTCTAACCAGCAATAAATGCCAGGTGCATTCCGATAATACGGTCATCAAATGGAATAAAATAGTCTTCAAAGACAAACTCATGGTTTTAGAAGAGATCTTGCTCTCCCACAAAAGTTCAGAAAATCCGGATTTTAATATCCTCTCGACCGAGAGTGAAAAAAAGAAAAAGAAGATTATAAATGTGGTGCGGGCTTTAGCCCCGATTGAGTTTGTAGTGACACCGAAAAATCCGCAAGACGGAGGGGGCTTTAGTTTCAAGATATTTGAAACCATTGAGGATGAGTATGTAAAACTTAACCCTCTATTTACGGCTTTGTTCTTCTGTTCGACCGAATTTACGAAAAAAGCTTTAAAATACACAGTATAAATAATTTCAAAACTTACTAAAATAACACCTCTTTATGATATTATGGTGTTTTTATTTATTTATTTAAGGTTTTATTTGAAATTTTTATCCGTCAGCACTAAATTAAATATTGCTATAATCGGAATATCTCTGGCATCTCTGGTTACCTCTTTTTTTGTTCTTTCCTGGTATGCAGAGCAAATAAAACAAGACATATACAAAAATACAGCCAAAGAACTTATAGAAAGTTCCGATGAGAAGATAAACTTTAAAATGCGCATAGGTCTCACGAATGCCATTGCAATAGCGAATGACCAAAGACTCAAGAGCGCTCTGCAGACAGAGCAGCAAAAGGATGCCGTGCGTTCTCTTGAAGAGATAACAGATACCCTGCAAAAACATACAGAGTTTAAAGATGTACAAATTCAACTCTACACAAAAGACAATACCCCATTTTTGAAAACCGTGAAAACCGAAGAAGACGCTTCAGGCTCCTCGAGGGCATCTTTGGTCTCCGTGCAAACGACACTTGCACCTATCGTCTCTTTTGAATCATATCAATCCGCTCTTCTTTTAAGAGCCATCACACCCCTCATCACAGACAAGGCACAGTATCTCGGTTCTTTGGAGTTCATTCAGGAACTAAGCTCTGTCGCAAAATATTTTGATGAAACCGGAACAGGGTTTTTGCTTCTCATGGATGCACCGACATCCGATAATAATAAAAAGTTCCAAGACTATACCATCTCACAAAAATTTTTAAATCAAGATTTTTTAAAGAGTGCCAAAAGTATAGATATAAAACAGCTCTTAAAAAACCGCTATCTTCTGGACACAAAATACTTTTACACATATGCGAAAGTGAAAAACTTTCAAAACAAGGAGCTGGGCATCATCCTCTTGGCAAAGCCTCTCTTTTTAGTAAACAGCGTGATAGATAAATCACAACTTTTGATTTATATCTCCCTTTTTGGTATTCTGGTGATGGCGCTTGTCACTACATTCGTGGTCGTACTGGCTGTGCGCATACTTATAACAAAACCGCTCAAAATATTTGAAGAGAATCTGCTGAACTTCTTTTTATTCCTGCAGGGAAAAACGGACCACAGACATTGTATTGAAATTGTTACCGATGATGAATTTGGAAAAATGGCCAATTCCCTTAGAGAAAATATGGCCGTAAGCGCAAAGCTTCATGAAGACATTTATCATCTCAATGAAAACCTTGAGCATGAGGTTGACGAAAAGACAAAAGAGATTGCGGCACTTTTAAATAATGCAGGTCAGGGCTTTTTGTCTTTTGGATGCGATTTTATCGTCGATGATGAATATTCCGCAGAATGCCATAGACTTCTGGGCAAGAAGATTGCAGGCAGCGATATAGTGGACCTGCTCTTTAGCGATCCGACCAAAAAACTCTTTTTCAAAAGCACGATACTTGATATAAAAGAGATAAGCGACTACACCATAAAAAAATCGCTTCTCTCCTTGCTCCCTATAGAGGTGATACTCAACAAAAGAGCCCTCAAACTGGAATATAAATTATTTGGCGAGAGTAAACTGATGCTTATCATCACAAACGTGACAGCACAAAAAAAACTTGAAAGCAAGATCAAAAAAGAGCAGGAAACTTTAAAGATGATTGTAGAGATTGTGACACAAGGTGATACTTTTTTTGATACCAAAACTGATTATGAGGAGTTTATACATACCTATGAAAAATATATTGACAAAGACAGAGAAGCTCTTCACAATATTAATGATATCTATATGTATATTCATACCTTTAAAGGCTCCTTCTCGCAACTCTATGTGAATAATGTTGTCTCCTTTTTGCATTCTATTGAAAATTCCCTCTCCGAAATGATAAAAGAGGAGGATCCCTCAAATGAAAAACTGCTTTCCTTTTTGCACACTACCGATTTTGATTCCAATATACAAAAAGAACTCAAAATAATCAAAAATATTTTGGGAGAAGAATTTTTTCATTCCAATCATTTTGTAAAAATAGAGCTCTCGGTGATTAAAGGATTGGAAAGAAAAATCCACACCCTCTTTCAAGAAGCTCATCTGGATACTTCTGAGGCAAAAAAAATAATGATGCAGATATCCGATTTGTCCAAGCAAAAATTATATTATCTTCTCAAACACTACCCTTCGCTCGTAGAAGACCTTGCCCACAGATTAAAAAAAGACGTCTATCCCTTCGAGATATCCGGGGAGCAGACTGTAGCCGTAGCAGACGAAGTCAAGCCATTTCTAAAAACACTGATACATGTTTTTAGAAATGCGATAGACCATGGCATTGAAACGCCTAAGACAAGAATAAAAAACTCAAAAAAACCAAAAGGGACGATTTCTTGCAGTTTTGAGCAAACAGACGGTATAATCAAAATCACAATCTCAGATGATGGTGCAGGAATAGATAAAGAAAAAGTTTTACAAAAAGCTCTCAAGAAAAAGATACTAAGCGAAGAAGCTATTCACTCTTTGAGTGATGATGCCGTATATGAGCTTATTTTCAGTAAGCAGTTTTCGACAAAGGACAAAGCAACAGATATATCAGGACGGGGAGTTGGAATGAGTGCGGTCAAAACAGAACTCGATAAGATCGGCGGCAGCATCTCTATCCAAACCGATAAAAACCGTGGTACGACTTTTGTGTTTACTATACCAAAACAAGAGGAAAAAATATGATAAAAGATGAATGTCATGGAGCGGAGATAGAAAAAGATGTTCTGACTCCGATACTCCAAAGAGCTGTCAGCTTTTTAAATGATGACATGAAAATCCGTGTCGTATCTCAAAGCCTGCAGGTTATATGCCCAAAAAAGGTTGAACTTAAAAAGAACACCTCAATGATAGGTACGGGCGGGAGCATACAGGTCATCATCACAATGAGCTATGAGGATGCGCTGCTTGAAGAATTGGTCAAAGCATTTTTAGAGGGTGAAGAAGCAGCAGAGGATGAGATGGATGAGATAAGAGAAAGTGTCTCCTCAGAGTTCGTCAATACCGTTGTCGGAAATGCTCTTAGCAATCCCTTTGACGGAACAACCCTTACGATAACCCCTCCGGTTTTAATCTATGAGGCAAAATCACTTTTCAGACATAAAAGCTCAGCCATTGCAGCAGCCAGCATTACGACTTCATTTGGTGATATTCTCCTAACCGTTATTGGACCAAAAGAGTCTTTTGCAGATACATTACAATTTAAGGAACTATAAAATGTTAAATATTTTAGTTGTTGATGATTCTCTAATTATCAGAAAAAATCTTAAAAAATATATTGCCAGCTTGGGCCATAATGTGATTGGCGAGTCTGTGACCGGAGCACAGGCAGTCGAAGCCTGTCGCGAATTGAAGCCGGATTTGATTACGATGGATATCACTATGCCGGATATGGACGGAGTGAGTGCCGTAAAAATGATAAAAGAATTTGACAATGACGTGAACATTATCATGATAACATCTCACGGGCAGGAAGACATGATAGTATCTTCTCTTAAAGCCGGAGCAAAAGGCTATATACTAAAACCCGTCAATGAAGAAAAACTTGCAAATGCGATTGAGACGATTTATGCTCAAGAGACAGATGATTACGACGATGACTTACTTGAATATTAAGGCTGACATTTAGATTATGACTGATTTCGAAACAGATGAATTGAAAAAATTTATTGCACTTGAAGTATTTAGTGACACCTCTCTTCTAGCGGTAAGCGCGATAGATTTATCTACCTATACTGTTATCTATTCGAATCAGTCCATGAAAGATTTAATGGCAAACAACAGCGGTCTAAACTGCTGGGAGTCCATTCATGGACAAAATTCAAGATGTTCATGGTGCAAGGCACAAGAGCTGATGGAAGGGAACGAGACAGAAGCCCTGCCCGATAATAATGGATATATAAGCTATGAACACTTTAACGAAGTGGCCAACAAATGGTTTCAGATACAAGATAAGATAATAAAATATAAAGACGGCAGAGATATTATGATATCCCTTGCCCTGGATATCAGCTTGCAAAAAGAAGCTCAAAGCAAATTTATATCCACCCATGTCAAACTCGTCCAACAAACGCAAGCTCTCAAAAGTGCACAAAAAAAATTAAAAGAACAGGCACACAGAGACCCCTTGACAAACATGTACAACAGAAGATACTTTGCAGACATGTCAGAAAAAATAATTGCGTATGCCAAAAGAGAAAAAGAACCTGTCAGTTTAATCATGCTGGATATTGATGATTTTAAAAAAATCAATGATACATATGGGCATACTACAGGGGATGAAATAATTAAACTCTTATCCGAGAGGCTGAATCTTCTCAGCAGAGAAAGTGATATAACGGCAAGATTCGGAGGGGAAGAATTTGCAATGATACTCCCAAAGACAGATCTCAAAAATGCACTGAAATTTGCTGAAAAAATTAGACATGATATAGAAAAAGTAGAATATACAAGTACAAATGAAACAATCCGTTTTACCATAAGTATCGGAGTGGATGAGTTTAAAAAAGATCAGGACAGAGCAATAGACACTTCCATCAACAGAGCGGATAAAGCACTTTACAAGGCTAAAGAAAGCGGAAAGAACAGGGTATTTGCCTCTACATAAAATGCTGTTTGCAAAACCTCTTTTGCAATCTAAAGCATTCAGTTATTTCTCAAAATTATTTTACTCTTAAACCTTCCATGGTATAATCGCGAAATTAATTATATTTATAAAGGTTCATTATGGGACAAACTATAACTGAAAAGATATTCTCGGAGCATGTTGGAAAGCCTGTATATGCGGGTGAAATAATCCGCTCTGCAATTGACATGGTTATCGGGAACGATATCACCACTCCTATCTCGATTAAAGCATTTGAAGATATAGGTGCAACTAAACTTGCCAATCCGGATGGATTTTCGATTGTCCTTGACCATTTCATCCCTGCAAAAGATATCGCTTCCGCAAATCAGGCCAGGATCTCTCGTGATTTCGCCAAAAAATACAAACTTAAAAACTTTTTTGATGAAAAAGATATGGGGATTGAGCATGCTCTTTTGCCGGAAAAAGGTCTTGTGGTTCCCGGTGATGTTATCATCGGAGCAGATTCCCACACCTGTACACATGGGGCACTTGGGGCATTTTCAACGGGAATGGGTTCTACGGACTTGGCCTTTGCTATGATTAGCGGTGGAAACTGGTTTAAAGTGCCTGAATCTATCAAAGTTGTTCTAAGCGGAAAACCCGGAAAATATACTACCGGCAAAGATATCATCCTGGAGATTATCCGTATGATCGGTGTAGATGGGGCCTTGTACAAAACTTTGGAATTTACGGGAAGCACCATTGAGCATTTGACAATGGATGACAGATTTTCTATGTGTAATATGGCTATCGAAGCGGGTGCAAAAAGTGGAATAGTAGCCTATGATGATGTGACCAAAGAATTTTTGGCAGACAAAAATCTGGCTCGTGAGCCTCGTATCCACTACTCCGATACCGATGCTGTATACGATATGGTCTTAGAAATCGATGTTGCAAAACTTGATCCTGTTATTGCTTATCCTTTTTTACCCTCAAACGGGCACAGTGTTGTTCAGGCACAAAAAGAACATATAAAAGTAGACCAGGCATTTATCGGAAGCTGTACGAACGGAAGACTTAGCGACTTGAGAGTTGCAGCAGAGATTCTAAAAGGGCACAAAGTGCATGAGGATGTTCGTCTCATCGTGACTCCGGGAACGCAGATGATTCTTCGTGAAGCCAATAAGCTTGGCTATATTGATATCATCGTAGATGCCGGGGGCGTAGTAAGTAATCCAACATGCGGTGCCTGTCTTGGCGGATATATGGGAATTTTGGGAGACGGCGAAGTGGCGATTTCCACAACAAACCGTAACTTTGTCGGGCGTATGGGTTCTAGAAGCTCTAAGGTATACTTGGCGAACTCTGCCGTTGCGGCGATATCTGCGATTACCGGCTATATCACTGACCCAAGGGCCTAGAAGCAGTCCTTATCTCAATGATTTACATAAAGTCACAAAACTAATATCTAATCTTTAGTCTAAAATGTGACTTAATTGCTTAAGATTATATCTAAACAGTTACTTACTTAAAAAAGGATACAAATGAAAAAGCTAATTTTAATTCCGGCATTAATGCTTGCTACAGCTTCTATGGCAGCTGATTACGACTACGAATTCACACCTGTCGCAGGCTATGTTATAAACGAGGATAACATCGGTTTAAGAAACCAGGCTGCTGTTGGGGCTGAGCTTCAGTTTAATAACCTGGGTACTGCCTTGGCTCCTGAGTTATCGGTTTTGTATTCACCGGGTGAATATGACAACAAAGACAAGGTGGATATTTTCCGTATCGCATTAAATGGTGTATACGAATACGACAAGCTTGGCTTTATCGTACCTCTTGCAAAAGTGGGTGCGGGTTATGAAACTATGGACAAACAACAGTCCGAAAACGTAGACAGCGTGATTTTTAATGCAGGCGTAGGTGCGAAGGTTCCTTTTACGGATAGTGTTGCTCTTAAACTAGAAGCGATCTATATGCCAAAATACAACTCAAAAAGATGGGACAGCAATGCAGCAGTTTTGGCGGGTATCAACTTTGCATTTGGCACATCTGCAAAAGATGAAGAAAAACGCTTAGCAGATTTACAGGCTAAAAAAGAGGCAGAGGCTGCAGCAGCGGCAGAAAAAGCAAAAAGAGATGCAGCGGCAAAAGCTGCAGCGGCGGCAAAAGCCAAGGCGGATGCACAGGCAAAAGCAGATGCACAAGCAAAAAGAGAGGCAGAGGCTGCAGCAGCGGCAGCGGCGGCAGCAGCACTGGCCAAAGAGAATGCAGATGATGATAAAGACGGTGTAAAAAATGCACTTGACAAATGCCCCAATACTCCAAAAGCAGTTACGGTTGTTGACAGTATGGGATGTATGAAAGAGGTAAATTTGAATATAAACTTTGAGAATGGCTCATTTGACGTTGACGCACAATCAAAACAAAATATCAAATCATTTGCTACATTCCTAAAGAATGCTCCTAGTTACAAAACTGAGATAGTTGGTCATACAGACAGTGTTGGTTGGGATAAAAGCAATCAGATACTTTCTCTCAAAAGAGCAAAAGCGGTAACACAACTTCTTATTAAAGAGGGTGTTTCAGCCGATAGAATCAAAACAACCGGAATGGGTGAATCTACTCCGATTGCAACAAACAAAACAGCTGAAGGTCGTGCACAAAACAGACGAATCGAAGCTAAACTTATCAAATAATCCATGATTGACACACCTTGCGTAATCTTTGCAGGTGGCAAAAGCAGCCGTATGGGGGAAGACAAAGCTCTTCTTCCCTTTGGTGAATTTCCTACGCTCACACAATACCAGTTCAACAGATTGGGTAAAATCTTTAAAACCGTATACATCTCATGTAAAGATAAAAGTAAGTTCGAATTTGATGCAAACTTCATAGAAGATGTTCAGACAAACGCCGTATTTGCTCCAACAGCAGGATTTGTAGCCATCTTTGAAACAATAAAAGAAAACAGTTTTTTTGCACTTAGTGTTGATGCACCTTTTGTGGGCAGACAGGAGATAAATGAAATCTTCAAAAATGACACTCCACATGCCGATGCGACCATAGCAAAAACAGAATATGGGATACAGCCTATGTGCGGAATATATCACCGTTCCCTTGAGGGTGAATTTATTCAGATGTTGCAAAACAACAATCATAAACTTGGTCTTTTACTAAAAAATGCCAATGTAAGCTTTGTCTGTTTTAATGATGAAAAACCGTTTTCAAATCTAAACCATCCACATGAATATGAGGATGCACTCAAACTTATTTAAAATAATTTCCCGTATAATCTATTTTAAATAATTAATAGAGTAAAATTCTCTAAATTATTTTGGCATTGGCTCAGCAGGAAGAGCACTTCGCTTACAGCGATCCTGTTCTGAAGAGTTTGCTATAATTTTTTAAAATCCCGGGGATATAGCTCAGCTGGGAGAGCGATACGCTGGCAGCGTATAGGTCAGGGGTTCGAGCCCCCTTATCTCCACCATACAAATATTGTTTAAATTAACTCTTGCAAACTTATTTATTCATAAGTTCAAGAACTTCATCGACACTGAGAACTTTTCCCGTACTGAGGACTTTACCGTCTATAACAAGACCTGGTGTGCTCATCACTTGATACTCCATAATCTTTACAATATCATCAACTTTTTCTATCTGTGCGAATTTTCCACTTTTAGCAACTGCTTCCTTTACGACTGCTTCTAATTGCATACATTTTGTACACCCCGTTCCCAATACTTCGATTTTCATACTTCACACTCCTTATAATATAAAATTAAACAGATACCCGATTGTAATGATTCCACTTCCGACAATAGCAAAAAAGAGACCAATGAGTTTGAGTGAGATGATTTTTTTCAATATCAAAGCTTCAGGAAGACTCAATGCGGTTACTGCCATCATGAAACTAAGTGCTGTTCCAAGCAACATCCCCTTCGAGGTTAAAACTTCTACAAGCGGCATAACACCAGCCGCATTAGAGTACATCGGTATCCCCATAAGCACAGCGATAATAACGGCAAACGGATTACCTTCTCCTGTATAGCGTGCGATAAAATCTGTCGGTATATATCCATGTATCCATGCACCTACGCCTACGCCGATCATGACATAGATATATATTTTTTTGAAAATATCTACGGAGTAGTTCCATGCTTCTTTTGCTCTTTGTTTTAATGTCAGCTTCACCAAAGTGGCTTCAAGCTCACCTTCAATCGGTTTTACATCCATTAAAATCTCTTTTTCCATACCAAGCTTTCCTATTATCCAGCCGCCGACAATAGCTACACTCAGACCAAAGACAATATAGATTGAAGTAACCTTCCATCCAAAGATACCAAAGAGCATAGCGATTGCGATCTCATTATTCATAGGTGCGGATATCAGATAACTAAACGTGACCCCTATAGGAATTCGTGCCTGAATAAAGCCTAAAAAAAGGGGAATAGCCGAACAGGAACAAAAAGGTGTGATAATTCCAAAAAGGGATGCTCCCACATGCCCGTAAAATGACGACTTTCCTTGCAGATGAGCACGTACATACTCTGTATTCACCCAAGTCCGCAAAAATGAAACTGCAAAAATTATCGTAAGCAGTAAAAACCAGATCTTTAGAGTGTCGTAGACAAAAAAGTGAATAGCATCAGCCAGTTTTCCTTCAAGTCCAAGGGTACTATAGATAAACTCTTTTGAGAGTTCATACCACATTTAGCAAAGCTCCTCTTTGACTACTGGCAGAAGTTCCTTCTCAATTAAATCCAATGTTTTTTCATACTCTTCTATTGCTTTACCGCTTGGATCATCAAAACCCATATGTATCGTTTTAACGGCCTTTGGAAACATAGGGCAGGTCTCTTTTGCATGGTCGCATACGGTTACAATCAAATCAAAAGGAGTATCCAAAACTGTCTCAATAACTTTTGAGTGATACGCCTCGCTCCAGTAACCTTTCTTTTCTAAAAGAGCCCGGGCATTTGGATTGACAGCACCGCTTGCTTTTACACCGGAGCTTTGAGCGTGGATACACTCTCCAAGTTTAGCGTTTATCAATGCCTCTGCCATAATCGAGCGGCAACTGTTTCCCGTACATAAAACCAGTACATTTTTTTTCATAGTTTACATTCTCCTGTTTGAGATAATTTTTTTAAGGGCGGAAGCTCGATATCTAAATAACGAATCTCTTCCAAAGCTTCGCTACGAAAGCGGTCCAATGGACTTCTGATAGAGTAATACGCCCAGGTTCCTTTACGATTTACTCGTAAAAATCCAGCATCTTTTAATATTTTCAAGTGTCGTGATAAACGCGACTGAATCATATTGAATGAACTTTGCATATCGCATACACAACACTCTCCATGCTCATCTAAAAAACGAAGCAGAAGCACTCTTGTCTCATCGTTTAATGCTGAGACGCTTTTTAAAAAAACATCCATAGCCTAACAACTTGCACCTGTAGACCACTGCCCATTTTTACTAAAAGTAGGTTCACAACAGCCTGTACCGCCTGTAAATGTGTCCCCTCCAAATACCTCTACTTGCTCCATAGTATGGTAGTTTTCCCATATGATAGAACTTGGGTCTTGTACCCAGTATTTGTTAGATTTTGCATAGCAACAGACTGCTTCTTTTTGCTTCTCTCCTGAAACACCGGCCGCTTGAAGTCTCTCTTCTAACTCTTGCACCTCTTTATCACTGTCTACTTGCAGTCCTAGATGGTTTAAGCCTTTTTTATCTCTTCCAGTTGAAATAGCCATATTTATTGCTGGGTCATCTACTAACCACTGAGCATAGTCTGCTTTGAGTTTTGTAGGCTCCATACCAAAAAGTGCAGTATAGAACTTGACACTTTTTTCCAAGTCTTTGACTGATATATGCAAATGTAATCTTCTCATAGAATCTCCATAACTATTTTAAATTGACAAATTGTAGCATATTATAATCATTAAATCAAGATATATTGATATTTAGATTTTATTTAGATATAGTTACGATAATAAAATAGAGATGGAGATGTGATGACATTAGCAATATTAGTTTTTTTAATTACTTTGGTATTTGTAATTTCGCAGCCAAAAGGTCTTCAAATAGGCACTACGGCAGTGGTTGGAGCGGTTGTAGCCTTATTGGCGGGAGTCGTTAATTTTACAGATGTATTTACTGTCATCGATATTGTATGGGATGCCACCTTGGCTTTTATAGGGATTATCATTCTCTCTATGGTGCTTGATGAGATAGGTTTTTTTGAGTGGGCAGCTATTAAGATGGCAAAGCTTAGCGGAGGCAATGGACATAAGATGTTCGTATACATACTCCTCTTAGGTGCTCTAGTTGCCGCATTTTTTGCAAATGACGGAGCGGCACTGATTCTGACACCTATCTTGCTTGCTAAAATGAAATACTTAAAGATGAAACCTTTGGCAATATTTGCTTTTTTAATGGCAGGCGGTTTTATCGGCGACAGTGCTTCAAATCCACTGGTCATCTCAAATCTTACCAATATAGTGACGGTTGGATATTTCGACATAGGTTTTGTTGAATATGCAAAAAATATGTTTTTACCGAATCTGTTGGCAATATTTGCTTCTATAGTTGTTCTTTGGATTTATTTTCGCAAAGACATCCCTTTTAGCATTGATGTCTCCACCCTTCCGGAGGCCTCTTCGGTTATTAAAAATCAAACCATGTTTAAATTTTCTTGGGTTTTCTTAGGTCTTTTAATGCTTGGCTATTTTATCGGAGACTTTTATAATCTTCCTGTATCCGTCTTTGCTCTTGGGGGAGCTTTGATATTTTTAGCTATAGCGAATCATTATAAAGCTGTAAAACCCATTATGACGATAAAAGCGGCTCCTTGGCAGGTCGTATGGTTCAGTATAGGACTTTATGTCGTTGTATATGGTCTTAAAAATGCAGGTCTTACCGATGTAATAGCTTCTTGGATACTAGAGTTAAACAGACACGGGACTACAGTCGCTATTATTGGAACAGGCTTTTTATCTGCCATAGTAAGCTCTATTATGAATAATATGCCTACTATTATGATTATGGATATAGCGATTGAGCATGTTGGGTACGCGGGCAATGAAGCATTGGTCTATGCAAATATCCTGGGCTCCAACCTAGGACCAAAGATGACACCTATCGGTTCACTTGCGACACTGCTTTGGCTGCATGTTTTAGCCGGCAAAGGTGTAAAAATCACCTGGGGCGAATATATGAAGGTGGGACTTCTCATTACGCCGCCCGTGCTTTTTGTTGCACTGCTTGGTCTGCTATAAAAAAGGCAACTCCTTTATGGAGAGCCGTCCACTTGTTCGTTTTTTTGTTACTTCTATGAATCCCTTGCTTACTGACACTTATTTAACATCCATTTGATATAATAATCGCAAGATTATAAATACATAAAGAATGCATAATGAAATTAACACACCTTGATGAAAAAGACAGACCTAAAATGGTCGATGTCTCTGAGAAGAGCCAAACAACGCGAGTGGCAGTTGCCAGCGGGATTATAGAGATGAGTCAGGATGCTTACGATGCGATTGTAAGCGAGAAAACCAAAAAAGGTCCCGTGCTTCAAACTGCAGTCATCGCAGCTATAATGGGAACCAAAAAGACAAGCGACCTTATTCCTATGTGCCATCCGCTTAATCTCAGCGGGATTAACTGTGATATTGAGGAGCTCTCCTCTTTGCCTGGATTCAAACTGACGGTTACTGCCAAACTCACCGGTCAGACAGGCGTAGAAATGGAAGCTCTCACGGGAACAAGCATAGGTCTTTTAACTATTTACGATATGGTCAAAGCGATAGATAAAGGGATGATTATCCGAAATGTACAACTTGAAGAAAAATCAGGAGGGAAAAGTGGAGATTTTAAACGATAGAACCGATAAGCTGGAACTTGACTACCCGTGTTCTTGGTCTTACAAGCTTATAGGCTATGAAAAAGAGGCGATTCAAAAAGCGATTCACGATGTGATAATTGAAAGAGCGCACACTCTTAGGCATTCAAATTCGAGCAAGACAGGCAAATACATCAGTATGAATCTTGACTTGGTTATACAAAATGAAGATGAGAGAAACTTCATCTATGAAGCCCTAAAAGCGCACCAAAATATAAAGATGGTACTCTAGTCGCCTCAGCATCACAGAGAGAGGATAAAGGGTGTATCCCTTTGTCGGACTCATAAAATTAAATAAGGATTATTTATGGACTTGGAAAAACTGCAAAGAGATTTAAAAAATTCGTATAACACAGATCTGGAAAGTGTAAATGAAAGAGTTGAAGATATTGTAAATCATCTGGTTCAGGAGTGGCATGTGGATGCACACGACCTCAGTCTGCATGAGATTAAAACCTTGGCTACTTCTATTTTGGATATCGAAACTCAGACCCTTCATGATGAAGTAGAATCGCTTTTGGCACAAAAAGAACAGATAGAAAGAAGTCTGGAGCGAAAATCTGAAGCACTTCAGGAATTAAAATACAAGGTATTTAATGCGATGGAGAAGCAGGTTAATCCCCAAGACAACCAAACGCTGGCAAAACTCCACCAAATCAAACTGCAGTCTATAGACCTTTTTGACCTGCTCAGCGAAATGGTAGAATCTGCGATAATCACAACGCTTGAAAAAGACACAGACGGCGATATAACGGAAACTACAGAAGAGATTATAAAAGATATAACCTTTGAAGCTATCAAAGAGGGCTCACTCAATACCATAAGAATCAGAAAGATTCTCTCTACTATCTTGCAGTCGGCGATTGATGTGGCAGAAGCCACTCCGACAAGAGCAGATGAAATTCTTAGTGCAACACTAAAGGGGATGAGAAGCGGTTTAGTGCGTTCTATAGACAGATTTAAAAAACGTTTGGCATTTATGCCTACCGAAGCCAAACATATCCTTATAGAAGATTATGACACCATCATAGAAGATTTGAATCAGACGGATGTTTTATTTTCACAGGTGGTGCAAACTCAGGCTGGTGAATCTTCTCAGGGAATCAAAAAGCTTCTTCTGGATATCAATGCAAATATGCATTATGATCTTGAAGAACTTGTACATATCTCCAAGGAAGCGGCAGAGATTATGAGAGAAAAATTCTCTTCTCTTGCCAAAACTGCAGTGAAAAAAGGTGAAAAGGCTCTTCAGTCACAAACTGCCCAAGAAGCTAAAAGAATGGGAATACAAGCCTGGGGTGTGGCGAGAACGGCACTCGGCAGTGCTATAAAATCCGCCAAAGACGCTATTGATAAAAAAGAAAAATAATATTTTTATTTCCACATGCCGCCCGGCATGTGGAAGCATTAGCTATACATCCCTAGCCAGGGTAAACACATGCTCGAAATCTTTTTTATAATTTGCGCATCTGTCACAGATAGGATCTCCGCCACGGTACGGATAAGGGCATCTGCATTCGTGACACATCACCATTTCATAATGTACTAATTGCTCTCCTCTGTCATACGCGACATTGACCAGATCAATTCCATCCGCTGTTTTTATAGCATCTGTTTTACAAATATGATCGCATATGCCGCAGGCGATACAATCCCCAACATTGAAATTTATCCCCTGTTTATCAGATGTGTTCAACAAGGCGCCCGTCGGGCAAAACTGTATACAGTCACCACAGTTTGTACAATCGGTAAAACTGATCTCTTTTTTTGCAAATATACCAAAATTTGTTTCATGCCTTGTTTTTGTCAATTTCGATAGATTCGCTTTTAATGCCTGTTTTAAATGTAAATGCTTTAAAGGCAGTCCGTTTGTATTGGGATTTCTCTGATGGGCTATCGTCATAGATACTGAAGAGGTATCCTTCTCTTTGGCGGCATCCTTGACTTTAGAAAACGCCGCTTTGAATATTGTTCTTCTGCTATTTTCGTCTTCCGGCTTTTCTTCTATTGTGTTGATTCTATTTTCTATCCCGCATTCCAAGAGAAAATCATTTGCTTTTTGTATTTCAGAGCGTATAAATGATTCGATTTTTGAGTCTTTGTTGACCGCACACCCCTCACAATGTGCCATGTCGCACAGAGGCATCTCCGGTGAGTTTAATCCCATCGTTATATAATGATGCGCATCAAAAGCTCCCAAACATGTTGTAGTTTTTTTACAAGACAAGAGCTTTTCCTTGTTCTCTTTAAAACTTGCAGTATATGCGTTTGGATCAAAACTTTTTATACTAAGCGCCTCGGTAGGACAAGAACCGATACAACCGGCACACTCAATACACTCATTTGAAAAAAGCACCAGTTTGTTCCGTACTATATTTAATGCATTCTCAGGGCAAATATCAACACATTTTTGGCATGCATTGTGATAGTAGTCATTTCTGATACAGTTTGTCCCGCTATAGGAAAAGAGCTCAGATTTTTGTACAAATGTTAAATCATTCACTTCTGTTCTCCATCTCGGCTGAACAGTACTCAAAATCTGCGACAATAAATTCCACGATAAAGTCACAAAGATCGCTGTAAAAAGGTGTCAAAGCCATACTTTTCATGCCAATCATATAAGGAACCACCCAGTTAAAGAGATGCTCTTTCAAAAATTCATATTGGGGCTTGTATTCATCCCGAAATACCAGTGTCTGCATAAAGGCGAACTCTATTGAAAGATGATCCGGTGCCATGAGTTCACTTTGGTCCATATTGAGTTCAAAACCGTTTTTATAATAAAAGTTCATAACCGGATTTTGCAATCCTACCAGGGTTTCATTCTTGGCATCCAATACAAAGGACTCCACAGCCTGCGTATTGATAACATACATAGATGAGAAATCCTCATTAAGGGCATCCAAAATAGTTTCATCATCATTATTTAAAAACCATTCTTTTGTGTCCTCACCAAGAAGTTCAAGCAAGTCTGTATTGTTACGTAAATCACTTATATATCTTTTGTCAGCCGTTCCAGCCATAGTTCTTGAAAGAAATGCGTAAATGTAGAGTCTGTACTCTTTGTTCATAATTATCCTATTGTTAGTTATATCTGAGTTGTGGAATTTTTATCATAATTTCGCTTACATCAAAGCATAGTAATAAAATTAGTTAATGATATATATCTGAGATACAAAAGAAGTTATAAGAAAAACACCTCTTAAAGCCAAATGGCTTTAAGAATTATAAACAGCCTTTGAAGAAAGACTTTTTAGGTGGTGGCGGTGCTTTAAATTCAGTAGCATATAATATATTTGCTTCTGCATCGTATTCACCGATAAGCGTCACATCGTTACGATTGATACCTTTGTCTATTAATGCAGGATCTATTTTAGATACGTCCACCTTATAGCTGATACCGTCGACGTGTGAGTAAAGAACTATTTGAATCTTTCCAAATACACCCGGGTCAAATTCTTCATAACAGCCATTTGAACCACATGCGTAGTTTTCAAGATAACAATCTAAAAATTCACCCGCTTCAGCACATCTCTCTAGCGTAAGAAAGCCCATTTTTTCGATATGGACCAACTTTGCAGGAGCCTTAGCAGTTTGAACTGCTTTTGAAGCTTCTGGAGACATAGCTTCTTTTGAACTACAGCCACTCAACAGAATCATTGCACCAAGTGCCAAAGCTGAAGTAATTAAACTTAATGTTTTCATTATTTAACCTCCGCTTTTAAAGTTTTTAAATACGCAACAATGTTATCAAGGTCGGCTTTTTCCATCCAACTGTGATCAGGCATTGTAGATACTCTCTTACCGTTTTCAATGTTATACCATGCATAATTGCTATGCGCATTTCTATTGTAACCCGGAACTACTACGGCTGAAGGGTTCACTAGTGATTCTCTTAAATAATCCACAGTTGAATAACCGCCGATATTTGTAAGAGATGGTCCCATCAGGTTAGCAGCATCTGTTGCTTCCATTTGGTGACAGCCCGTACAGCCGTTCATCATAGCAGCTTCTTTACCTTTTGCAGCATCTCCGGCAACTTTTCCATGAAGTGCAGTAACTAAAGCGTCTCCGCCTTTTTTGCCCTCAAGTTTAACTGCTGTCCAAGCTGTAAGATTCTTAAGACCGTTACGGCCCATTTTTTCTCCGTCCCATACAGCAAATGCAACAGGGATTGAAGCAGCATTTAAATTAACATACTCGTCTTTTAATGGACGGGAAACTGTTCCGGACCATCCGCCGCTTGCATAACCGATACGGGAGTATGATTTGTTGCTTGCATCTTTAATCTCCGTCATTGAACGGAAACCTTCAGATACAAAACTTCTCTCATAGTCTGTACTTGCTAGACGCTTAACTTTCTTGTTAAAGTTTTTAAGATCTTCTCCAAACAAATCTGTCTGATTAGGATTGATTTGATGAGATACATCCCCGTTACCGTTTGGTTCAAAAACACCGATCGCTTCTTTTTGAAGATGTATAACTACCGGACGTCCATCAGAACCCATACCTATATATGGAAGTTCTTTAGGATTCGTAGAGTTACTTGCAAACTGTACGGCAAAACCATCTGCATACTCATCTGTTTTAGTTCCAGTTGTAACATTTTTTGTTTCATCAGACCATCCGATTAAAAATGCTATTCTTGAGTCATTGTAAACGGCTGCAATTTTAGCTTTTACAGCCTTATTGGCTGTATTTAAAGCATTTGCTTTTTTGTCGTTAAACTCTATAGTTGTCTGAGGATATAAAGTTACCGTAGAAAACTTGGCATCCTTCCACACCGCCGACTTATAGTTTACTCTATCCAGGTCAGCATTAACTTTAACCGCTGTAATAGCAGAGTCAGCCGCTACCGACGATGCGATAAGACCGGCTGCTACTATTGTACTAGCTAATTTTTTCATTAGTGATGCCCTCCAGCTTTGAAATCTCCGCCATGAAAGAAGTTCATTTCATGAGAATTTTTAGTAAATTTACCAGCGATATAGCGGTTGTCTACCGGAGCAAGTGCCTTGTGACCATTGTCCTTTGCTACTTGCTGATAATAGTTATTATCAAGACGGAACATATCTGAATGCTGGTATGCAATCAGGATATCCATCAATTCACTTTCTCCTGTCTCTTTACGTTTTTTCATTTCAGCTTTTAATGTTTTAATCGCTTGATGAACTTCAGGACCAAATAGTTTCTCTAACTCTTCGATTGGAAGACGAGTTGAACCTTCAATAATTTTACCATCAGCATCAAACTTAGCCGGTGATTCGGTCGGCGGTACGTAATAAACATTTGGCTGTGTTCCATAGTCACTTCTTAAACCAAGCGCTACTTTGTACTTGTTCACAAGTTTGTGCACCTGACCTTCCGTATCATCCAAGAAACCTACAAAACGGATACGCCCAACACACTGTTGTGCACATGCCGGCGGAAGACCCTGCTCAATTCTTGGGAAACATAAAATACATTTCTCAGATTTTGAGATTTTCGGATTGAAATAGATTTTTTTGTAAGGACATCCCGCTATACAATAACGGTACCCTTGACATCTGTCTAAGTCAACCAACACAACACCGTCTTGCTCACGCTTGAAGATTGCATCACGAGGACACGCACTTAAACAACCCGGATTTGTACAGTGGTTACAAATACGAGGCAAGTAGAAGAAGTAGTTGTCTTGTGGAAAAACACCGGCACCCTCATCTTCATCCCAGTTTGGTCCCCATGTCGGTTCTACGTTTGGCTCAAATGATGCGCCGCCTTGAAGTGCATCATAATTATAATCCCAAGGCACACCGTAGTCTGCTTCAAGATTAGGAATAATACCAGGCTGTAAATCACCGGCAGCATCAAAACCGCCGCCTAACTCCATCCAATTTTTTGGATACCCTGTACCCGGATAAGTTTCAACATTGTTCCAATACATATACTCACGACCGTTACGGTTTGTCCATTGAGTTTTACATGCTACTGTACATGTTTGGCACCCGATACATTTGTTCAGGTCCATAACCATTGCTAATTGTCTTTTTGACATCTATGCTCCTTAAACTTTTGCTTTTTCATAATTTACGGCGCCATCATATGCATATTGGTTACCGTCCCAAAGACCACCGAATTTAAGGTGACCCCAGCCATCTGCCATCTCTAATAGGTTAAGAGATGTAGGTACAACTTCGTTGTGACCTTTGTTGAACTTATACATGTACGGTTCCCATCCATGCTCCATAACAAGACCATCAGCCGGTGCAGAAGAACTTAGTTTTGCCATTGCAAAGAATTCTCCAAGATTATTGAAAATACGGATTGTATCTCCATCTTTGATCCCTTTTGCTTCTGCAACAACACGGTTCACTTGCATTGCCGGTACACCACGTTGTAAACGAAGCAATGTACGAGAAGTTTTATAATTCGAGTGAATAGACCATCTGGCATGTGGAGTCATAAGCACATACGGATACTCTTCACGCTGTGGACGGATACCCTCCATACCTGTATTTGTAGCTGCACCCATCTTAATATACATTTCATGATCAACATAAAAAGTCTGACGACCGGACATCGTATGTAAAGGTTCAAACTTGTACATATGGTTTTCATTTGAATTGTACGGCTTATCAGA
The DNA here is from genome assembly GCA_018825665.1 of bacterium. GTDB lineage: Bacteria > Campylobacterota > Campylobacteria > Campylobacterales > Sulfurimonadaceae > Sulfurimonas. Next base: position 6,741 of record JAHJEG010000021.1, on the reverse strand, counting down.
ATAGAGCGGAGATGTTTGTGCCGCTTTATCATTAATAAGTAAGAAACCGCCCATTTTGTACATTTTTTCAATTGTCCAAGGCTGATACTGATCACATTTTTCCAAAGCAGCTTCAACAGCCATTTTATCAGTACCAAGGTAAACTTCACCCTCTCCCTCAGACTCTTCATCAGTATTTGTGTATTCTTTATGGAATATAGTCAAGTCATGGAAACCTGGTTTGGCATAACGAACATCGTCTTTTACTTTTGCTTTTGCTATATTTTGAGGACGCTTAGCGATCTCTTCAAGTTTCTTAGCCAAAAGTGTAAACATACTCCATTCATCCATAGCTTCACCAACATTTTTGATGTTTGCAACCGGTTGAGCCAAGTTGGTAAACCTGTGGTAACCCGGGGATGTTCTCAGGTCGTATACCTCATAGTGGCTTTTTGCAGGCAGAAGTACATCAGCGTACTGTGCAGCTTCACTCATTCTGTAATCAACATAAGCAAAGAAGTCCATTCTTCCTAGGAAAGCTTTACGGTACTCGTTCCCCTTGTTACGTCTAAAAGTAGAATCGGCAACGATAAGAGCAGTTGTTGGCAACCACCAAGGTTTTACAACATTTCCATGCTTGCTTGTCATGTTGTCGCCACCGTTTTTACCGGCATCAAGCATCTCTTGAAGTACAGTCATATACTCTTTCTTGCTCATACCGTTTTGTGCACGTTTCACATCTTCATCATTGAAATACTCGTCAAATGTTTTCATCCCGTTACCGTTCATGAACTCACCTACGAAACCTGAACCAAAACGCGGAGCATATTTACCGCTGAATCCAGAGAGTGCGCCAAGACCTGATAATTGAAACTCATTTTCAGTGTTTAATCCGCCGTATGGTCCCATACGTCCGGTTAAACCACAGATAGATGCAACATTCCATATAGTCATCATACCGTTGAAGTATTTGTTAAGAGAGAACCCTGTAGTAATCTCTACAACTTTTGGAAGTGCAATATCTTTTGCCAATTGTTTCACTGTTTCCGGATGAACACCCGTGATATCTTTAGTAGCCTCAGGAGCAAATTTTGAAGCTGATTTTTTCAGCATCTCAAATACTGTTGTCACTTCTCTATTGTGTCCGTGAACATCTTTTATCGTCCATGTTCCCTCTAAAGTAGGTTTAACATTTGCCGGTAAACGAAGTGTACGTTTATCGTGACCTTCAGTTCCCGGCATTAAGAAAGGCTTGCCGTCAGTCTCATTCATACAATAGAACTGCTCATCCCATTTATGGTGGTCTTCTTTGTTTTGTGTATGCTCTAAATCATTACGACGAATCATTTTTTGCGTTTTTACATCTACTAAGAATGGTAAGTCTGTATAAAGTTTGGCAAATTCAGGTTTATACATTTTATCATTTAAGATTTCATGAATAACACTCATCGCCAGGATATTATCAGAACCGGCTTTAATAGGGATCCAAAGGTCAGCCGACTTTGCAGTAGCATTGAATTCTGGAGTAATTACGATGATTTTAGCACCGTTATATTTACCTTCCCAAACAAAGTGAGCATCAGGAATACGTGAAACAGATGGATTACCACCCCACATAACAGCTGTATCCACTGTGTACATAAAGTCCCAAGTACACCCAAGGTTACCCTCGCCGTACGCGATAGCAGCACCGGAGAACATATCCCCCAGGTATGACGACGGATAAATACGGTTCGCACCCAACTGTGTAGAGAAACGTAGCACAGAACCACGACGCCCTTCAGTTAAAAGACCTGTACCCGCGTGTACCATCAATTTATCCGGACCACGTTCCGGATCAGTCAAAGTATCAAAAATATTTTGACAGATTTTCTCAGCAGCTTCATCCCAGCTTGCACGTTTCCATTTACCTTCACCACGCTCACCTGTACGGATCATCGGATAAAGGATTCTGTCTTTTTGGTACATTACCTGTGAATGCTGTACACCTTTGTTACAACCACGAGGGTTAAAGTCAGGTATTTTAGCATTGATAACAGGATAGCGTGCAGATTGGTTTTCACGTGTAATTACACCGTTGTGAGACCAAACTTCCCATGCACAGTTACCTTGACAGTTTACACAGTGGTATGCAAAACCATGTTCTTCTTTTTTACCATATGTAAAAGAGAACTCATTTCTATACATCTCTTCCGTATAGTTTGTATTTGGATAATCATTTTTACCGTTTTCGATACTCATAGCATCTGTTTTTGCAAAAAGGCTACCTTGAGAAGCAACCAATGCAGCAGTCATTCCCGAAACTTTAAGGAAATTTCTACGCTTATTATTCATAACTTTTGTCATATTTTAAACCTCTCCCTTATCTTTTTAGCGGTAAATTCATATCATTACCCCAAACATCCCAGCTACCAGTAAACACTTTAATGTTTTTGTAACCCAAAAGTTTAAGAGCCGTTATATGTTCAGATCCACGACCGGCACCAACCATACAGTACGCATAAATAGTTTTATCAGGAGTAATACCGTATGTGGCATATACTTCTTTTAGCTCTGCTGCTGTTTTGAAAGACTTTTTGTTCTTCATATCTGAAATTTTATTCCATTCAACAAACTTTGAACCCGGAATATGCCCTGCACGAGCAACGTTATCCATTTTTCTATCGCCTATGATTTCAGCCATACCGCGAGAATCGATAATTACATATTTGGAAGCATCTCCATTTTTCTTGATGTCTTCCATTGCATGTCTAACTTCTTCTTTGCCTGTAATCAATGAAAAATCAAGCTTGTCTTTATCTATCTTGTATGTTTTGTGCTCAACGTGTTCTTCACCTTTTACAACAAGAAGATCTTTTTCAGCCGCTTTCATTCTTGCACTGATCTCTTTTTGAGCTTTTTTGCTGGCTTTAACAATCGCTGTTAATTCAGCTTTTTGCTCATCCGTCAATTGCCCCTTGCCTTTTTTAGCATCTTTTAATTTTTTGCTGGCAGGTTTAGATTTGTCTTTTTCAGCTTTTAGCTCATCTTTGATTTCATTGTATTTAATCTGAGCCGGATCGATCTCCATAATAGCATTACGGCCGCCGTTTAAAACTTTAACATTTTTGTGTCCGTAACTGTGGAAAAAAGAGTAAACGCCGGTAGCATTTGGCCCTTTGAAGTCGTCATAAGCGATAACCAGAGTATTGTTATCAATGCCTTTTGAACCTATATATTGCTCCGCATCATCTATACAACGATAAAGTGGTGCACAGTGCATATCTCCAGTAATATCTGAATGGTGTAAATGGTGAGCATACATCTCAACAGAACCTTTGATATGTCCTAGTTTATATACATCTTCACTGTCTCCAGAAACAAACATAACATCTTTTTTACCTATTAACTTTATAGCATCTTCAGCAGATATTAAAATATCTTTATCTACATACTCATCTGTTGCCATAAGAGGGGTAAATGTTAATGTTGCTGCAAAAACTAATGTTTTTAGCAATTTTTTCATCCGTGCTCCTTATTTTATTATTTTATATTGCAATTATTTTCACAAGCGGATAAAACCACTCATAAACTTGAAATATATTCAAACGGAATAACGTGCTCATTATAGGCTTCGCACTCTTATGAAACAATTAAATCACAAAAATATCACATATTTCTATTACTAAACGAAACACCCGATAATATGAGCTATGAGAATTATAATGTATAGAAATAAATTATATAAATTCATACACTTTGAATAATAATTCAACAAATTTTTACTCTTAAATTTATAAATTAGAAACTACTTTTAGAGTACAAAAAGCAATAGTTAGATATATTCTCACAAAATAATCACATTTATACAAGTAGGTACATATGTCAAAAATTGATATTCAAAATGCTATAGATACTAAAAATGAACAAGATATCCTCGAAGCTCTTGATGACAGAAGCTTAGATATTGAATCGGTAAAAAAAATCTATTTTCCTTTTAGAGAGCACAAAGAGATAGTCGGACAGGTCGCAATGAATCTAAGTTTAAGAACTTCGGTCTACGACAGAGAGAAGGAATACAGCGAAACTATGGTTGAGCTGCTTCGTGATCTGGCTGTGAATGAAGCCGATATGGGTGCGAGATGGGCTGTTGCCAAAAATCCGCATACCCCTCAGGATGTTTTGGTAAATCTTGCCGGAGACAAGGTAAATCTGGTTCGCGCTCTGGTGGCTACGAATCCGATGACGCCTCCCGCTGTTTTAGAAAAATTTTTCAGCGATGAGAAAATAGTAAGAGACGGTCTCTCTGGGAACCCTTCCACTCCGGTAAAAATACTAAAGATTCTGGCAAATGACGCGGATAAAATGGTACGGATGCGCTTAGCTGAAAACAGCGGTGCACCAAAAGAGATCCTTCAGGAACTTTGCGATGATTCAGATGTAAACGTAGCAAAAGCGGCACAAATGAATCTGGAGGCAAAATCGTGAAAGGAAACAGACAAAGCATGAAAAGCAAGTTTACATCTCTTGAAAATCAGTTTCTAAACACTTTTTTCTCCGGAATTTACATAAGCGCAAAAGAGTTTATCCAGATTGGTGAAAAGACAGGGCTGAAACTGGGGATGAATTCCAGAGAACTCCTTATAAAAGAGCTTCTCAATAAAAGTGACGAAAACGGTACACTCAATCAAACAGCAGCGCTTTTAAACACTCTTATCCAAGACAGGATACAACAATACCATTCTCTAAGCATGGATTATCCGGCTTCTGCCGCTATGCTCTCAAAGCTTGCACAAAAAGCAACGGCAACAAAATCTTTGCTTGCCAGAGAATCGCAAAGGAATCCGTATGAATAGCAACACCTTAAAAAAAGCTCTTCAAGATTTAAAATACCCCGGCATAAACAGAAGTATCGGGGAGCTGAAGCTTCTTGGTGATATAAAAGTAATCGGGGACAAAGCCAAGATTGAACTTCTCACAATAAGTGATGAGTCCTACTTGAATGTAAAAAAACTGATTGAAGAAAATTTTTCTGATATATTCAGCGCTCTTGATATCAGCAAGAAAAATCTCTCTGCCAAAAAAGATATGAATTACGGAAACAGCGCAGCTCCAAACAACCGTGCCCCTTATGCAAAAAATATCATAGCCGTGACAAGCGGCAAAGGCGGAGTGGGGAAAAGTACGGTAAGTGTCAATCTCGCAATCGCCCTGGCGCAAAGAGGCTACAAGGTCGGAATACTCGATGCCGATGTCTACGGTCCGAATATACCCCGTCTGACCAATACGGATCTTCAAAGAATCAAATGGGATGACAACAATAAAATCATCCCTGCCGAAAATTACGGGATTAAGATTATGAGTGTTGCCCTTACGACGCCAAGCATGGATACACCTCTTGTGTGGAGAAGTTCTGTTGCGGTAAATGCCCTCATCCAGTTTTTAGAAGATGTGGCCTGGGGAGAACTTGACTTTATGGTCATCGACATGCCCCCGGGAACAGGAGATGTGCAGCTGACAATCGCACAAGAACTTCCTATAAGTGCGGCTGTACTGGTGACAACCCCTCAGCTCGTCGCAACCGACGATGTAAGCCGTGCCGTAATGATGTTTAAGGATATCAATGTCAAAATGGCGGGTATCGTTGAGAATATGAGCTTTTTCATAGCACCGGATACAAAAAACAGATATGATATTTTCGGCTCAGGCGGCGGTGAAAAAATCGCCAAAAAGTACGAAGTGCCTTTTTTAGGCGGTATCCCTCTGGATATGCAAATCAGAGAAGCTTCGGATAAGGGTGAACCGCCGGTAGCCCTTGGTAATAATGAACAAAAGAAATACTATCAGGATATCATAGAGAATATTCTCAAAAACTCAAAATTCACCCTCTAAGATCCGGCATGTGGAAACTCCACATGCCAAGAATCGCTACACTTTTTTTATGCTTCTAAAATTTTTTCTACTGCTTTTTCATACCCTTGCAAATCAAGCTCATACTCTTCTATGGTATCTTTGGCCTCGGCAATGGACTCTTCTGTTATTTCCCCGTTTGGAAGTACTGTTTCACGGACAGCTTTAAGTATTGCCGCCATCACTTTTTCATCGTCATAGGTTCCATCGGGATCATCGCTGTAACGGATTACATGGATGATATTGGGGTCAAGGTTCCAGTTGTTAAACAAGGTAGCGGTCACATCCGTTGTCTGCGCTCCACATGCACTTTTTTCCGCGAATGCTATATCTTTGCCCTCATCTATGGATTCTTTGATGACAGATGCTTTATTGTCTTCTATAAGTGTTTTACTGATGATAACTCTTCCTATATCTACCAAAAATGCGGCGGGTGCCAGGACGGATAAACGTTTGGGCTGTGTGCGGATTAACCAGTTGATCGTCAATGCCAACTGTCTCTCACATGCCGTTGCAAACTGCTCTTTGGTCATATTGTAGGGAGATAGATCTATTTTGAAACTCGCATTGGCGGCACTGCTCAATACAAATGACCTGACTGCATCTTTTCCAAGCAGTGATACAGCCTGTTTTACATTGTTTATAGTTCTCGATATTCCGTACATCGGAGAATTCGCAATTCTCAGTATATCCGCTGTTAAAATCGGATCCTTTTCAATGGCCTTTTGCATATCTTCAAATGTACTGTCGGGATCTGCATATATTTTCTCGATATCCTGCACGGACTCGGGAAGCGGCGGAATAGCGTCAATATTTTTTATGAGAGTCTTTGTCATGGATGCTTACCTTATGTATTGGTTTGTTTTATAATTT
>JAHJEG010000020.1 GCA_018825665.1 bacterium | reverse complement strand
CTTATTTATGTAATTAAAGAGCAAAAAAGCTCTTTAATCGTTCTTTAGTATCTGTATCTGAAATATACACGAAGATCAGATGCTTTTTCTACAGGATCCATCATCGGATTTGCTTCTGCATCATCCATGCTTATTGGTGTTCCACCGTCTCCAAAGAAACCGTTTGAACCAGTATAGTCATAATCCAGGTACGTATATCTTACTTGCATAGAGAATACGTCTTTAATAAGAGGTTGTGTCCAATATGCCTCGTAAGCTTTACCGCGAACAGCTATTTTCGAACCTATCATAGTGTCTTCACCGTAAGTAAACGGTCTCCAGTTTTTTGAACCTTGATTGTACTCTAGTCCAAATTTACCACCGGTTAAGTTTGGCATTTGAGTCCCGATCCAAAAAGAGTTACCAGTCAAAGACTCATCACTTCCAAGCATATTTCCGCTGCTAACACCCATCATTCCTAGTGCGCCGGCTGCAGTAGGTGTTCGCAAGGCATCACTGTTTGGATGAGACACGGATACTGCATACGATGCAAAAACTATAGTCTCGTCCAGGAAATCATTGATTTCATTACCTATACCGTTAATTTGAAGAGATGCTGCCATACCGTCCATATCTCCGGTATTGAGCATCTGCCATGTTTGGGAATCATCTGTTGGATCTGCAGGAGTTCCATTCATATCATAATCGCTTAAAATCATACCAGGAACATTGAAACCTCTGTACCATGTAGTTTTTACAGCATACTGACCATCATCATACGGGATAAAAATGAATCCAGCCATATCAACCGTATCCAAAGCATTTCCGTCTACGATGTAGTTAGGTGAAGTTGCCGCCATGAATTGCGTGTTAAGCGTAGTATCTGCTTCGTTTGCCCATGATTTTGCATTTGTAAGTCCACGGCCAAGACAGATTTTAAAAAGCATTCCAGGTAAAACAACATCAGACTTGATACCTGCGCTCGCTCCGTCAAATTCCATATTGATTACGTGTCCGTTTGGTGACTTGTCTTTTGGCTCATCTTCTCTTAGGTTAGACATAAATCCGTTTGTTGAAGGACGGCGACCAACACTTACAGTATAAGAAGCATTGTCAGTTTTTGGAGTCCATAACCAGTATGCTTCTCTTACTCTTACTTTGTCATCGTTTAGAGTTTCACTTGAGATCCAGTCAAAAGTATCAAAGCCGGCGCCTCTTTGAGGAAATCCATCGCTTCTAAATGCAGTAGAACCGAATGCTTTATGGTAAGCAAGCTGCCCCTTAAATAACATATCGCTCGTTGGTGCATAACCCATATTTATCCATAAACGATTTGCATAAAGTGCATTGTTTGAGTATTTTTGACCACCGACAGTCTCATACTGGAGTTTGTCATAAGAAGTTCTGAAGTCAATATCAAACTTGATATTATCTTTTGCAGACTGTGCATTTACCTCTGAAATCTTTTTATCTTGTTTTTTGTTGGACTTTTCGAGTTTTTTGACTTTTTTAGTCAGCTCATCAATCTGAGTCTGCATGTCAGCATTAGCAAAAGCTACCGTGCTTAAAAAAGCAATACTTGAGAGTGCGATTATTTTTTTCATTCTTTTCCCTTTTTTGATTAATTTGCCCAATACTAGCACAAAATTCTTTGAGTTGTGATAAAAATATAATTATTTTGTAATAAAAACCGGCTAGAAGTGAATTTTATTTACAAGCAGCTGTACTGAGATTTTATTGTTAAATTCGTTTTTGGCGACAGTATAGGAACAGGATATTTTTTTGTCATCGGGCATTTCAAAAACAGTTCTAAAGGCTATGAGTTCCAAAGTTTTTCTGGCATGTGGAAACTGTCTTACTTCAATTTTGGAATGGGATTTGTCGCTTCCCATCAGTTTTATACTTACAACTTCCGCATCCTCAAGAAAAAAGCTGGGACGCAGATTTGCCTCGCCGTATGGTTCAAACTGCTCTAACAGATTCAAAAGTTCAAGGTCTATGTCCTCGGTTGAGAGGATACCTGTGATTTGGTTTTGCGGTGTAAAGTCTTTGGGGTCGAGAGTTGCGGCAGTAGTGTTGAGAGCTTTTCTGAAGGCTTCGATATCTTCTTCTAAAAGCCCTAATCCTGCGGCCATCTTATGCCCGCCAAACTTAGTTAACAACTGTTCATTTGCTTGGATAAGCTCATAAATACTGACTTCTCCAATACTCCGTGCACTCCCTTTTGCCACACCGTCTTTGATACTCAGCACTATGGCGGGCCTGGAGAACCTGTCTACCAGTCTTGATGCTACGATTCCGACGACGCCCTCATGCCAGCCATTTTTTGCAACAACTATAATCGTATCGTCCTCATTGACATAGTGTACAGCTTCGTTTGTCGCCTGCGCTTCTGTCTCTTTTCTAAGTTCATTGAGCTGTCCCAAAAGTTCAAACTGCTTATACGCCTGATGTCTTGATGTCGCCGTAAAAAATTCCAGAGCAATGCCGGCATCCTCAAGCCTTCCTGCAGAGTTTATTCTCGGTGCTATCTGATATGCAATATCTTCTGAATTTATTTGTGATTTGTTTAGAAAGTCTCTGATGATAACAGATGAGGGTCTGCTTGAATGCATTAAAACTTTAAGCCCCTCTTTTACAAGAGTTCTGTTTATATCGATAAGCGGCATGACATCGGCAATAATCGCAATCGCTAAGATATCCAAAAACTGTTTCATATCGATGTTGAGTTTTAATTCTTTTTTTACAAGTGCCAAAAGCAGCCAGGCGACCTGTGCTCCGCATATTTCCTTGAACGGGTATTGGCATGTGGAAAGTTTTGGATCGACTATCGCAAATGCATCAGGCAGTTTTTCAGACGGGGTATGATGGTCGGTAATGATAAGATCTATATCGCGTTCTTTACATATTTGAGCAGCTTCTATGGCTGTGATGCCGTTGTCAACCGTTATAACGAGGTCCGCATCTACTCTTTGTAAGATATTTGGAGAGACTCCGTAACCGTCTCTAAAGCGGTTAGGGATGACAGCTTCAAGCGGGTAGGGGATTTGTCTGAAGAAATCAACCATTATCGCCGTAGAGCTTACACCGTCGACATCATAATCGCCGACCAGTGTAATCTTTTCTTTGTTTCGTATAGCTGATGCGATTCTTTTTGCTGATTTTAGGGAGTCTTGAAGCAGGGCCGGATTAGGTATTTGTGAGAGTTTTTTATCCTCTGTTTCAAATCTTTGGCAAAGCAGCTCAAAAAGAGCCGGCTTATTGAGTTGTGGAATATTATTCGGCACTTAGGGAAGCTTGAACAAATGCCAGAATAGAAGGATTTGGAGTTTGCAGTCTTGATGTAAATTCCGGGTGAAACTGAACTCCCAAAAACCATGGATGATCTTGTATCTCAACTGTTTCTATCAGCCCGTCGGATTCGCCTGTCACTATCATTCCTGCCTGCTCAAGAGCTTCTCTGTAGGCCGGATTTGCTTCATAGCGATGACGGTGTCTCTCAAAAATTGTTTTTGCTCCGCCATACGCTTTTCTCAGGATGGAACCCTCTTTTGTGTCACAAGGGTATTCACCGAGTCTTAGTGTTCCGCCCATAGGGGACTTGTGTGTTCTGAGCTGTTTGTTCCCGCTTTGATCCAAAAAGTTATCAATCAGATATACCATAGGGTAAGGAGTGTTTTCATCAAATTCTATAGAATTTGCACCCTCATAACCTAAAACATTTCTGGCGTATTCTACAAGCGTGAGCTTCATTCCAAGACAAATCCCAAGATAGGGAACCTTGTTCGTTCTTGCATATTCAATAGCCTGGATTTTGCCTTCGACACCGCGACTTCCAAAACCGCCGGCTACCAATACGGAATCGCAATCTTTTAAAAGTTCTTCCGCTCCCTTTTCTTCTATCTCTTCAGAATCCACCCAGCAGATATCCACGCGTGTATCAAGATGTGCGCCCGAATGGATCAGTGATTCCGTCAAAGATTTATACGATTCTTTTAATTGAAGATATTTGCCCACAAATCCTATAACGACTCTGTTTTTAGGCTGAACTATCTTTTTGACAAGAGAATCCCACTCTTCCATGTCAGGATTCAAATCACCCAGATCTAGCTCTTTTGAGATAGGTTTTAGGATATGTTGTCTTAAAAACGACATCGGTACATCATAGATGCTTGCCGCATCAAGTGCCTCTACAACACTGTCAGGGCTTACGTCACAACTCATTGCAAGTTTTTTCTTAAAAGTTTTAGGCAGAGCATTTTCGCTTCTTGCAATGATCATCTGAGGGGTGATACCGATACGGCGAAGCTCTTGAACGGAGTGTTGTGTAGGCTTTGATTTTAGTTCACCGGCAGCTTTTATGAAAGGGATAAGGGTTACATGGATGAAAAATGTTCCTGCAACTTCATCATCGTGCTTCATTTGGCGGATAGCTTCCATAAAAGGGAGGCCTTCTATATCGCCAACTGTACCGCCAAGCTCAACTATCAGTATGTCGTGACCTTCACCGGCAAGTTTGATGCGGTGTACTATCTCGCCAACTATATGAGGAATAACCTGAATAGTTTGGCCAAGATAGCCGCCGGCTCGTTCACGTTCGATTACGCTTGAGTAAACCTGACCCGTAGTAAAGTTGCTTGATTTCAAATAGGAAGTATCCAGGAATCTTTCATAGTTTCCGATATCAAGATCTGTTTCGGCTCCGTCTTTTGTTACAAAGACCTCACCATGCTCAAGCGGACTCATAGTTCCAGGGTCAACATTGATATACGGATCAATTTTCAGCATGCCCACTTTTTTACCAGAGTGTTTAAGCAGTGTACCAACACTAGCAGCTGTTATCCCTTTTCCAAGAGAACTTAAAACCCCACCGGTAACAAAAATGTATTTAGTCATGCAAATCTCCATCAATATTGTGCTTATTTAATAATTACGCGATTATAGTATAGAATCTCTTAAAATCTGTATAGCTGTGTATTGGCACTGTTATAATACAAAACGTATGAAATAAGATTAATAGTATATAATACTCTAAAAAAAGTAGAATAATGGAAAATGCACTTCTTTATATAATTATGGCTTTGGGTATATCGATAGTTGTAAATATATTTTTAAAACGGCTCGGTATTTCGCAGATAATAGGATATATTTTAACCGGTACGTTGATTGTGTATGCATTTGATCTTCATCATGCCGCGGATTCCCACACTCTGGAACTCTTGGGTGAGTTTGGTATAGTCTTTTTGATGTTTACCATAGGGCTTGAGATATCTTTATCAAGAATGGGAACAATGAAACAGCTTATTTTTGGCAACGGACTGATGCAGGTGGGTTTTACGGCCTTGGCCGTGTACGCCATCAGCCATTATGGGTTTTCTTTGGATAGCAAGTCCTCACTCATAATATCTTTGGCCTTTTCATTATCCTCTACGGCCGTGGTGCTCAGCTACCTGAAGAGTTCAAAAGAGATATATACTTCATATGGACAAAGGGCAACAGGGATACTTATATTTCAAGATATTGCCGTCATCCCGATTTTGATACTTATAAGCTTTTTGACTACCGAAGGCGATCAAAGTGTCGCTGACATTTTACTGCATACTTTTACAAGCGCTATAGTCGTTGTGGGACTTTTGTTTGTCGTGGGTAAAAGAGTGATGACCTGGCTTTTACATTTTTCCGCTTCGTCTGAGCTTGAAGAGTTATTTATGGGGTCCGTTTTGTTTATAGTCCTTGGTGCTTCTCTTTTGGCATATTATATGGGATTTACCTACTCTCTGGGTGCTTTTGTCGCGGGTATGATAATCGCTGAGACGAAATACCATCATAAGGTGGAATCTGACATAGCGCCATTCAAAGATATACTTTTGGGTACATTTTTTATTGTTGTGGGTATGAAGATAGATGTGCTGCTCTTCATTGATAAATTTGAACTGATTGTCGGGTTGTTCGTGTTTGTGCTTCTTTTAAAAACGCTCATCATGTATGTGCTGCTGCGTTTTACTTCCAAACACGCCACTTCGCTCAAAACGGCCTTGGCATTATCCCAAGTCGGAGAATTCTCATTTGTAATTTTTGCGGTTGCGAGTATGGGTGGGATATTGGATGCGGATTTGGCAAAATTTCTGGTTTTGATTGTAATCTTTTCCATGATTATCACACCGTTTTTTATCACAAAGATAAATCAAATCGTGGCATTTGTTACAAAAGTGGAGCCGGAAATAGAAGAGATGGCTGCTTTGGCAAACAGAGAAAATCATTTAATCGTCTGCGGATACAGTATTGTCGGAAAGTTCGTGGCTGATGAATTGGACAAACTGGGCGCCTCGTATATTATTATAGACAACAGCAACAAGCATGTCAAAAGAGCCTTGGCTGAAGGACGGGAAGCTTATCTGGGTGATATGTCAAAGGTTTCTATTCTAGATGCTCTGCATGTGGAAAATGCGGCAGGTGTTGTTGTGACGCTTGATAATATTGACAAAAAGAGGCTTATCTGCGAGTCGGTACTAAAGCACACAAAAAATGTAAATCTTGTTGTAAAAATCGTCTCACTCGAGGAGAAACAAAAGCTTGCAGATTTGGATATTTCCGTGATTGTTGATGGGAAACTGGAGGTCGCTACGGTCTTGGTTAAAAGCGTGATGAGCTGTAAACTAAAGAACAGCCAGAGGAGCGTTCTTTAGTTATTTGTCGTTCGAAGATTTTGTACTTTGTTCTGATACCAGCCATTGAAGATAGTTGATACTCCAGGTTAGATCAGTATAAGCTTCTTCAACCGCTTGCTGCGGTGACTCCAAATGTTCACGAAGTTCTTTTATTCGTTGTTTTAGATATTGAGCCATAGAGTAGTAGATATTCAAAGAGTTGTCGTCTTGAGCTTTTGTAATCTCTTCTTCAAGTGTTTTTACCAGTTCACCTTCGTTTGGAAAAATATTTCCGGATTTTCGTATCGTTCTGTGAACCTTTTGAAGATGCTGTATATCTACTTTAAAATCAGTCTGTATATCTGCCATAGCTAGTAATTCCTTTGTGGTAAGTTTTATTTAAACAGTACTAATTACCGCGGCTTCCAGGTTTGATAGCTTCGCTTCCGTCTTTACAAAGCGGACACTCTTGCGGTGCGTACATCTCAAATGTAAAATCATCCAGTGCAAAAAATGGTATATCCTGAGGAAGTTTACAGTTTGGCTTTGTACTTATCGTGCTGTTCTCACGTTTACAAAAACCGCGATTTGCCAGAGCGGCAACACCCACTATTTCACCGCCAAGTTCTTGTACTACGGCTGCTGCTTCCATGGCTGAACCGCCCGTGGTGATAATATCCTCGCACATAAGCACTTTCTCGCCTTTGCTGACCTCGAAGCCGCGGCGGATATTCATCACCCCTTCAACTCTTTCGGCAAATATGTAGCGAACGTCCAGGGCTTGGGCTAGTGCAAAACCTGCAATAAGACCGCCAAGCGCCGGTGCACAAACCGTATCTACCTGAAGTCCGCTTGCTTTTATCTGTTCTGCCAATGCATCGGCTAGAAGTTTTGCCGTTTTTGGATCTTCCAGCACTTTTGCAGATTGAAGATAGAATTGTGAGTGATTGCCAGAACTTAGTTTGAAGTGACCTTCTAAAAGAGCATTTGCATCCATATATATTTTTTTAATATTCACGAGTTTTCCTAATTCTTATTATTTGCACATGCCGGGCATAATGCATAGGTGACTACTGCACTCATGGTGCGAAGAACTCCCCGCAGGGGGAAAGCTACTCTCTGCTTTAGAGCAAGAAAAGCTTGTTTTTGCTCTATTAAACTTTTAGTATCTCTGCTTCTTTGTCTTTGAGTATCTGGTCAATGCCGGCAATAAATTTGTCTGTAAGTTTTTGAATATTCTCTTGTGCAGATTTGGATTCATCAGGTGTAATCTCTTTATCTTTTTCAAGTTTTTTAATTTGGTCATTTGAATTTCTTCTATCATTTCTAATAGAAACTTTTGCATTCTCGCCCATGCCTTTCATCTGTTTTACAGATTCTTTTCTTTGCTCAACAGTCATCGGAGGGAAAAATAACTTGATTAAATCACCGTCATTATTTGGATTGGCTCCGACATTGGCTTTTGATATAGCAGATTCAATTAGCTGTAAAAGATTTTTTTCCCATGGATTCACAACGATAGTGGTAGCATCAGTCGCAATGACAGAACCAACCTGGTCAAGCGGTGTCATTGTCCCGTAGTAGTCGATTTTTACATTATCCAAAACAGAGGTGGTAACCTTGCCTGTTCTAAGTGTTTTGAAGTCTCTTTGCATATGTTCGATGCTTGATTTCATTTTTTTCTCACACGCATCATATATTTCAGTTAGCATTTAGTTTCCTTGAGTTGATGTTGATTTGTAAAAAGACATAAAAATATGTATGCTCAATACTTTATTCCTGCAATTGTAGCGAGAAATATTTTAAGAGTTTGTAAAAGAGGGGGCTGTGAAGATTGAATTAGGCGAGGTAGTTGCAAAAATGCAACTACTTTTTAGTTACTTGTTTTGTTAGTGTCTGTATCTACAGCATTCGGAGCGATTACATTTGTAGTCTCGATCATACTGTCAACTACAGATTCATTGCTTGACTGTGAATACATATAGCCAAGTGTAATTGTGTTCACAACAAATAAAAAGCCTAAAAGGAATGTTGTTTTTGCCAAAAAGCTGTTTGGACCTTTTGCACCAAATACAGATTCATTTGAACCACTATATGCACCAAGGCCTATGCTTGAGCTTTTTTGTAATAGTACAGCGATAGTCAAAACTACAACCAAAACTATTTGAACAATAAGTAAAAAACTAGCTGTCATTTATAATTTCCTGAGATTAAAAGTGGCGAATTATATCCAAAAAAACTATAAATGCCAATTCTTAATCATCTATTTAGGTATAATTGCATAAAAAATGGATGATTTATGAGAGATTTCAGGAATATTATTTTTGTTTTGATTATTATAGTTTTTGCTTTGCAGATGTACGTGATGAAAGAAGATGCCAAAAATGAGCTTGCTTTGGAAAAAGTAAAGCCGATAGTAGCTCTGAGTACATTTTCGCTTTACGATGTAGCAAAGAATATTTCCGGGGATACTATTGAGCTTGTTATGATCTTGCCTTTTGGCGTTGATGCGCACAGTTTTGAGCCTACGCCTAAACTGGTCGCAAAGATACATAAGAGTGATTTGCTTATGTATAACGGTGCAGGACTTGAGCCCTGGATAGAGGGATTTGAATTTCCCAATAAAGCCATAGATATGAGCCGAAGTGTTACCTTGCTTAGTCTGGAAGAAGAAGAAAATGAAGAGGAACATCATCATGAACATGATTCAGAGTGTTCACATAATGGAGTCGACCCGCATTACTGGCTTGATATTGAGAATATGATAAAAGTAACGCATATCATGAGGGATGAATTTATAAAAATAGCACCTGAAAATGAACAGCTTTATAAAAACAATCAGCAAGTGTATGTAAACAGATTGCATGCGCTGGATGATGCGTACAAACAAAAACTTTCCACATGCCAAGGGGATACCATAATCGTAAATCATAATGCATTTTCTTATCTTGCAAACAGATACGGCTTTCACGTAGAGTCTTTAAGCGGACTTTCTCCGGAGGCAGAGCCAAGTGCAAAAAATATGATAAAACTCATCAAACATGTAAAAGAACATAATATTTCAACCGTATTTTTTGAGAGTTTTGTCAGTGATAAAGCGATGAAAAGTATAGCAAAAGAAGCGGGCGTGGATGTGGATGTTCTTCAGCCATTGGGAAATATCACGGCAGATGAAGCCCAAAAGAAACTTGATTATGAAACCGTTATGAGAATAAATCTAGAAAAAATTTCCAGGGCTCTTAAGTGTCGATGAAATTTAAAGTTCCCATCTTTAGTGTCAAGAATCTCAGTTTTATTGTCAGAGGACAAAAAATACTCTCCAATATCTCCTTGGAGATTTTCAACTCTGAATATGTAGCGATAATAGGGCCAAACGGCGGTGGAAAAACTACATTGATCAGGATGCTGCTCGGGCTCGAAGAGCCTACAAGCGGAGAGATAAAACTGTATGGAAAAAATATTAAAGATTTTAAATTTTGGGATAAAATAGGGTATGTTCCGCAGCGCGCCTCGCATGTAGATGCCAGCTTTCCTGCAACTGTACAGGATATTGTAAATATGGGAAGAACCTCCAAAAGAGGATTTTTTTCCAGAATGAATGAGAAAGATAAGGAAGCCGTTCATGATTCCATGGTAAAGATGGGGGTTCTGCACTTGAAGGATAAGATGGTCGGTACTCTTTCCGGCGGGCAGAGACAAAGAGTGATGATAGCACGTGCACTTGCGTCAAAGCCTGAGATTCTGATCTTGGATGAACCAAATACCGGAGTCGATATACTTTCGCAAAAAAACTTTTATGCACTTTTGGCAAAACTAAACAAAGAAGAAAGAATCACCATAGTTTTTATCACACACGATATAGGGGTTATTGCCGATGATATAGGAAGATTGTTCACTGTTAATCAAAAAGCGATAATCTGTAATAATCCAAAAGAAGCTCTTAGTTGTGAAGAGATGAGTGAGCTTTACGGGATTGAAGCGCATTTGATCCATAACCACAAACATGAGCACTAGGAGATTGTTATGCTAGAGATGTTTGAATATGATTTTATGCAAAGAGCTTTTTTGGCGGGGATTATTATCGCAGTATTAGCTTCAATCAGCGGAACCTTTGTTGTGCTTAGACGCTACTCTATGATAAGCGAGACTTTGGCGCATTCAGCTTTGGTAGGTGTTGCAGTAGGCTTGGTAGCGGGCTTGAATCCCCTTTGGATGGCTGTAGTATTCGCTATATTCTCTGCCTGGCTTATAGAGTATCTCAGAAGTTATTTTTCTTTGTACTCGGATGCGGTCTTGGCAGTTTTGCTCTCAGGTTCCTTAGCTACGGCTGTTATCATTGTCTCCCTCGGCGGTGCTTTTAACAACTCTCTTTTTTCATACCTCTTTGGTTCCATTCTCTCGGTCAGCAATGAGGATCTAATCACAATATTGATATTTGGAACTATTTCGATGGTCTTGCTATTGGCATTTTCAAAAGAGCTCTATTTTATAGCGTATGATGAAGAAGTCGCGCAGACAAGCGGTATAAAAGTAAAGCTTGTAAATTTTTTGCTTGTCACGGTAGTTGCTATTATTATTGCCTTGTCCATCAGAGTAGTAGGAAGTCTTTTGATAGGCGCGCTCATGGTTATTCCCACCATCGCAGCGCTGCAGTACAAGGTGGGCTTTTTATATACGGTACTGTTAGCGCTTGCTTTTGCTCTTGTGAGTGTGGCATGTGGAATGACACTCTCCTTTTATTTTTCGCTCCCATCCGGTGCAACCATAGTTCTATGTGTTCTCGTCTTATTTATACTCTCTTTGATCCGTAATAAAAAATGAAAATAAGCTCCGAGTTTTCCAGATATGCGAGCCATTACGGCGCATATAATGTAATCCAAAACCAGGTTGCAGAGAAGCTGTTGGAAAAAGTATCGCATAGACCTGAGAATATTTTAGATTTAGGTTGTGGCAGCGGCGCAATATGTAAAAAGATATCCTGGAAGTATGAGAGTTTTACCGGAGTAGATTTTGCACCGGGGATGCTGGCGATACACCCAAAATCAAAAAATATAGAGTGCATATACGGTGATTTTAACGATAAGACATTTTTTGAGAATTTACAAACACATAAATATGATTTCATATTTTCTGCTTCGGCGCTGCAGTGGGCACAAGACTTAAACATGGTATTTAAATGCATACAAGAGATGCATACCCCGATAGCTTTTGCCATCTTTACAGCAAATACTTTTAAGACTTTAAATGAAACCGCATCACTTAAGCCATTGCTTAGAACAGTGGATGAAGTATATGCACTGCAAAAGAAATATTTCGACGCCGATTTCGAAGTCGTGCATTATAGGCTGGAATTCGAATCTACGAGAGATATGTTCAGATATATAAAACAAAGCGGTGTCAGCGGCTCAAGAAAAGTACTCGATTACAAGCAGACTAAAATGCTTATGCGTGAATATCCTCTTAATTATTTGGAATTTGAAGTGGTGTTTATCACTTCTCGTTAAGAAGTATCTCTTTTTCGAGACTGTAAAGCTCGTAGCGGATGTGTTTAAAGTTTTCACTGTATGCGGCATTGCTAAGCTTATAAAGCTCTTCTAATACCCTTGAAGATTCTTCAGCTCTTTTAAAATTGGCTGTGAGAATATTTTTAATATCAGTACGATTGAGTTCACTTTTTGTAGAGGGACGAAGCACATCATTGATGCTGTCACGCTGTTTGAGCAGTTCGAGTGTTTCTTCTACTCTTGCAAGATGTCTTAGTTGTTTGAGTTTTGAAGAGAGTTCTTTGTTGTTATCACGATACCTCATGATATCTTCAACAACGCGGATACCTTCTTTGAGGCGGTTTAGATTAGCATCGATCACCCGAAAAAGTTCGGGTGATACCATGTTTTTAGTCTTCATTATTCCCGAAAATACCAAACAACTGTAAAAGTGCAGTAAAGATATTCAAGAAATCAAGGTAAAGTGCGATAGCTCCATCGATAGGAGTTTCATAGGAACCGTTCATAATATTTTGCGTATCATAGATAACCAAAATACTAAACAGTACCACAACAGCTCCAGAAATAATAACATGCAACATAGGGTTACCCAGGAATATGTTAAGAATTGAGAATCCGATAATCACAAACAGAGCAATCATTAAAGGTTTGCCGTAACCAGTAAAGTCTTTCGTGCTTTTAATAGCATAAAAACTCATAGCGCCAAAGACTACAGAGGTCATAGCAAAAGCATTCCCTATTATAGTTCCGCCACCGCTCATTCCAAGTGTACGGGAAAGCAACGGAGCAAGCATAAGACCTGTCATGAATACAAATCCAAACATTACTGCCAGATTGATACCCGGCTTATGTTTTACAAAATGCAAGCCAATAAGCAATCCTATTTCTAAAGCAAAAAGCGGCCAAAAATAAGCCGCAACAGTACCAGCTATTGGAACACCAACGTAAGCGCCTACCGCACCAGCCATCATTGACGCAGCAAAAAGTTTATAAGTCTCTTTTACGAAAGAGATTATCTGTGAATCACTGCGACTAGCGGTTTCATAAGCGAAAGAGTTACCTCTTGCGTAATCACGATCATAAAGTCCCATGTTTTTATCCTTCCTATAAGCTCAACAGAGCAATAAAATAAATTTAATAGGAATTCTATATATAAAGAGTTAACACATAGCAACAAGTTCTCTATGACTTTCATAGATAGCAAGAAGAGGGTGGGCTATAAAGAAGATTTAGCAGTTGTAAAAATCTATTATAATGTAAGCATAAATATAACAGTATAAGAATTATTGATAAAAAATAAACACTTTTGAAACTTTTTCAAAATTCATCAAAAAAACACTTGACATTGAGAACTGATTTGTCTATAATTCCCGTCCACAAACAGAGACACCTTAAGTTAAGGAGTCAGGGAAGCTTCGAGAGAAGTGAAACGGGTTGTTTGAGATCATTG
>JAHJEG010000019.1 GCA_018825665.1 bacterium | reverse complement strand
CGACTGTGCAAGAATATTGTGTTTTGCAAAGTTTGCAGACTCTGCTGCGAAATCAACATCTCTGATTTGAGATTCTGCCGCTGCTATATTTACCTGAGTTACACTGATATTTCTAACAGTTGACTCTAGTTTATTCTGTGCAGCACCCAGGGTAGAACGTAATCCGTCAATCGCTTTAATGGCATCATCCATCGCAGATATTGTAAGCTCTGCATTGGCTTGCGTATCTACAGCACTTGAACCTGACATTAACGCACTTACATTTGCATCACCTATAACAACCGATTGCGTTTCCGTAGTATATGCACCTGTATGAATTACGAATGTACCAGCAACTGCAGTAGAAGATGTAGCATCCAATAAACTTTGTCCATTAAACTTAGTAGTACCCGCGATATCACTTGCTTCTTCAATAAGCGCATTAATCTCTTGTTTAATGTACGCTCTAGAGTCCGCATCCTGCGTATCATTGGCTGCCTGAGTAGCAAGAACACGAATTCTTTTTGCGATATTGCCGTACTCTTCCAAAGCACCATCGGCTGTTTGAATAAGACCGATACCGTCATTTGAGTTTTTAATAGCCTGACCAAGACCCTGAGACTGGGCTGAGAGTTTGTTTGCGATTGAAAGACCTGCCGCATCGTCTGCCGCACGGTTGATTCTAAGACCTGAACTTAATGAATTAAGACTTTTGTCAAGTCCCACATTATTCATAGTAGCGCTTCTGTGTGCGTTCATTGCACCGATGTTTGTATTTATTCTAAATCCCATAATAAATCCTTTTTGGGTAAGAGCCTTGTGCCCTTGTGTCAATTTTCATTAACTTCCTTGTTAATTACAAGCTATATCGGTAACTACACCTATTACTTTAGTTTATTTTAAAGTTTACATTATTTAAAGTTTTTTGATACACTTCCAGACTCAAAACAACTATACTATTATATATAGGTATATATAGGAAAATAATTTGAACTTAATTATCGTCGAATCACCAGCTAAAGCTAGAACAATTAAAAACTTTTTAGGCAAGGGTTATGAGGTTATAGCATCCAAGGGACACATCAGGGATTTGCCAAAATCACGTTTTGGAATCACTATAGATGAAGAGACTCAGCACCTTGTGCCGACCTACAGCGTAGCAAAAGAGAATGCCGCCACGGTCAAAGAGATAAAAGAACTGGCAAAGAAAAGTGATACCATATATATCGCGACCGATGAGGACCGTGAGGGTGAAGCTATAGGATGGCATATTGCACATGCCATAAAAAAAGACCCAGAGGAACTTCCCCGCATAGTTTTTCATGAGATCACAAAAACAGCCATCAAGCATGCGCTTGAAAATGCCCGCAAGATAGATATGGATATGGTAAATGCTCAACAGGCCCGTCGTTTGCTTGACCGCGTGGTCGGATATAAACTTTCTCCTCTTTTAAGTTCAAAAATCCAAAAAGGTCTCTCCGGCGGACGCGTCCAGTCCTCGACTTTAAAACTTGTTGTCGACCGCGAAAGAGAGATAAGAGCCTTTATTCCTCAGGAATACTGGAGCATCGATACGGTTTTCAAAAAAGATATAGAGGCGACTTTAATCTCTTTTAATGCGGAGAAGCTCTCAAAACTTTCTATTGAGAATAAAACAGAAGCAGAATCGATTGTCAAAAGCGTAAAAGCGGATGCATATACAATCTCAAAGATTGAGACCAAGCAGAGAAAAAGCTCTACTCCTCCTCCTTTTATGACTTCAACCCTTCAGCAGACGGCATCAAGCAAGCTTGGGTTTACACCTAAAAAAACGATGATGGTAGCGCAAAGCCTTTATGAAGGTGTCAAGACTCCAGAAGGTACCTCAGGGGTTATCACCTATATGAGAACCGACTCATTGAACTTAGCAGCAGAAGCTGTAAACGGTGTGCGAGATATCATAAAGAGCAGATTTGGGGAAAAATATCTTCCAAAAGAGGCGAAAGTTTACACCAAAAAAGCAAAGGGTGCACAAGAAGCGCACGAAGCCATCCGCCCTACCATGCTCGAATTTACTCCTGAAATCGCCGCATCATTTTTAAAAGCGGACGAAATCAAACTCTACCGTCTGATCTATGAAAGATTTATGTCATGTCAGATGGAAGATGCGATATTTGAACAACAAAGCATCACCTTCAGCGGTAAAGATTCAGAGTACCGTGCAAGCGGAAGAAAACTGATCTTTGACGGTTTTTATAAACTCACAGGCACGGAAGACAAGGATAAGCTTCTTCCAACGCTCAAAGAGGGTGAAAAAGCCGAGATTCAGAGTATTGAGCCCCAACAGCACTTCACTGAACCCCCGGCAAGATACTCGGAGGCTTCTTTGATTAAAAAACTTGAATCCGAGGGAATCGGCCGTCCATCTACCTATGCTCCGACAGTGGCAACCCTAAGCGGCCGCACCTATGTAAGTATAGAAAAAAAGCAGATTATCCCGACCGAGATAGCTTTTACCGTCACTGATATTTTGGAAAAAAACTTTGCGAACATAGTGGACGTGGGTTTTACTGCCGATATGGAAGAAAAACTCGACGAAGTGGCAGAAGGTCACAATGACTGGCAAAAACTTTTAAGCGATTTTTACTTTCCGTTTATAAAACAGATAGAAGACGGCAAAGAAAAAATCGTCTCGCTTAAACTGGCAAAGCCTCTTGGACGTGCCTGTCCTAAGTGCGGGGAGGAATTATTGCTTCGCTCGGGAAGATTCGGAAACTTTATAGCGTGCAGCGGTTTTCCTAAATGTAAATACACGGAACAGCTCGATGATGAGGGCAATGCCGTAGAGGTAAAAGCAGAAGTAAGCGATGAAAAATGCGACAAGTGCGGCAAGGATATGATTGTTAAAAATGGCCGCAACGGCAAATTTTTGGCATGCAGCGGTTATCCCGATTGTAAAAATACGAAGAGCCTTGACCACGAGAGCAAAAGCTCGGATACTCCGTGTCCTGATTGCGGCGGAAAACTGCTGCACAAACAATCTCGAAGAGGTGCTTTTTGGGGGTGTGAAAACTACCCTAAATGTACATTTATCTCGAAATTTGAACCCACAACCATCAAATGTAAAGAAGAGGGATGTGAAGGCGTACTCGCAGAACGCGTATACAGAAACAAAGAAGTGTATGAATGTGTTAAATGTAAGGCGAGAACTCCCAGAGGGGAATAGTCTTTATGAAGATAGGAATTATTTCAGACACCCATACCAAGGTAAACAAAGCGCAGGAAGCTCTGGATTTACTTATGGGTGAGGGGGCTGAGTTTATGATTCATGCCGGGGACATTGTAGAAGTCGAAACCCTGGAAATGCTCAAAAACTGCGGACTCAGATATATCGCAGTATACGGGAACAATGATGCCCATCTTGCGCATTACCATAAAAAATACAATCTTGTTCAGGAGCCCCACTATTTCAAGCTTGCAAACACAAGATTCAAACTTATGCATCTGCCTTATTATATGTCGCCGGATGCGGAAGTTGTCCTCTTTGGCCATACCCATGAATTTAAATCCGAATTTATAAACGGAACCCTGTTCCTCAATCCCGGTGAATGCTGTGCCAGGAACAAACCCGTCTCAGAATGTGTGATGCTTGAGGTGGATGAGAGGGAATTTAGTGTAACATACTATACAAAAGAGAAAAAATCTGACACCTTTGCACGTGAGCAGTTCAACTATGAGAGAGCACAATAAACATGAGTGAAAAAATATTTTTATGTTCTATATGTAATATAAACAGCGGTACATGTAAAGAGGATTGTAAATTTTGTTCTCAGAGCGTAAGATACAAAGCAGATATTGAGCGATATAAACAAAAACCTATAGACACTATTGTACAAGAAGCTAAAACTGCACAGGATAACGGTGCTTTGGGATTTTGTCTGGTCACCGCAGATAAAGGGCTCAACGATAAAACACTCAAGTTCGTATGCGACGTGGCAAAGGCTGTGCGTGAGGCGGCTCCGCAGCTGAGACTTATAGCCTGTAACGGCACGGCGACCCTGGAGCAGCTTCTTGTATTAAAAGATGCAGGAATAAAAGCGTATAACCATAATCTTGAGACATCAAGAGATTTTTATCCGCAGATCTGTACGACCCATCCTTGGGATGAGAGATATGAAACCTGCAAAAATGTGAATGAAGCGGGTCTGGTACTTATATCCGGCGGTATTTTCGGTCTGGGCGAAACACAGCAAGACAGAATCTCTATGCTTGAGTCCTTAAAATCGCTCAATCCTACCTCGGTACCGATAAATTTTTACCACCATAATGAAGCTCTGGAATTAAAACCCAACACCTTGGATATTGATGAGGCACTGGAGCTTATAAGACTGACAAGAAAGACACTTCCACATGCCGAGCGTATCATGGTAGCCGGAGGAAGAGAGCTGATGTTTGGAGAGAGACAAAATGAGATATTTGCCTACGGAGCAAACTCTATAGTCATAGGAAACTATTTAACAACAAGCGGCAGGCTCATGAGCAAAGATTTGGAAATGTTACAATCTTTAGAGCTTGAAGTCGCCACAAAAGTAAAATAATCCGGCATGTGGAATAAATAATTATGAGCGATAATGTAGTACTGATCATCACCATTTCATTAATAATTATATTTTCTCCGTTTTTTGCAAAATTACTCAAACTTCCGACAACTCCCATAGAGATTATCCTAGGCTCAATTCTTGGATACGTGGGATTTTTGCATGATGAGCATCTCTTTGAGATAGTCGCGGAACTCGGATTCTTATATCTGATGTTTATTGCCGGAACCGAGATCAATCTAAAAACAGTCCTAAAGACTCCCGCAAAGATTATGAGAGGCGTTATCGTCTACCTTGTGATACTCTATAGCCTCTCGATAAGCTTTTCCGTGTATTTTGATCTTGGCAAAATATTTATGGTGCTTCTTCCCCTTATTTCGGTGGGACTCATTGCCACCCTCTCAAAGGAATACGGAAAGACCCCATGGCTCACGCTCTCCATGACTGCGGGCGGAATCGGAGAAGTTGTAAGTATCGGATTTTTGACCTTGACCTCAGCGACTCTTCAGTCAGGTTTTGGGATAGGACTGCTCAAAACCATCTCTGCGCTTATCCTGTTCCTTATCTTTATGTTTATCATCTTTCGTCTGATGCAGCTTCTTTTTTGGTGGTATCCTGAGGTCTCAACAGCTCTTATGCCTCATGAGGACAACAAAGAGCAGGACATAAGACTCTCTATGGGAATATTTTTTCTTCTCGTCGGAGCTATGCTCTACCTAAACCTTGAGCTTGCCTTTGGCGCATTTTTGGCCGGGATATTCATCCCTACTTTTTTTGAGCACAAGGATGAACTGCCCGAGAAGCTTGCCTCCTATGGTTTTGGATTTTTAATCCCCATATTTTTTATCTATATAGGAAGCTCCTTTAATCTTGAGGCACTTGTGATGGACGGGCTGGTTTTTAAAGCGGTGGTTATCGCTTTTGCCATGATTGCGATGAGAGTTGTTGCATCCCTTGTCTTTATCAAACAGCTTGGTCTTGTAGATTCTATACTTATGGGGCTCAGCCATGCTATGCCTCTGACCCTGCTTATAGCGATGGCCACACTTGCCTACAGCGCAAAGAGTATCAACCTGCTTCACTACTACGCCTTTATTCTTGCTTCTCTTTTTCAAGTAATCAGCGTAATGATCGTTATAAAACTTATCAACAACTATAAACTAAAAAAAGCTGAGAGCAAAATCTGATATAATGTGTCAGATTTATAGGAGGTTGGGATGTCTCGTTCAGTTTTATTGCAGCTTGCCCGTGATTCGATTCAAGAGGTCCTCGAAGCCAAAAGAACTATCAATAAGGAAACTCTGCTAAAAGAGCATCCTCTTTTAAATGAAAAGATGGCTACGACCGTAAACCTTTATATGGACAATGAGCTAAAGGGCTCTTTTGGCTCAGATGCACCTACAAAAAGTTTACTCGAAGATATTATCTATAATGCCAAGAAATCGGCTTTTGAGGATAAAAACTCAAAACCGATTACCACCTCTGAATATCTGAGCTGTGAATTGGAGCTTATACTTAGAACTCCCGATGGAGTTCTAAGTGAAAAAGACCCTGCCATCTTAAAAAGCTAGTCTTTTGAGATTTGGCAGCCGCCTTGGATGAAGCACGCTATAGCATACCCGTGATTGAGTCCGAGGGCAATACTCCCTCCGGACTCCTGGGTAATATCTCCTGCTACGAACAGCCCCTTGATATTCGTCTCATAATTCTCATCATGAACCGGCTTGCCGTCTTCTTCAGCTATTCCCGAAGAAGCCAAAAATGAACTTGGAGTTGTTCCCCCTATGGCATAGATAACTCTGTCATATACCTGAGGTTCCGTTTCGCTAAAGACAACCCTCACTCTGCCCTCTTCGTCTTCAAGCCCCTCTATGTTCATATTTAGAATCGGATTTACTTTTTTATGGATAATAGCGTTGGCAATACTTGTCTGATTTGTAGGGTTTGCCCGCTCAAAAGATTCTCTTCTGTAGCAGATTGAAACATCATTTTTTTCACTCAGGTCCACCGCATACTCTACAGCGCTGTCTCCGCCTCCGACAACCAGCACTTTTTCCCCCTCGCTGCATCCATCAAGGGTATATCCTATTTTTTTCTTTATTCCTGTGGGGACTTTATAGGTCGGCTTGTTGGGTTTACCCATCCTTCCGATGGTGACAACGACATTTTTTGCATTGATACTTTTGCCTGCCATAAAAACTTCAAAATGCCCCTCTTTTTTTTCTATCTTTTGAACCTCGACATGCGTCTGCAGCTCAACAGAGTGCTTGTCAAGTATCTCATCAAAAAAGTCCAAAGTGGTCTCTTTCGTTCCGTCGACAAAATAAATCCTTCCGTCAAGTTCAACTTTTTGACCTTTCCAATCCTTATCAACTCTTTTATTGTCTTTGTAGTATTTTCGTATCGTTGAATTATGGTTTTGGTCTTTTTCAAGTATCACTATGTCTCTTATCCCCTGCAAATATCCCTCGACAGCTGTTGCTATTCCGGCGGGACCGGCACCGATTATCGCTAAGTTGTATATATGATTCATGCTCTTGCTCCTCATTCTTGGAAGCTAGATTCTATCATATTTTATCTTTTTGCTCTATGTCGGATCGGATATGTGCACAAGAGATGTGTTAATCTAACCCAAATTTTGCGGAAAACTCATCATAAACTTTTGCAGCTTAGGAGCAATGACCACCTGACAGTATCCCTGAGAACTATTAAGATTGTAATAGTTTTGATGATACGCTTCAGCCGGATATACTTCCGGAAGAGGGCTTACCTCTGTCACTATTGTATCCGTGTAATGCTCCTGCGCTCTTTGAACAGCCCCTTCTATGATCTTTTTTTCCTCTTCAGTTTGATAATACACCACCGAGCGGTACTGCGTTCCTTTGTCGGCGCCCTGCTGGTTGAGTGTAGTAGGATTGTGAACCGCGAAGAATATATCCAAAAGTTCATCCATAGAGACACGCTCCGCGTCATATTCTATATCCACTATCTCTGCATGTCCCGTTGCACCCGAACAAACATTCTCATAACTCGGATTTGCCCGCGCTCCGCCTGCATATCCGCTTACAGCCGAAGAGACGCCTTTAACATTTGTGTACACTGCCTCAACACACCAAAAACATCCGCCGCCTAAAACAAGTCTATTTTTTTTCATAGGTAACCCCCTCCTGATTTTTAAAATTATTGCCAAACAATCTTGTTCTTTGTAAACTAAAACTCTTTAGCAAGAAAAATTAATTTTTCTTTAACAGCTCCAATATGTTACAAATATGCATATAATACGTATTTAATAAATAATTAAGCTTTAAAAAAATTTACTCTTTTCTGTACTTATTTTTCTTGCCGACTGAATATCGCTACTGGGAATTATTTTTATTGCAAGTCCCTGTTTTAGCATACTTCAAGCAGCTTTTCACTCTATTAATCACTTTTTTGTGATTTTGTGCACGTATAATAATATAATCACATCTTATTATCAAAAGAAGTATACATTTTTACACTACATT